>NZ_BAAACF010000001.1:1716722-2206933 GCF_039521365.1 Clostridium malenominatum
GGATCTATATCCACGAAAACAGGTTTTCCTCCTTGTCTTGCTATACATGAAGTTGAAGCAAGAAAGGTGAAAGGAGTTGTTATAACTTCTTTACCATTTTTATATCCCATCATGTCTGATAAAAGAATTAATGCGTCTGTTCCTGAAGCTACACCTATAGCGTGCTTTGCTCCCGTAAAGTCTTCTATGGATTTTTCAAAATCCTTTACTTCCTGTCCTAAGGTAGAAATACCGTCCTTTAAAGCACTTTCTATGGCTATTTGAAATTCTTCTCTTTTCTCTGAATATTCTCTTTCTGATGTATAAAATCCAACTTTCATAAATAATCCTCCCTTAAACTATATTATTTCTTCTACAGCTTTTATAACTTCCTTAACCAGATAATCAGCATCCTCTAATGGAAGGATTGAATATACTGGCAGGCTAATTTCATTTTTATATTGATTGTATGCATTTGGATAATCCTCTATTTTATATCCCAAATTTTTATATAGAGTTAACATTGGCAATGGCATAAAATGCACATTGGTAGCTATGTCCTTTTCTGCCAATTTTTCAATAACTTTATTTCTATCCTTCTCCTCAAATCCTTTTATTCTTAAAGGAAATAAATGATAACAGGATTCCTCTATATCATCTTTAGTAAATGGTACAATAGCCCACTCTTTATCTTTTAAGTTATTATTATAAATTTCAAATATTTGTTTTCTATAATCGAGCATTTCTTCATAACGTTTCATTTGCGCAACTCCAATAGCCGCCATAATGTCTGTCATGTTACACTTAAATCCATCCGTTATAATATCGTATTGCCAAGCTCCTGCCTTCATCTTTGATAGAGCATCCTTTGTTTGGCCATGAAGAGCTGTAACCTTAAGCTCTCTTAATAATTCCTCTTTACCTTTTATATTATTGTTAAAGGTAATTCCTCCGCCCTCGGCAGTAGTTAGATTTTTTACTGCATGGAAGGAAAACACATGGAAATCACATTGAGTTCCCACTCTTTTGCCCTTGTATTTTGCACCATAGGAATGAGCAGAGTCACAAATAGTTATGATATCTTCCCTTCCTATTCTTTTTAGCATATTTTTCAACTTATCATAATCTACTGGCACACCAGCATAATCTACTGGCATAATTACCTTTGTACGTGGAGTTATTGCCTTTTCCACTGCATCTATATCTATTAAGAAACTATCCTTCTCCACATCTACAAAGGTTGGTTTTATTCCTCTATGAACAATTACATTTGCCGTAGCTGCATAAGTGTAGGTAGTAGTAATAACTTCGTCTCCTTCTTTTATATCAAATACCTTTAGTAAAAGCTCCATACCTGCAGTGGCACTATTTACCGCTACAGCATAATTTGCTTCACAAAACTTTTTCATAGCTTCTTCAAATTCTAATACTTTCGGTCCAGAGGTAATCCATCCTGATTCTAAAACTTTTACTACTTCATTAATTTCATCCTTAGTTATATCTGGTGGTGAAAAAGGTATCTTTTTTCCCATTACAAACACTCCTTTTATTTTTTTATTTATTTTATAGATTTAAAAAATCCTGTGTCCTTAGTTATGTGTATATAATTTTTATCTTTAATTAAACCTTTTATAATTTCTTCTAATTTAGAAAATTTATCACCTTTAAATACACTCTCAATATTACCTGGCATGGAAAAAATATAATCAATGATGGCGTAACCCTCAGAAACCTCTAAACTATCTTCATATTTATAAATTTCCACATTTTTAAACCACTTATTAAGTCTATCCTTACCGCTATCTAATTGAAACTTTTCCGTTAGTGTAAAGCCCTCCATATTAAGCAAATCCTTATCTACACAAGAAATAATATCTCTCATTTCTTTCATGTGGTTTTTACCCACTGTTGAAGCATAAAATATTCCATTAGGTTTTAGCACTCTTTTTATTTCACCAAGGGCTTTATCTAAATCATTTAAGTGGTATAGCATATGGTTAGCAATAACTACGTCAAAGCTTTCATCCTCATAAGGCAATTCCTGGGCGTCAACTACACCAAATGTAAAATTATGTTTCCATTCCTTTAAGTTCTTCTTAGCATCATTTAGCATACCTTCTGAAAAATCTGTCATGACTATCTGCCAGTCCTTAGATACTTCATTTATATTTTTAGCCCAAAAACTTCCGTCCCCACATCCAAGTTCAAGTATTTTAGAATTTTTAGGTATGTTAAGCTGCTTAAAATACCAAGGCATCCATCCTTCTTTATTTGTACTAAACTTTTCATGTATATTAATCCTAGCTCTTAAGTTAGATGCATTCTTATATTGATCAATCCACTTTTTATCTAAATTTATTAAGTTTATAACCTTTACAAACTTATCCCAGTTTAAAGCTTCTTGTCCTTCTACCATGAGCAATGTTTCATCAATGGCCTTCAATACAGTATGCATATGATTAATCTTATCTTCAATTATTTTCTTTTGAATATTAAGGGATTTTTTAAAATCTTTATCATTTATGTCATATTTCATAATATCCCCTATTTCCTCTAGTGATAAACCTACAAATTTTAAAGTGAGTATTTTTTGTAGCCTACCAAAGTCCTCCTTATTGTACAATCTATAACCTAAATCATTATAAGTGGAAGGCTTAAGAAGATTAATCTTATCATAAAATCTTAAAGTTCTAATAGTCACTCCTGCCTTTTTAGCGAATTGCCCCACAGTATACAATCCATCACTAAGCTTTGCCAAAGTTCTCACCTCTAATATTCATTTTAACCCATGACGTATGGTAATGGTCAATAGTTTTTGAGAAAATTTTTTTAATTTTCTTAGAAATTAAAAAAGAGAACAGATTACTGTTCTCTATCAGCTGATTGTTTTTTTGTTGTTCTATTGCTATTTTTGGCAGATTCTCTAGTAATAGGCGTTTGGTAATTAGCTTTTTCTAGTCTTGCCTTTTTATTATCTGGTTGACTATCCTTTGGCATTATAAATCTCTCCTTTTTAAATTATAGGTTTAAATTTATTATGCCTTTTATGATTTCACTTATACATTAAATCTAAAGTTTACAACATCTCCGTCTTTCATTACATACTCTTTTCCTTCAAGTCTGTAATAACCTTTTTCCTTTGCCGCTGCCTCAGAGCCACATTCTACTAATTTGTCGTAGGCTATAATTTCCGCTCTTATAAATCCTCTTTCAAAATCTGTGTGAATTTTCCCCGCTGCCTGAGGAGCCTTAGTTCCTTGCTTGATAGTCCAAGCTCTTACTTCTTGAACTCCTGCAGTTAAATAACTCATTAAACCTAATAATTTATAACTTTCTTGTATTAACTTATGAAGTCCTGGCTCTTCAATTCCATATTCCTTTAGCATTTCCAGCTTTTCTTCATCTTCTAAAGTTGATAACTCTTCCTCGATTTTAGCGCTTATTACTACAGAACCAGAGTTTTCTTTAGCTGCATATTCTTTAACCTTTTTCACATATTCATTTTCTATATTTCCAGTCATTAAATCTTCTTCTGAAACATTACAAACATATAAAACTGGCTTTGAAGTAATTAAGAAAAACCCTTTTATCATTTCTCCTTCTTCTTCCGTTACTTCTAAAGTTCTAGCTGGTTTTTCTGCTTCAAGATGTGCTTTTATTCTTTCCATTAAAGCAAGCTCATCCTTTGCCTTTTTATCTCCGCTTCTAGCTTGTTTAATAGTTTTTTCTATTCTTCTCTCTAATACTTCTAGGTCGGATAATATTAATTCAAGGTTTATAACCTCAATGTCTCTAATTGGGTCTACAGAACCTTCCACATGAACTACATTTCCATCATCAAAGCATCTAACTACATGAACAATGGATTCAACCTCTCTAATATGAGCAAGAAACTTGTTTCCTAATCCTTCTCCTTGACTAGCTCCCTTAACTAATCCTGCTATATCATAAAATTCAATTGTTGCATATAGCTTTCTTTTTGTATTATACATTTTTTCCAAAACATCTAATCTTTTATCTGGTACAGTAACTACTCCCACATTTGGCTCTATAGTACAAAATGGATAATTCGCCGCTTCTGCTCCAGCTTTAGTTATAGCATTAAACAAAGTACTCTTACCAACGTTTGGTAGTCCCACAATTCCTAACTTCATATATGTTACACAATCCTTTCATCTCTTTAGTTAATTCCTATAAAATTATACTCTAGTAAATATTTTATTTCAAGTGAAAGCATTATAATGTATATTATTTTGTAGTATAATGTAGAAAATATCATATTACGAACTTATGGAGGGGACATGGAAAATTCTAATATTAATTCTTCAAAAATTTTCAAATTTAATTATGCTTTTATATTATTAAAAACAATTCTTTTTATATTGTTAATTTCCAGCGATAAAGGTACAAGTATCTATAACCTAACCTTTCATAGCATGCCCCCTATTATGGTTTATTTAGCTTTTATCTCTATATACCTAAGCTTTTCATTTTTATTTAGTAAGGTTTATCATCCCTTAAGCAATATTGTTCTTAACGGGTGTTTAAGTATTATTTATATTGGAGACTTATGGTACTACAGGAGCAACCACTCTTTTTTAAATTATCATATGTTTAAAATAACAGGGAATTTAGAAAACCTAGGAGATAGTATTCTTGCTATGTTTAGGCCTATAGATATTTTATTTATAATAGACATTTTTATTCTATGTTATATATTTTATAAATCTAGGTCTCAATATAGGAATTTTAGGAAAAACATCTCTTCTTTTTTACTATTATCATTGATTCCTACTCTATATTTAGGTTATGCCCATTATAAAATAGATATATTAGATAAAGGATATTCTAATCAAATGCTTTTTAAAAGGAGCTGGGCTCAAAACCAAACAATGGCCTCCTTAACTCCTATAGGATATCATATTTTTGATTTTTATAATTATTATAAAGATAGTAAACCTTATATAATGAGTACAGAAGAAAAAGAAACTTTGAGCAACTGGATAAATAAAAAAGCTGAGCCTTTTCCTGAAAATAAATATAAGGGCTTATTAAAGGGTAAAAATCTAATACTTCTTCAAGTGGAATCTTTAGAGAACTTTGTTATTAAGTTAAAAGTTGATGGCGAGGAAATAACCCCTAACCTTAATAATTTACTTACAAATAGTATTTATTTTGATAATTTTCATGAGCAGACTCATAATGGCACAACTTCCGATGGAGAACTTTTGGCTAATACATCCCTTTATCCATTGAGAGTAGGTAGTACATTTTTTAGGTATCCAAATAATACTTATATTAATTCTCTTCCTAATATTATGAGTAGGTTAGGATATAAAACTTTAGCAGCACATCCTGATAAAGGTTCCTATTGGAATTGGTTAAATTCTTTAAAATCTATAGGTTTCGAGGAATGCTATGATGTTAGTTATTTTAATATAGATGAAGTAATTGGTCTAGGGTTAAGTGATAAAAGCTTTCTCAAGCAGCTGTCTTCACTGCTCACAAAGCAACCTACTCCTTTTTATTCTTTCTCTATAACCTTAACTAGCCACTCTCCTTTTTTTATACCTGAAGAACTTAAAGAATTAAACCTTTCCCCCAAGCTAGAAGAGTCAAAATTAGGAAAGTATCTTCAATCTATAAGATATACAGACTCTCAAATAGGAGAGTTTATTACCAATTTAGATAAGGAAGGTTTATTAGATAGTTCTATCCTGGTAATTTATGGGGATCACGAGGGAGTCCATAAATTTTTTAGCGATGAAATTAGCTCTATAAGCAAAGATTATGATATAAAAAATAATAATTTAGAAGTTCCTTTTATTATATACTCAAAGGATTTAAAGGGAGAAACCTTATCTACCATAGGTGGACAAGTTGATATCCTCCCTACTTTGTCCCACCTTATAGGCGCAGAAACAGAAGATTATATGTATACCTCTATAGGAAGAAACCTGTTAAATACAAAAGAAAGCTTTGTAATCACTTCCAAAGGTGAGTATATAGGCGATTCTAATGTAAAAGAAGAAATAGATTTTCGTATAAAAGGACTTGATTATAGCGATAAGATAATAAGAGGAAATTTCTTTAAAGAATAGGAGGAGGAACTTTGCTTAATTTTCCTAAATGGTGTTATATATTTATTGCAATATGCTTTTTAATACCTATACTTTTAATTGAAAGCATTATTCCTTGGATTATTTTTTTGTACTTTTCTTATAAATGTATAAAGACTTCTCAAAATAATTTATTTACCTTTAAAACTAAACTAACTAAATGCTTTATGTACTCTTTTGTAGCATGGGCTCTGGGATATTCCTTTAATTTTATGGTACTTAAGGGAACTGCTCTTTTATTTAATAATATTTTGTAAAATGACATGCGGTGCTTGGCACTTGCATGTCATTTATTCTTGTTAATTAATAATTGTAGCCTTACTTGAGTAATTTTTCCTTTTATAAACACTCATCATGAGTCCTATGGAAGCTATATTTAAAACCATGGCCGTACCTCCATAGCTTATAAAAGGGCAATTTATACTCATTATTGGAACTAGGTTTAAATTCATAAGTATGCTCCAGCTAAACTCTATAGAAAATACTGTAGCAAAGGACATTAATATTAATTTTCCATAATTATCTTTTACAACCCTTGAAGTAGAGAATATGCGATGTATAAAAAATATAACCATACCTACTAAGGCTAGAGCAAAAATCCATCCAAAAGTATATACAACGTAAACAAATACATAGTCTGTATGCAATTCTGGCAATAGCTGTAGGCTTTTATCTATGCCATTTCCAAATAGCTTTGATAAGCCTATTAAATTGTTTATTTGGTTATTTATATATCCCATCCCATTGGGATCTTTGCTCATATTTATAAAAGGAGCAATTCTAGCTTTCATGTATGGTGTAGTAATAATTTTCATACTTATATACCCTAACACTCCCCCTGGAAGCAAAAAAGCCTCTTTCTTTTGGAGTTTACTGTTTTTGACTAAAATTAAATACACACCTGTATATATAATAAAACTCATCACAGAAGGCATTAAAAATAACAAAGATGATGGAACTCCATAAATACCTATTAAATAAATTAAAGTTCTAGTACCCTTATCCTTTACCTCCTTCAAAACACCTGGTAAGGATAGGCATATTAAAAACAAAAATACTTGAATAATATCAATGCTGCTATTTCCTATGGTAAAAAACCTTTTTACTCCATGTATCTTATTACCCCAAAATACTGAAAATAATAATAGTAAATTAGCTCCAATAAATATTTTTAAGCAGTGCCTTTCCATTTTTCTATAATCAAATTTATATAAGAGTACAGCAAATATAACTCCCATTACGGAATATATTACAGTTCTTAATGCCATATTTCTACTAAAATTTTCATCATAGCCTACCATGAAAAACATTAAAAATACGCCAATACAACACATTAATATAGAAGGAATTACTATGCCCCATTCTATTTTACCTTTATGTACAATATTTAATCTTTGACCTGCTTCTTCTGGACTTCCCATAGCTTTAATAGATTCTAAAATACCCTCTTCACTATTTAGTCCCCTTTCTAAAGCATCTTCGTATCTCTCTTCAATATGAGATAAAATTTCTAAGGTTATTTCCTCATGAACTTCTTTATTTTTAACTTCTTTAAGAAGGGACTCTATATACTCTCTTACAACTTCAAAATCCATTAATTCCATACTATTCCCTCCCATAACACTCTATCTACAGCACCCTTAAAAAATTTCCATTCTTCTTCTTTTTCTTTTAGATATTCCTTTCCTCTTTCCGTTATTTTATAATACTTTCTCTTTCTCTTATTGTCTCCTTCATTCCAAAAGGATTCTACTACACCCTTTTCTTCTAATCCATGAAGTATTGGATATAATGTGCCTTCCTTTAACATGAACACCCCCGAAGACTTTATTTCTAGCTCCTTAATTATCTGATAACCGTACATAGAGTTGTCCTTAATTAAGCTTAGAATTAAAGTTTCTGTACTCCCCTTTAAAAGCTCTTTATCAAATTTCATAAACTCACCCCTTAAAAAAATGTATACATAGGATATCTATGCATAGATATCCTATGTATACTTTACTTCTTATTCTTCTATTAGTCAATAGTATTTTCTATTTTTACCTTCCAATGACCCTGAAGCTCCGTTTCTGCTTCAATAAATGATAAAGTTATATTTTTCATGCTAGGTTTTATCTCAAATTCAAAATACTCAATACTTTCATCATCAGAAAAATGTGTCATATATCCACGCATTGGCAACTTACTACTGTCTAATCCTATACTTTTTAAACTCTCTACTTTATTCCTATCATAAAAAGTATCTACATATATTCTTATATTATTTTTATCCAACCTCTCAACATTTGTTATTTCCACTTTAAATCCTGCAATACTAAACTGTTTATTTATTTGCAGTTTACCATCACTGGGAATGTCTACTTCTACATTTGCTTTATCTTTATATTCTAATTCAATAAATGGGATTTTTAAATTATAGTATTCTGCATCGTTATTTCCTTTAAAAGTAAATTCACTCAAAGCTTTTCTGTATGCTGATGGATATTTAAGTTCGTATACATTCCCTTTATCATCTGTAACTTTCATATCATATTGAATCTTTAGATCTCTGTATACCTTCGCAAAGCTTATTATTTCTTTGCCTTCTAATGGTGGATAAATTAGGTTGATTTTTATACTATCATCTTCCTTTGAACTTACTGCCGTAATCGCCACTCCGTTTTTCTTATCAGTAGCCCCTATACTTGAATAATTTTCAAAGGATTTAGCCTCTACAAGTGTAATAGGAATTTCTAATTCATCTTCAATAACTATGGTAAGCAAATTATCTTTTCTTAAATCACCTTTGAAAGAATAATATCCTTCCCATGTCCCTGTCCTTACCCCTCTTATTGAATAACCTTTGCTTTCATAAAAACTACCATTACCATTTTTAATTTTTATATGCTCTCCTAATATCCAATTTAATCTCTCCCCATTAATAACTAATTCAATACTTTCTCCCTTTTTTATTACTGATTTTATAATAATCTCTCCACTTTTATAAGGAGTTTTAATAGTTTTATCTAATATATATAAGTTTTCTTCCCCTTCCTTTTCAACAACCTTTCCTATGCCCGGTATAAACTGTAGCCTAGCTCTAATCTCTGCTAATACACTATTAGGCAATAATTGAAAAGAAGATATTATTAACGCAGATGCTATAGAGGCTGCAATAATTTTGTTTTTCATAGTTTTTTTACTTTTTGCTTCCTCAAATGTATTACCTAGCTTTTTAAAAACTCCAGCTTCTATTCTTTTTTTTGTTAGGTCATCAACTACAATATCCTTTACCAAAGTATCCCCCATTATTTCCTCAAACTCATCTATATCAAACTCATCAACTAGTCTAAAAATATCTTTGTCTGTTAGGTTCATATTATCTCCTCCCTTCTTAATTTCGCTAAATGTTCTGCTAACTTTTTTCTTCCCCTCCAAAGCCGATTATCAATGGCTCCTCTGCTCATATTTAATTGATTACTTATATCCTCTATCCCTTGATGAAGTAAATATCTTTTTATAAAGATTTCTTTATCAATTTCATCTAAACTTTTTATCCAATTTACAATCTCCCTTTTATTTTCCGCTGAGACTATATTACCCTCAACCTCTTCTTTAGAAGTAACTTCTAATTCATCTAAGCCTTCAATCTCTTTGTTTTTCAATAACTTTCTTCTGTAATCCAGCGCTTTATACTTACAAATCACCATAACCCATGTTTTAAAACTTCCTCTTTCATAGTTAAAATCATAAATATTATTCCATATATGAATGAATACATCTTGCACACATTCTTCTATATCTTCTTCTTTTCCAACGGAAATCAATATGCTATAGCACACTTTATAAAAAAGGTTTGTGCACATATCCATTAATAATTTAAGACTTTTAGAATCTCTATTTTTTATTTTTTTAACTATTTCATCCAAAATCCTTCCCCCCTTCATTGCTCTTCATATATAATTACGTATTCATTATATAAAATCTCCCACAAAAAAATAAAGAGCATGTTTCTTTTTCACATACTCTTCATTTTTAATTATTTTGATTTTTTATTGTACTTTTTTAACTCCTTTTTTATTTCATCTAATACCTCATTATAAGTTATCCCTTCATCGCCCATTAAAATATTTACAGCGTCTTCAATGGTTTCCATGGTATATATTTTAAAGTTTCCTTTTTCAATTTCTTCTTCTACTTCTTTATTTAAAACTAAATTACCTATATTAGAATAAGGTATAAGCACTCCTTTTCCTTTTATATTATCTAATCTTTTACACACTTTAAAAAACCCTTCTATTTTTTCATTCACTCCACCAATAGGTTGAACTTCACCTATTTGATTTATAGATCCTGTTACTGCAATATTATTTTTAACTCCTACTTTACTTAAAGAGGATAGCATACCTATAACCTCTGCTACAGAAGCACTATCTCCATCCACTTTTCCATAAACTTGTTCAAAACTCAAATGAAAATCTACAGGAATTTTATCATATCCTCCTATTAAATTATTCATATATCCCTTTAAAATATTTATGGACTTGCTATGGATTTTTCCACTTAATTGACTATCCTTTTGAACGTCTATAATATTCCCATCTCCATTATAACAACTGCAAGTTATTCTTACGGGTTTTCCAAAGGAAAAGTATCCCGCATCCAGTACTGTCAGTCCATTTATTTTTCCAATAAGTTTATCTTTTACATTTATCATTATCTTTTTTTCTTCAAAAGCTTCTAAGATTTCTTTTTCCATAATGTCTTCGTGGTAAGATACCTTTATAATATGATCAGGATATATTAAATCTTTAAATTCATTTACAGCTTCATTGTTTGCAAGAAGTATTATTTTTTCCATTTCCTCTATATTGAAATATAACTTATTTTTATTTTCAGATTTTCTAGCTAAATATTTTGCTACCTCATTGATAGCTTCACTACTTAAAGGGAGAATACTATTGTTTTTCTCTATTATATTTAAAGCTTTTAAAAATGAAGACTTAGTTTTATGATCAATTTTGATATAAGGATTATATTGAGCTTTTATTTTAAAAATTTTTTTAAAGTCCTCATCATTATTATATAAAATATCAAAAACCTCATAATCTCCTATAAGTATAACTTTAACATTTACTCCAATAGGCTCTGGATGAATACCACTTAAAGATAATAATTCTAGATATCCTTTATTATAATCTATATCAACCTTTCCATTTATTAAAGCTTTTTTCAAATAATAATAAGAAGACGGATTGGAGAGTAAGTTATTCATTCTAAGTATAATACACCCTTCATTGGCCTTTAACATTGAACCTGCTTTTATTAAGCTTATGTCGGTAACGTAAACTCCATTTTTATTTTCATATTCAATGTTACCTAAAAGATTTGTTACGCTTGGATCATCTTCATAAATGCAAACAGGTTTTTTATTATTGCTATTATCTACAATTACATTAACTCCATATTTATAAATTATCTCTGATATTTCATCTTCATCCTCTTCATAACTCATAGTATAATTTTCTATTAATCCCTTTTCCACACTTTTACACAATTTATCTAAATATTTAATGGCTATAGTTTCTTCACATAATTCTTTTTTATATTCTTCTTTTACTTCAGCCAGCTTTTCTTCCAAGTATTCCTCCATAAGTTTTCTAATATCCTCGATGCTCTCTTCTTCACTATCTTTTATTTTATCTAAAATATCTTGTGCTTTTTCTTTTAATTGAAACACCTTGTTAATTATATTATCTTTATTTTCCTTTTCTAAAGTTTCATATTCCTTTTCGCTCATAGGGTCCCCGTCTTCTTTCATCGGAATAAATGTAAATCCGCCACCTGTAAATTTAATATCAAAACCATTTTCTTCTGCTATTTTTACCATTTCTCCTATTAAATCACTTCTACTTTTTTGCACTTTCTTAAGTAATTTTTCTTTTTCCTTGTTATCAGAAGTATTGTAAAAATCATAAGCTCCTTGATGATAAGCTTTTTGTAGTTCTTCTAAATATTTTTTAAATATTTTACCCTTACCATTAGATAAAAAAACACCTTTAGGATTTCTTCCTTCTAGCTCTAAAACATAACAAATATCCTTAGGCGGATTGCCCGGTAAATTTTCTTCTACAAATTCTTTTATAGCTTGAAGCTTATCTTTTGAAAAATCATCTATTAAAAATACATTAAATCCTTCCTTTTTTATTTCTAAGGCTCTTTTAATATCTCTAAATACATCTTCGTTAGTTACTAAATGCAAATCCATTTCCTTAACTTCAATATTACTAAAATCAATGGAATATTTTACGTCCCTAATATTTAATTCACTCATTCATATCCCCCCTATTCATACCATTAGTATAATAATATTCTACATATTGATTTTTAGTAACATTTTTTTATTATTACTCTCAATAGAAAAAAGCTTGCAAAATTGCAAGCTTTTCTAATATAAATCCTCTTTATTAACATTTTCATTTTCACAAATTTGAACGGAAGCTGACGCACCTATCCTAGAAGCACCTGCATTTATCATATCAACCGCATCCTCATAGCTTCTAACTCCGCCTGAGGCCTTAACCCCCATCTCACTGCCTACAACTTCTCTCATAAGCTTAATATCTGAAACAGTAGCTCCTCCTGTTGAAAAACCTGTGGAGGTTTTCACAAAATCTGCTCCTGCTTCTTTTGAAAGCTTACAAGCCATTATTTTTTCTTCTTCGCTTAATAAACAGGCCTCAATGATTACTTTTACTATAGCCTTATCCTTTGCTGCTTTAACCACTTCTTCAATATCCTTTTTAACAAAGGTATATTCTTTATCCTTAAGTTTTCCTATGTTAATAACCATATCTATTTCTTCAGCACCGTTTGCTATGGCATCTTTTGTTTCAAAAACCTTCACATCAGTTGTATTGGCACCTAAAGGAAATCCAATAACAGTACAAACCTTCACCTTGCTTCCCTTTAATAAACTGCTTGCTACTTTAACATTACATGGATTTATGCAAACTGAAGCAAATTCATATTTTAAAGCTTCCTCGCAAACTTCTTTGATTTTATCTACTCCTGTTTCAGGTTTCAACACTGTGTGATCTATAAATGATGACAATCCATTTTTATTCATGATATCCCTCCAATTGTACTTATTTTTAAGCTTATTGTATTACAATGGCAAAATTTTTACAACCTCTTATATAACTATTTAACTAATCAATTAAAAAACTCTATAACTATCTATAATATATGACAATAAAGGATAAACTATAAATAGAAAAACTGATATATCCTTATTTTAAAATTGTAAATACTATGGTATAATATAGCTAACCTACCAAATCTATTGCAAAGGAGTCATACGTATGGGATTTACAGATAAACTAAATAAATATTATGCAGAAAATTATATAAAAAAATATGGGGATAGATTGGCTCAAGTACAAGGTAATGTAGTCTCCATTAAAGTAGAAGAAAAATCCTTTTTAGGAATTCTCTATAGATTAACAGTTACATTATTAGTAAAGCCAGATAGAAGCAAGAACATAACTAAATGTGTATTTAAAAAACGTAGATGGTTCAAGAAAATTGATTTTATGCAAATTTCTCAAGGCAATTATTTATTAGTTCAAGGATTAAAAGGTAAAAAAGGAAAAGAAAATCGAGAACAAATCGAAATAATGAATATAAGAAATCTAACTACTAAAAAAGACTTGGTACCTATAGAGGGTAAAGAACCTAAGGTTCAAAAGGTTAAAACAAAATATAGATAATAAAAAAACAGGTCCTAGGACCTGTTTTTTATCTTCTTCTATTCCACAAAAGTAAATATAAACTATTTACAAAAGAAATTATGCCAGATAGGAATAGTACTATACACCATTGTGCTAAACTCAGTGGTACTGTATGAAATATTTTTTGTAAAAATGGAATATATAAAATGCTTAAAACCATAGCAATGGAAAAGCCTACAGCAAGAACTAAATAAGTATTTGTAAAAAGCTTTATTTCAAATATAGAATGCCTCTCCGATCTACACTCAAAAACATGTATTAACTGAGACATAACCAAAGTACATAGAGCTAATGTTCTACAAGTTTTTAGATCCATATTATATCTATAACCCATAATAAAAGCTCCTACAGTGCAAACACCAATTAAAGTTCCCCTGATTAATATTTTTTCTTTAAGTCCCCTAGCAAATATACTTTCATTCTTAGGCCTTGGCCTTTGTTCCATTATATCTATATCCGCCGAATCTACTCCAAGTGCCATAGCTGGCAATCCATCTGTAGCTAAATTAACAAAAAGTATTTGAATAGGTAGCATTGGTGTTGGTAAATTCATTAGTGATGCAAGAAACATAGTTAAAACCTCTCCTAAATTACATGATAGTAAATATCTTATAAATTTTCTTATATTATCATAAATAACTCTACCCTCTTCAACTGCCGAAACAATTGTAGCAAAGTTATCATCTAGGAGTATCATAGATGAAGCTTCCTTAGTTACATCTGTTCCTGATATCCCCATAGAAATACCAATATCTGCTTCTTTAACAGCAGGCGCATCATTAACTCCATCTCCTGTCATGGCCACTATATTGTTCTTATTCTTAAAAGCTTTAACTATTCTTAATTTATGATTTGGACTAACTCTTGCAAATACTTTAATATTATCAATAATTTTTAATAACCCTTTGTCATCTAACTTATCTAGTTCTTCCCCTGTAATTACTTCCTCTTCATTTTTTACTATATCTAATTCTTTTCCTATAGCAAAGGCAGTGTTTTTATGATCACCTGTTATCATAACTGGCCTTATTCCTGCCATCTTACATTTAAATACTGCTTCCTTAACTTCTTTTCTAGGAGGATCTATTATTCCCGCAACTCCTATTAAAATCAAATCATTTTCTTCATATTCTCTTGAACCATCTCTATAATTTAATTCAGGTTTATAGGCTAAAGCAATACATCTTAAAGCCTTAAAAGACATGGTTTCCACTGCTCTTAATATTCTACTTTTATAGGTAGAAGTTAGAAGTCTCGCTTCTCCATCAATGATTACATACTTACATCTATCAATTACCCTTTCTGGAGCTCCTTTTAAGTAAATATTAATATTTACCCCCTCTTTTATTAAAACAGACATCATTTTTCTATCTGAAGTAAAAGGTTTTTCATTGATTCTTCTTCCTTTATCTAAAGTGTCTTTTACATCCCTTCCGTCTTTTGCAAAAGCTTTAATTAATGCTTTTTCTGTAGGATCTCCAGATAACGCCCTTTCTAATGTGCTTTCTTTAAAATTAACGTTGCAGTCACTACAATATGTAACGCATTTTTTTAGTAATGGATTTTTATACATTGACTCTTTTTCAAGTTTATGAAAGCTATCATTAAAATACATATCTGTTACAGTCATTTTATTTTCTGTTAAGGTTCCCGTCTTATCACTACAAATAACAGAAGTGCATCCCAATGTTTCTACCGCTGGAAGTCTTCTTACTAAAGCATTTTTCTTAAGCATTCTTGAAACTCCCAACGCAAGAGCTACTGTTACTATTGCTGGTAATCCTTCTGGAATAGCTGCTACAGCTAAACTTATACCAAGTAAAAGCATTTGGTATTTATCATGTCCTCTGCTAATTCCTGTAATTGTTACTACAATACAAATTCCTATACATAGTATCACTAATACCTTACCTAATGAGTTTAATTTTTCTTTTAATGGTGATTGCTCTTTCTCAATATCTTGAAGCATGCCTGCTATTTTACCCATTTCAGTTTTCATGCCTATAGATATTACCTTTCCCTTCCCTCTACCTGTTAAAACTGTGGTCCCCATATAAATATTTTCCTGCTTCCTTGAGCTCTTGTTTACTCCTACAGATTCCCCTGTGAGCAGTGATTCATCTACCATTAATGAGAAATCTTCAACTAAGGTACAATCCGCTGGTATTCTATCCCCGCTTTCAATTATTACTATATCTCCCATAACTAGATTTTCTGCATTGATTACTTTTAATATTCCATCCCTCATTACCTTTGCTGTAGGGGCTGCTAAGCTATTTAAAGCTTCTAAAGATTTCTCTGTCTTATACTCTTGAATAAAACCTAATATTCCATTCATCACAACAATAATAAGTATGGTAATTGCATCCGCCTTCTCTCCCATGAAGCCAGATAACAAGGTAGCAGCTATTAATACCCAAACCATGAAATCATTGAATTGTTGGAGAAATATTTTTAATGGGGAAATTTTTTCCCTACTCTCTAGTATGTTAGGTCCATATTTTTTTAACCTTCGCTCCGCTTCTCTAGAATCTAGCCCAGAAAAAGCATCTTTTTCATATATCATGACTATCCCTCCTGCTTATCGCTAATAGTAATCACATTAAATATATGAGTGAAATGTATAAAATATTTTATTTACTTCAAATTTATATATATTTTTGATATGATTATGTAGATATACTAGTGAAGGAGTGAATTTTATGGATATAGTTTATATAAGCGGTCATAAGCACCCTGATACCGATTCTATTTGTTCTGCCATTGCTTATGCTGAATTTAAAAACAAGACAACAAATCTAAAGGCAATTCCTATAAGACTTGGGGATCTCAATCGCGAAACTCAATTTGTTTTAGATTTTTTTGGAGTAGAATGCCCTGAACTTATAGAAACAGTAAAGCCTCAAATAAAAGATTTAAATTTTGATATTATGCCTCCTATTCATCCTGAAGCCTCACTTAAAATGGTTTGGTCTCTCATGAAAAAACACAATGTAAAAACTCTTACTGTAGTAGATGAAGATGATAAGTTAATTGGCCTAGCTTCTATTACAAATATTACTTCTACATATATGGATATTTGGGATAATGCTATACTTTCAAAAAGTAAGACTACTTTAGAAAACATCATTGAAACTTTATCTGCAGAGTGTATTTATTTAAGCGAAAATACAAAATACTTTAATGGTAAGATTGTAATTACAGCTATGCATCCCGATAATGCTCGTGAAATAATCGAAGAAGGTGATATTGTAATCTGTGGAGATAGAGAAGATGCTCAAGAATTAACTCTAGAGTGCAAAGCTTCTTTAATGATAATAACAGGCAAAAATAGTATAAGTGCTAATATTTTAGAAAAAGCTAAAGAAGTTAATTGCTCTATTATAGTAACTCCTTATGATACCTTTACCACTGCTAGATTAATACCTCAAAGCATACCTGTAAAATATGTTATGTCTAGTGAAAATTTAGTAGTATTTCAAGAGGAGGATTTGATAGAAGACGCAAAGGATATTATGATTGAAACCAGATATAGAAGCTATCCTGTAATAAATACAGAACATAAAGTTCTTGGAAGTGTTTCTAGATATCACCTTATTTCTAAAAATAAGAAAAAGGTAATATTAGTTGATCACAATGAGAGAACTCAATCTGTACCTGGCCTGGAAGATGCAGACTTACTTGAAATAATTGATCATCACAGAATTGGAGATATTCAAACAGGTTCCCCTATTTACTTTAGAAATGAACCTGTAGGTTGTACTGCAACTATAATATCCTCAATCTTTTTTGAAAATGGTATTAGACCTTCTAAAAAGATTGCAGGTATCCTCGCTTCAGCTATTATTTCTGATACCCTACTATTTAAATCGCCTACTTCAACTAATACGGATAAATTAATGCTTAAAAGATTAAGTGAAATTGCCGACATAAATGTGGATAGTTTTGCTAGTGAAATGTTTAAAGCTGGAACCTCATTGCAGGGTAAATCCGTTAATGAAATTTTTAATCAAGACTTTAAGACTTTTAAAATGAGTTCCCTTAAGGTAGGAGTTGGTCAAATAATAACCATGGATAGAGAAGGCTTTAACTCAATTAAAGCTGACATGATTTCTTATATGGAAAGTAAATGTGAAAGTGACAATTATGACTTATTAATACTTATGGTTACAGACCTACTTAGAGATGGGTCAGAGCTTCTTGTAACAGGCAATGAGAAGCATATAGTATCTAAGGCCTTTAATAAAGCTATAGTAGATAATAGTTTATATGCTGCTGGGGTAATGTCTAGAAAAAAACAAGTAATACCACCTTTAACCACTGCTGCTACAGAACTAAAATAATTAGTAAACTTATTAAGCCCCTTTACATATAATAATACTGATTAATATATGTGGAGGGGTTTTTATGTATTGTAAATATTTTTATCCTATTACGCCTATGGAAAAATTCTGTCCAAAAATAAAGTTTCATATTAAATTTAAAAAGGTTAATATGAAAGAATTAATAGATTAGAATTAAAGGGAGTTTCTCTGCATATTAATTAATAAATAGGTTAATATGGAGGGATGAAACAATGGGGGTAGGCTATTTACTAGGGTGCTTGCTAAGTTTAATTTTATGGAAAATTGATAGGCAATATGTTTTTAGTGTTATTAACTCTAAAATCAGAAAGATACTTAAAACTGACTTTTTAATTACTGCATTTTATATAATTCTTTTGGTATTGCTATATTTTTTATATAGATTAAGTAATAATAAGGAACTTTTAAACTTTATAACTTCATTTTTAGTAATAGACATAAGTAATACTGAAAGGAAAAATCTAAAAAAAAGAGAAAAGGTTCATTTTTACGATTCCATTTCTCTAATATCTCGTTCAATTGTTTGTGGATTCATAGCTCCAATTATGTATATACTTTTTTTTGACAACTATGTGGCTTTAGTATATGCACTTATTTATAATATAAGTTTACAAAATAACATATTATTCTTTAACTTTGTATTTAATATTTTTACAATAGTTCCCTCTTGCTTTGTTCAGATTGTTTTATATTTAATATACCTATGTAGAAACAAAAAAATTTCTATAGATTTTAAGGGAGATTATCTTTTAAACTTCTATATGAAACCTTTGCTTAACGTAGATATTTTAGCTGCATATATAGAATCTGTAAATTTTTATTATTGTTTTAATGACAATAATACAGATTATATAAAAAGCTATGGAGAGTATACTAATAAAATTGATGATATTTGTATTAAAGACTACTTAAGTATTGCTTATAGTATATGCATGGTTTGCTTTGTTGTTTTTTTTATAGTAATACGAAAATTTAACTAAAAAGGATTTTGCCATGCAAAATCCTTTTTTAATAAACTATCTTCCTCTTAAGTTATTAACCATTCCCCACATTTCATCTGCAGCTTTAATTGCTCTTGAACCAAATTCAAAGGCCCTTTGAGACAAAATCATATCTGTCATTTCCTTTGACACATCTACATTAGACCCTTCAACAAAGCCTTGCAATATATTAGCATTTGAAATAGTTGGAATAACCTCTTCTCTTGCAACATAAAGATTCTCTCCCACAGAAATAAATGCGTCATCTCCTACAGCATTGTAGGTATTTATTTTTCCTACTTCTCTTAAACCACTATTGTTCGAATCATCAATTTTGGCAAATAAACTTCCATCTTCTTTTATTATAAAATTATCCTTTGTAAATTTAATTTCCTCTTCTTCTTCAAAAAGCTCTATAGATAGTTTGTTTCCATTCTTATCCATAAGTTCTCCATTATTATCAATGTTAAAGCTACCAGATCTAATGTATCTATATTCTCCATTTTTTGTTTCAACTCTAAAATATCCTTCTCCATCTATAGCTAAATCCGTTTTAATATTAGTTTGAAGTAGGTTCCCTTGAGATTTATCTCTTATCCAATTTGCTGTCCTAACTCCTGTACCTGTAATTAAGTTTTTATTTTCTCCCCTATTAACTGGATATCCTCTTCTGTCTAAGGCCTCAGACATAAGATCTTTAAAGGTTACATCCATTCTCTTATAACCTTCTGTATTTACATTAGATAAATTATTTGATATAGAATCTAATTTATCCTGTTGCGCTGACATTGCACTTTTACCATTCCAAAGTATTCTAAGCATTTAAATCACCCTCATAATCAAATTATCTTACAGAGCCTAGTTCATTTACTGCTTTTCCTAAGGTTTCATCAATAGATTGTATTAGTTTTTGGTTTGTTTCAAAACTTCTAATAACAGTCATCATATCCACCATTTCTTTTATCACATTTACATTAGATTTCTCAACCTGGTATTGTCTAACACTAATATTATTAGTTTCTCTTTCATTTTCCCCTCTATAAATGTTATCACCAAATTTCTGTAAACCACTGTAGTTTTCGAAATCTACAGTATAAAACCTATATAAGGGACTTCCCTCCACATTTAAATTGCCTTCACCATCTAAAACAAAATTATTGCTTTCTATTCTAATAGGCTCAATTTCCTCAGTTTCCAAATTGACACCTAACACATTGTCACCACTGCTGTTTACCAAATACCCTCTAGAATTTACATGAAAACTTCCATCTCTAGTATAATATCTATTAACTCCAATTCCGTCATTTCTTTCTACTGTAAAAAATCCGTTGCCTTCTAAAGAAAAATCTGTTGCCTTATCTGTTTTTTCAAAGACTCCTTGAGTAAAATTAGTGTTTACATCGTCAATTTTACTCCCTAAGCTAATTTCTCCTAAATCCTGTCTGTAGTTTTTTCCATTTTGAATTTTATCATAATTATATAATAAAACCCTATCAAATTCTTTTACAGATAAGTTTCCACTTTTAAATCCAATAGTATTTACATTGGCTAAATTATTGGTAATTACTCCTTGCTTACTCTCTTGAGTAATCATGCCTGAAACTGAGGTGTAAAGACTTCTTATCATTTGCTAATTTCCTCCTCTATTAAAACCTTCATATCTTCTGGATACTCCATTCCCATAGAACGTGCTCTTTTTTCAATTTCATAAGGACTTATTTGATAATTTATTTTAGCGCCTATCATAACCATAGTGCTAAATACTATTCCTATGCCTACTCCTAATAAAAGCTTCTTATCACTTAGAAAAAATATTACTTCTTTTATTTTAGATATAATTCTTTTATTAATAGCAATTCCCCCTTGCCTATTTGGAGCTTCTGAGCAATATCCTCTAAAGTCATTCCTTTATCCAATAATTCTCTAACTTCATCTATTTTAACATTATTCTTTTTTTCTGATTTATCATATACTTCATTATGTACTATTTCTCTAGGCTTTTCTTCAGGTATTACTTCTTTCTTTATATTTTCATTTATAATTAGTTTTATTTCTTCTAGCTCCATTTGAAGGTTAAAAATAGCATCTTCTATTTCTCTTGTAGAGTTTACACTTTCTTTTTCATCATTCACAATTTTAGTAAAGGACCTACTATCCTTTTTTAAAGCTATCACATTTATACCTATTAATAAAAAACCGAATATTAATAAAATTATAGTCATATTATCACCTAATTTAGCTTTCTAAATTATATTTTAATTTTTTAAGCTCTCCTCTTAAATTTACAATGGCCCTACTATGTAATTGGCAAACTCTTGATTCTGAAACCTCAAGTATCTTGCCAATTTCTTTTAATGTTAATCTCTCATAGTAATAAAGGGATAATACGGTTTTATCTTTTTCCTTTAAGTTATTTAAAGCTCTCTCTAAGTGCTCCAAAAGTTCCTTTTCCTCTAAAGTTTTCTCGGGATTTGGGCTCTTTTCATCTATAATTGTTCCCATTAGTGGAATATCATCATCCTCAGAAAATATTAAGTCTTCTAGGGAAACAACGGAAATATAATTTATATAACTTTCAATTTGTGAAACCTCTTCTACTGAAATGCTTAGTTCTTCACTAATTTCCTTTATATTAGGCTCACTAAAATTTTTCTTCTGTAATTTTTCTACTGCTTCATTATATCTATTTAATTTATCTATGGCCCCTTTAGAAATAGGACTGATTTTTCTTAACTCATCAATCATGGAGCCTTTTATTCTTATAGAAGCATAGGTTGAAAATTTCATACCTCTCGATTCATCAAATTTATTTATAGAATCCATAAGCCCAATCATACCATAACCAACTAAATCTTCAAATTCTATATGTTTAGTTTTCCCAATAATAATTCTAGATGCGATATATTTAACAAGAGGTATATATTGTTTTATTATTTCTTCTCTCATCCCAGGGCTCATTGATGCATTCATTATTAATCCTCCCTTGGTGCATTTTTCCTTTGCTCTCTCATAATTTGAAACAGCAGTCTCACAATTTTTTCACTGGTTCTATTATCAACATCTATAAATGCCACTCCACATATATTTCTTTTATCTTCTTTTTCTACTCTTATAATTTTTCCTTTTAAGTGAAGCTCTTCATCTTTCAAAGTTAAAGAAATGGCTATTATATCTCCACTATACAGCTCTTTAGTAGTGGATAGCTTCATGCCACCTGCACTTACATCTAATGTAAAACCTTCGAAAAACTGCGCATCTTCTGAAGAATCTATTACAGAACAAATTGCCTTAGATACTGTAAGAACTCTTACATAATTTCTTCTTTGAATTTTAATAAAGTTTTTAGGTGTTGCAATCAAAATCATCATTATTCTATCGATTTTTCTTCCAACCACCACCGTGTGAAATTTAAAAGTTCCCTTATAAGAATAGAAAATTCCTTCTACCTTCTCTCCCTTTTTTAAGGGTAAATACATTCCTTCCTTAACTGGAATACTTATACCAATATGATCATCGTAAATATCTTGAATATTACTTTTATAAATTCCATCCTCCATTAATATTTCAATTTTTCCATTGACTGTAAATTTAATATTATTCGTCATCACATCATCCCCTATGAAAAAATACTAAACAACTTCTTAAATAAACCCTGAACTCCTACACTATCGCCTAAACTTATTTCACCTACTATTTCATTTGCGATAGAATTAATCTCTTTTGCTACGTCTGAATTAGGGGAGCTTATTACGAAAGGCTTTTGCTTTCTAACTGCCTCCACCAATTTTTTATCATCTGATAAGGCGCCTAAATATTGCAATTTTATCTCTAAAAAATTATTAACTGTGTTATTAAATTTGTTATAGGTTTCCATTCCTTCTCTTAAATTAAAGGTCTTATTTACTACAACTTTTGCTGAAGATTTTATTTTAAAATGATTTACAACCTTTAGCAAACAGTAAGCATCTGTAAGAGAGGTTGGCTCTGGAGTTGTTATTACAATTAGCTCATCTGAGCAAGCAATAAATCCTAATACATTCCTACTTATTCCAGCACCCGTATCTAGTATAACATAATCTAAATCGCTTAAAGAAGTTAATTTTTTTAAAAAGCTATCCCTTTTATCCTTTGGAATATCCTCAACTGAGGTAAAACCAGATCCCCCTGGCAATAACTTAACCCCATGAGGACCTTCAATCACTACATCCTCAATCTCCATATTATTAAATATTATATCCTTAATATCATATCTAGGTAAAATACCCATCAACACGTCATCATTTCCCATACCAACATCTGCATCAAAAATTAATACTCTTTTTCCTTTCATTTGAAGGGTAATGGCTAGATTTACAACAAAATTGCTCTTTCCCACTCCGCCCTTACCAGAGGTAACTGTAATAACCTTAGGACCTTTTCCCTCATGTTTAATCTCTTTTTCTTCTACTTCTTTAGCTAATTTTCTCAGTGTTGCCGCTTGATCTAGCATATACTATCCTCTCCTAATATCAAATTCACAATTTCATCCTTTGACATAATCATTAGGTCATCAGGTACACTTTGTCCAACGGTAACATAGCTCAAGGGCTTTTTAGCACTTTGTAGTATATTTAATATAGATCCATAAGAAGTAGTTTCATCTAGCTTTGTTATTATAACATTATTAAAACCTAAAGGTTTATATCCTTCGATTATTGTATTGATATCTTTATTCTTTATAGTAGAACTAATTACTAAATGTATATTTTCAGTATTAATCTTATCAATTAACATTCTTAATTCTGAAATTTGCATTGCATTTTTAGAACTTCTTCCTGTAGTATCTATGAGTATTGCGTCGTAGTCTTTCATGCTGTCTAAAGCTTCTTCCATATCCTTTTGAGTAAATACCACTTTAAAAGGTATATTCATTATATCAGCATAGGTTTGAAGTTGCTCAACTGCCCCTATTCTATAAGTGTCTATAGTAATCAATCCCACTTTTTTCTTTTGAATCAAAGCCAGGCTTCCTGCTAGTTTTGCAATGGTAGTCGTCTTACCTACTCCTGTTGGACCTACTAAAACTATTTTTCCTTCAGTTAAATGTTTTGATGTGTGTATCATTTCTTTTAAAACTAATTTTATTTTTTCTATGGATTCGATGTTTTCTTCTATGTTATTTATTTCTTTACTTATATATTTAATAATTTCATCGTTTAAATCTGTATTTTTTAATATTGATTGAAGAGGATTCTTTTCTTCCTGGTCTCCCTCTCCTCTCACAATTTTATCCATCATTAATTTCATTTCCTGAAGCTCTTTATATATATAGTTTTCCTTATCCTCATCTTGATTTTTCTGAACTATTTTTTTAATTACCTCTATACCATCTTCTAAAGGTTTTTTTTCTTCTTTTTCGCTATTATCCACCGCTGCTGTAACTTCGATTGCCTTTTTTTGAAAAAAACCTAAAAATCCTGGTCTTTTTACTTTTCTTTGGCTTATAATAATAGCTTCTTTTCCAAGTTCATATCTAATTCTAGTTAAAGCTTCATTCATGTTGTTTACAATATATTTCTTAATTACCATCTTATATTGTTACAACTCCTTCAGTTTGAATTTCTATATCATTTGGTATTTCATTTATAGATAACACATATAAATTAGGGAAAACCATCTCTGTAAGTTTTCTAAAGGCTGGTCTAATTTTCGGTGATACCAAAATCACAGGTTGATTTTCATAAAAAAATGTACTCTCTACAGTATTCTTTAATGAATTTAATAACCTTCCAGTCTTATCTGGATCAATGGCTGGAAATGAACCTTGAATAGATCTTTGTATATTTTCAGAAAGAAGCTCTTCTACATCTGGAGAAAGAGTAATCACCGTTATAACTCCTCTTTCATCTACTAATGGATTGCATATACTTCTTCCCAGTGAGAATCTAACATACTCTGTTAAAAGTTCAATATCCTTTGTACTTCTAGAGTTATCCGCTAATGACTCCAAAATAGTAACCATATCCTTAATGGAAACCCTTTCTTTTAAAAGGTTTTGAAGTACCTTTTGAATTTCTCCAACGGTCATTAAGTCCGGTATTAATTCTTCAACTACTGCATTATATTTTTCCTTCACTGAATCTACTATCATCTTAACCTCTTGTCTTCCTAGCAGCTGATAAGAGTTATTTTTTATAGTTTCAGTAAGGTGTGTTACCATAACAGTAGTAGGGTCTACCACTGTTAATCCCTTTATTTCTGCCTCTTCTCTGCTATCTTTGTTTATCCATATTGCAGGAAGTCCAAAAGCGGGTTCTACAGTTTTTATTCCTTCTATACCATATTCACCATTACTAGGATCCATGCACAATAACATATTTGGCATTAAATCTCCTTTTGCAACAACAGTTCCTCTTATTTTTAATACATATTCATTGGTCTTAAGTTGTAGGTTATCCCTAATCCTTATAGGCTGCACAACTATACCCATTTCAATAGCACATTGCCTTCTAACAGAAGTAATTCTTTGAAGTAAATCTCCTCCTGAACCTTCATCAGCTAGAGGAATTAATCCGTATCCAATTTCTATGTCCATAGTTTCTATATTTATCAAATTCATAACATTTTCTGGTTCACGGTTTTCTATTTCTGTTATTTCAATTTGTTCCTGTTCCATTTGCTCTATAACCTTTTCATTTTCATCTTTGTATAAGAAATATGCTCCTACCCCTGTACTTATAGAAAGTATTAAAAATGGAATCTTAGGAAGTCCTGGTACTAAAAACATGGAAAACAATATAACTGCTGCCATAGCTATTACTTTAGGAAAGGTAGTTAACTGTTTACCAATGACATCTCCAAAATTATCATCGCTTCCAGAACGAGTAACTAAAATACCTGAGGCTGTGGATATTAAAAGAGCTGGAATTTGAGAAACTAGACCATCTCCTATGGTAAGCATTGTAAAGGTTTTTGCAGCATCTCCTATGCTCATTCCCATCATTACGCTTCCTATAATTATTCCTCCAGCAATATTTATTGCTGTAATTATTAATCCTGCTACAGCATCACCCTTTACAAATTTTGAAGCTCCATCCATGGCTCCATAAAAATCTGCTTCTTGTTGCAGTTTTTTTCTTCGGTCCCTTGCTCCAACTTCGTCAATAAGCCCTGAGTTTAAATCTGCGTCAATACTCATTTGTTTACCAGGCATAGCATCTAATGTAAATCTTGCTGATACTTCTGATACTCTTGAAGAACCACTAGTGATTACAACGAATTGTACAATTATTATGATTAAAAATATTATAATTCCAACAACGTAGTTTCCACCAACAACAAAACTCCCAAAGGCAGCGATGATTTCCCCACCTTCTCCTTCTCCTAAAATTAATCTTGTAGAAGAAAGATTTAAACCTAATCTAAAAAGTGTAGTAACTAAAAGTAATGTGGGAAAGGATGAAAATTGCAATACTTCCGTTGTAAACATTGTAATAAGCAGTATGATTACGGATATGGTTATATTTACCGCTATCAATATATCTAAAACAAGTGACGGCAATGGTATTATCATCATCATAACAATACCTATTACTCCAAACGCTACTAACATGTCAATATTATTTTTTATACTAGTTCTGTTTTTAAAGTTTTCCAAGTGAACACCGCCTTAACTATTTCATCTTCATAACTAGTGCAAGAATTTGAGCTACAGCTTGATACATTTCTACTGGTATTTCTTCATCTACTTCTACTTTTTCATACATAAGTCTAGCTAAGGGTTTATTTTCGATAATAGGCACATTATTTTCCTTTGCCTTCTCCCTTATTTTTAAGGCTACATAATCCGCTCCTTTAGCTACAACCATTGGTGCCTTATTTTCCCCTTCCTTATACTTTATAGCAATGGATAGGTGTGTTGGGTTGGTTATAACCACTGTTGCGTCTGGTACAGACTGCATCATTCTTCTCATAGCCATCTCTCTTTGTCTTTGCCTTATTTTCCCTTTTATTTGAGGGTCACCTTCCATTTGTTTAAATTCTTCTTTAATCTCTTGTTTACTCATTCTCATTTCCTTTTTAAATTGAAACTTTTGAAATATAAAATCTGTAAGGGCAATTGCCAACATAATTAATGTTATTCTAAAAAATATTTTTAAGGCTAATTCTCCAAACTGTCCTAATAATACAGGAAATCTTAGATTATATAAATTTACAATGTAAAAATAATTTCCTACTATGAACTTGTATCCCACAAAACCAACTATTATAACAATAGATAGAGATTTTATTAACTCCATTAAGGATCTCATGGAGAACATTCTTTTAAATCCATTAATAGGATTTAATTTTTTAAAATCTGGTTTTAATGGTTCCTTAGTATAAATAAATCCTGTTTGAATAAAGTTTGCAAAAATACCCATTACCATAATTGGCACTGTAATAGGTAAAATAGTCAATGAAAGCCTAGTTATAATAACAACAGATATATTTGCTAAAGTTTTGTAATTTAATTCAATGCTTGTGAAATCTTGCAAAAATGCTATCATTGTTTCCTTTAAATTCCCTACTACAAACTCTCCGGCTAAAGATATTATTAATGTTGAAATTAATAGAGTTAATCCAAGATTAACGTCCTTACTCTTTGCAACTTGTCCCTTTTTCCTTGCCTCGCTAAGTTTATGAGGTGTAGCTTCTTCTGTTTTATCATCGGAAGCAAAAATTATAATAAATGGTACTGTATTAAAAATCCCCCGAAATAATTCTGGTATTTTTAAAAAATTACTTTTCATTAAATTTATGAAAATAGGAAGTGCAAAAGTAAAGGTCATAAGCCCTACCAAGATTTTAATTGGCAATCCTAAAATCATTATATTTAGTTGGGGGACTGTCCTTGCCATAAGCCCCAAGGTTAAATCTGTAATTATAATTATCAATACTATTGGTATTGCAATTTTCAAACCTAAACTAAAAAAATCTATAAATATTTTTGTAACTATACCCGATAATGAATCTAGAAGTAAAAACTTTCCTAAGGACACATATTTATAACTTTCAATAAATTGATATATTAGAATATGATGAACATCCAAAATAAAAAACATTATTAAACTACACCAATATAATAATCTTTCTAGCAAAGTAGAATTGGTATTAGTATTAGGATCTAAAGTGGACATCATAGAAAAACCCACTTGTACATCCATAAATTGACCAGCCATTCTAACAGACATAAAACAAAGTTCTGTTATATAGCCTAACACTAGACCTGTAATTATTTCATTTACTCCAGACATTACAAAAGGAAATATGTCATTTATAGTTCCTACATAAGAATAATCTATTCCTGGCAATATTATGAAAGATAATATTAATGAAAATCCTATCTTAACCATTACAGGTGTCCCTTTGGGGAAAAATACAGGTGTTACTGTAAAGAAGGCTAAAAATCTTAAGAATATCATTATTAAAGCTGTATAAAAAGCAACATTTATCACCTATAACACCTACTTATTTTTTACTAAACTATGTTTGAGATTATTTCAAATATTCTCTCTGTAAATTGGACTAATTGATGTAGCATCCAGCTTCCAGTAAGCAGTCCTATTAAAGCTATAGCAATTAATTTAGGCACAAATGTTAAGGTTTGTTCCTGAATTTGAGTTGTTGCTTGAAATATACTGATTATTAAACCTATTACTATAGATGTAATAAGAATTGGAGCTGCAACCATTAATCCCGTAGTTATTGCATCTTTAACTATGCCAATTACTAAGTTTTCACTCATTTACCCACCTCATTTAAAGCTTAAAATTAAGGATTTTACAACTAAATACCATCCATCTACCATGACAAATAATAAAATCTTAAAAGGTAATGATATCATAACTGGTGGCAACATAAACATTCCCATAGACATAAGAACGCTGGCTACCACTAAATCTACTATTAAAAAAGGTATGTATAGCAAAAACCCTATTTGAAAAGCTGTTTTTAATTCACTTATAATAAAAGCTGGAACTACTATTTGAAGAGGTACGTTTTCCCTAGTCACCTCTTCACCTACTTTACCCACTTCTAAAAACAGCTTCAAATCCTTTTGCCTTGTTTGCCTTAACATAAACTCTCTTAAAGGTTTAGCACCTTCCTGGAAAGCTACTTCTTGGGTAATTTTATTATCTAAAAAGGGTTTTAAAGCCTTTGTATTTATCTCATTATATACAGGAGACATTATAAAAAAAGTAAGAAATAATGCTAGTCCAATTATTACTTGATTTGGTGGAGATTGCTGAGTTCCCATAGCATTTCTCAAAAATCCTAATACTAGTATAGTTCTAACAAAGCTAGTCATCATAACTATAAAAGATGGCAGAAGAGATAATACTGTAAGAAGGATTAAAAGTTTTATATTATCTACATAATTTTGTGGTGTAGTTGAATTATCAACAGATATATTTACTCTAGGAATGGGTATTTGTCCTGGCGCTGCATATACCTTGCTGTTAATCCCTATCATAAATATTAACGCCACAAAAGCTATTATAAATAAAATAATTTTTTTCTTTTGTTTCATATCTTCTCTTCCTTCTTTTCCTTTATTTTCAAAAGTAAATCAAATTCTTTTTTACTCTCTTCTAATTTTTTTAATTCTTCCTCTTGAAGGGAAAATAAAACTTCAATCTTTCCTTGAGTAGAGGATATAACGTAGCCTTTTTCTCCAATTTTAACCGCTAATATAGAATTATCCTTTGTCAAGGGTAATCTATCTAACACCTTCATATATCTTCCATTTTGAATCTTCCCAAGTTTTTCTCCACCAAACTTTAGTGAAAAATATATTAAAAAAATTATAAAGGGTAAAAATATTATAATTTTACCAATAGTAATTATAAACTGCAAATCTCCATTCATATTTATACTTCCTTATTATATAGTAAAGCTATTGTACAAGAATCTCTGTAAAATACACATTGTCACATAATCCTTCTTTAAACATTGGATTTATCTTATTTAATATTTCTACTTTAATTTTTTCTGTCCCTTCCGGTGAAAAATCCGTATGCTTTTTAGATCTAATTACGGTGTTAACAGAGTCTAGAATAACAGCTTTTTTAGCTTCTAATTCCTTCAGCATTTTTTTGTTATTGAAACCCACATGGATTCTAGCCTTTAAAAATCTTCTAGCATCTGCATCAGATAGATTTAATAAAAATTCTCCTAAATCATAAGTGTATTCCGATACTGCAGGTCTATACATGTTATTATTGTTAAAATTATTATTATTCATATTTACATTTATATTTCCTTGATTATTTCCATTATTATTTTTTTTAGAAAGGACTAAGTAACTTCCAAAAGTCCCTCCTCCAATTATCACGATTAAACATAGAATGATTAAAATTATTCTTAATTTATTTCCTCCACTTTTTTCCACTTTCTTTTCGCTCAATTAACATCAGTCTTCCTTTCTAATGAAACTATAACTATATTAACTCTTCTATTTTTTGCCTTATGCTCTTCTGAATCATTTGGGAATATTGGTTTATATTCTCCATATCCTGCAGCAGTAAATTTAGCCGGACTTTGCTTTTTTACCTCAACAAAGTATCTTAACACATTAACTGCCCTTGAAGTAGACAGTTCCCAGTTAGAATCATACTTATAATTTTTTATTGGTACATTATCCGTATGCCCTTCTACTATAATTGCATTTGGGAAATTAGAAATTAGCTTATTGAGTTTATCCAATATTGGCTTACTATCTTCTTTTATTTCTCCCATTCCACTTTCAAATAATATATTGTCTTTTAATTCTATTATTACTCCAGAAGTATCATTTCTAATAGTAACAGAGCTTTGCAACTCATTCTTTTGAACAGCTTCTCTTACCTTATCATAAAGCTCATTGTTTTTTCCTCCAGTGGCCATTCCTGTTTGAATTGTTTCTCCAACTAAAGGTATGTCTCCATTTTTCATGTTAAAGTCAAATATAGTTTGACCTGCATCACCTGATAGAACACTTTGAAAGGCAGAAGCAATTTGCTTAAATTTAGTGGCATCTACACTTGAAAATGAGTAAAGAAGAACGAAAAAAGTTAATAATAGTGTAACTACGTCCGCATAGGAAGCTAACCATTCATTTCCTCCTCCTCCGCTATCTCCACTATCTTTTTTTCTTCTAGCCATTCTCTGCCACCCCTTCTTTTGGTGCATTAGAAGCATATTCTAATCTTTCAGCAGGAGTTAAATATGAAATTAACTTTTCTTCTACTATTCTTGGATTAACTCCAGATTGAATAGATAATATACCCTCTAGCATCATTTCTCTAATAGAAGCTTCACTGTCGCTTTTCAAAGATAGGTTAGAACCCATTGGGTTAAACACCATGTAAGCTAGTAAAGAGCCATAGAAAGTAGTAACTAGGGCTTTTGCCATACCACTTGCTATCTGACTTGAGTCTGTTAGATTCGCAAGCATTTGTATAAGACCTATTAAAGTACCAACCATACCAAAGGCTGGTGCATATCCTCCCCAAGCTCTTAACATATCTGCTCCTATTTTATGTCTTCTTTCCATTTCAGAAATCTCAAGTTCTAAAATATCCCTAATAGTATCTGGTTCTATACCGTCAACCACCATTTGAAGGCCTTTTTTTAAAAAGTCATCTCCTATTTGATTTATTTCATCTTCTAGAGATAAAAGTCCTTCCCTTCTTGCCTTTCTTGATAAATCTATAAATTGGAATATGGTATCTATACTTGATTTTTCACTTTCTTTAAAGGATTGTACCATAATTTTTATTAATTTATTAAAATAACTCATAGGATAGGTTATGAGCATGGCTGCAAAGGAACCTCCAAGAGTAATTGCAATGGAAGCTGGATCAAAGAAAAGCTTTAGCTGACCAAAGTCATATTCTGTAAGGCTTTTCATAGCCATTGCCCATATTAATAAAATACTCCCAAGCACTATACCTATAAGCGTCAATAAGTCTCTCTTCTTCATCTTTTAGATGCCTCCTGAATATTAACTGTATATATATTCCTTTTATACAAAACGATTTTCTGGACAATAGTATCTAGGGATTCCTTTACTAAATACTTTCTTCCATTAACTAAAGTGATAACACTATCTGGCACACTTTCCATTTTTTCAATATGTTCATCATTTAAAATAAATTTCTTGCCGTCTAGTCCTGTTAATTCAATCATAGGTCTCCCCCTTCCTTCAGATTTTTAGATGTTTAGATATTTAGATGATAGTTAAGGATAGACTTCTGCATAGCAGAAGTCTACAATATCTACCCATCTACCATCTAACATCCATTATCTAACAAAAACTATCTTTTCAAGTTAACCAGTTCTTGAAGTATTTCATCCCCAGTAGTAATTATTTTACCATTTGCTTGGAATGCTCTGCTGGCAACAATCATTTCAGTAAATTGTTCAGCTAAGTCTACATTTGACATTTCAAGCATTCCTTGGATAACATCTCCATATCCTGCTTCATTACTCTCATCTGCTCCAACACCACTTCTAAATACAGCTTGTCCAGAGTTTGCTGTACTTGAGTATAGATTTTTCCCATCTTTTGATAATCCAGCTGGATTTTTAAAGGACGCTGTTGCTAATTGTCCTATACCTCTTACACTATTATCACTTAAAACAACTTTTATTAATCCATTTTTATCAACAGAAAAGCTTTTAACTCTTAGTCCAGCCACTTCATCTGGAATTGCTAAAGGAACTAAGTTACCTGTAGTTTCAATTGTTACCCCAGGTTCATTAACATTTACAGCTTCATCTATCACTGGCTTACCAGTTTCATCGTCATATTCAATTTCACTTCCCTCAAGAGAATATCCCATAACTCTATATCCATCAGATGTAACTAACTGACCAAATTCATCCAGTGTAAAAGCACCATCTCTTGTGTAAGATAATTCTAAGGTGTTTTCTCCATCTGCGTTTTCAGTGTCTATTACTCCACCTTCACCAATTACTATTCCTTCCCCATCTCCCATAGATCCTCTAGCTACTACGAAATATCCTTCTCCATCTACAGCAAAATCTAGATTTCTACTAGTTGGTTGCATGTTTCCTTGAGTCATTGTGGAATCAATACCAGATACTTGAGTTCCAAGCCCTACTTGACTGGGATTTGTTCCTCCAGTATTAGTACTTGGTCCTGTAGCTCCCTTTAAGCTCTGACTTAACATATCTTGAAATCTAACCCTTTGTGTTTTAAAAGCAGTAGTACCTACATTGGCAATGTTATTACCAATTACATCTAATTTAACTTGATTGGCTTTAAGCCCACTTATACCTGAATACATTGATCTTAACATAGTTTTAACCTCCAAAGTTAATTTAATTTACCCTGTATCTGTCCTTCAACAGGATTCGGCTTCCTTAAGGTCCAGCCTATAATATTACTAAACTATCAATGTTTGTAAATATATTACCCTGACTTTCATCCTTGCTCATTGCTGTTATAATAGTTCTATTTTTAATGCTTGCAATTAGAGCTACATCCTTGTATAAAATTACTCCTTCTCTACATCCCTTTTGTCTTGCACCATCTATTGCATCATTTATTTTTTTCATATCTTCTTCAGTAATTTTAATATCTCTTTCTAACAATCTTTGTGTAGCGTGCTTAGAAATGGTAACTTCATTATCTTTACTTATCTCTTTTTTTAACACTTGTTCAAAGTTACATGAACCATTATTATTACATTCTTTAACTTTAGGTTTATTAGAATAAGGTTGTAAGTTTTCAATATACTGAAGTTTACCATTTATAATTCTATAACTCATATTTATTCAACCTTACTTTCCTCATTACCTGGTGTTTCTGGATTCTCTGGTTCTCCTTGTGGTATATCTATAAGTTCAATTATATCTTCAATTTTAAATTGCTTAATTATAGCCACAGGTTGTCCATTTTCATCTTTTCCTTCGCCTACTAAAACATTAATTTTTATATTGTCTCCATCCTTTGATACTCCAGTAACCTTTCCCATATATAAGTTACCTTTTTCATCTACTCTATTTAGCATTACTCCTTTATTAATTAAAGAAGATGCTCCCATAAACCTCATAGTGCTATTTAAATTAGCCATCTGCTCTAGGGATGAAAATTGAGCCATTTGAGAGACAAATTCTGTTCCGTCCTTAGCATTCATTGGGTCCTGATTAGCTAATTCAGCAGATAATATTCTTAAAAACGCATTTTTGTCTAACTCTTGTCCTGGCTTTCTAATAGGAGTTCCTTTACTAGTTTTATCACTATTAGTCGTAGCATTTACTCTTTGAGATATTGGCAAATCAGACATACCTTTTCCTCCTAAGCTAAAATATTTACATTTCTCAAATCTTCACTATTATTCTCCTGATCCATTTCTGAAATCTCTCCAATGGAAGCTATACTTCTACTTTTATGTTCTTTTCTATCTTCTCTAGGCTTATCTTGGTTGTTTTCTCCTTTAAAGAAAGTAGCATCTTCATATAAATTTAACGTGAAGTTTTGAATTTTAATTTGTGAGTTTTCTAATTTGTTATTTATTTCATTCAAATTTGCATTTATCAAATTATAAGCTTCTTTATTAGAAGCTGTAACGTTAGCCTTAATTTTGCCATCTTCCATTACTATGCTAATAACCATTTCTCCAAGTTCCTTGGGGTTTATTTTTACTGTTAAATTCTTCAAACTTCCGTTGTCCATGAATTTTACAGTTTTTACAATGTCATCTACCATAGTTTCTTTTTTGATTACAAGTTCTTCAACCTTAATATTTTCAGTAGAAACCTCTAGCTTATTTGTTGGTGACGCCATTAGGTTAATAGGTTTAAAAACAGTATCCTCTTCTTTATCCTTTACAAACTTAAAAAGAATTTTTTCTTCCTTTATTTCTGGATTATCCTGCTCTTTGGAGAAATAATTTTCGTTAAAAGATTTATTTATTTTAAGTTTTTGCATAGTGTTAATTCCCATGTCTTCCTTAAAAATAGCAGTTTTAGAGTTTTGGTCTTCATTAGTGTTTTTCTCATCCTTTAAACCCTTTACTAATGAATTAAAAATTTTACTAACTTCTACATCTTCTTTAGAATCTATAGGAACCATGGTCTCTATCTCTTCTTCTACTTTTTTAATTAATTTTTCAATAATAGGGTTGCTGTCTTTTAACGCTTCTTTCTCTGGTAAAACCTCTCCATTTAATATTCTATGTAATATTGAGTCTAGCTTTACAACCTCCTCCTTAGAAGTAAATAAATCTTTAGAATTAAGAGCTATCTCTTCGTGAGGTATATTTGCATTGTTCTGATTAAAAAAGAACTGTAATAACATTAAGGTGTCTTTAAAATCTAACTCTTCCACATTTATGTTTTCTAAATCTAGGTTTTCTAATGGATTTTTTTCTGTTTCACCATTTTTTGCATTAACCTCTTTACTTACTTTTTTGGTTTCTGTAAAGTTATTTAACACTTCGTTAAAATCTTTTTTTTCTTCTTTAGGAGCTTTGCTTGGGGAAGACGTTTGTGTTTTTGCAGCTAACTTATTTACAATCATATTTAAATTATCTATCACTTATTTCACCTCCTTTCAAGTTTCTAATAAATCCATAAAGTGCAAATTCATCATTTGCCCTTTGTTCCCTTGCTTCTTCTTCTTTTAAATAGTTTTTAAAACCTTTGTCCTTTAATATCTCTACAGTTTTTCTATCAACTTGGCTTTTTTTAAGCTCTTCCCTAGCTATTTCTACTTTATTTTGCTTTTTTTCTAAATCTAAAGTGGCAGTTTTAATAGAAATAGTTAAATTGCTTAAATATTGCTGTCTCATTTTTCTTTCCACAGTGGAACTTTCATTTTCTATTACATTATGCCTCTTGTAAGAATCTTTTAAGTCATGTAGCTTGAACTCCGCCTCAACCTTTTCTCTCTGGGTTTTTTGAAAAGCCATTTTACATTGCTCTTCTTTGCCCACTCTAATATCTAGTAGCTTTTGAAGCCTAAAATTATATCTTTTCATAAAAACTATCACCTTTTACTATGAATTAAACAAATTTATAAGAGAATAAACCGTATCTTTAAAGGTGCTTTGTTCATTTACACCTTGTTTTAAAAAAGAATTAATTCCATCAATGTACTCAATTGCTAAATCAATTTTTTTATTGCTTCCCTTAACATATGCTCCTATATTAATTAAATCCTCTGCCTCTTTATATGTAGCAATTAAATCTCTTGCAATTGATGCCACTTCCTTGTGTTCATCCTGTGCAATCTCTGACATAAGCCTGCTTATACTGCTTAAAACATCAATAGCTGGATAGTGATTTTTAGCAGCTAAAGCTCTAGATAAAACTATATGTCCATCTAAAATCCCTCTTACTGCATCTGAAATTGGTTCATTAAAATCATCCCCATCTACCAATACCGTATAAAAAGCTGTAATAGAACCTTTATCAGACATCCCCGCTCTTTCCATAAGCCTTGGAAGCATAGCAAATACAGAGGGAGTATATCCCTTAGTTGCCGGTGGCTCCCCAATGGCTAGCCCTACTTCTCTTTGAGCCATAGCAAATCTAGTTACAGAGTCCATCATAAGTATTACTTTTTTTCCTTCATCTCTAAAATACTCTGCAATTGCAGTAGCTGTAAAAGCTCCTTTAATCCTTACCAAAGCTGGTTTATCTGAGGTAGCGCATACTACTACGCTTTTTTTCATCCCTTCTGGGCCCAAATCCTTTTCAATGAAGTCTAAAACTTCTCTACCTCTTTCTCCAATTAAGCATATTACATTTACATCTGCTTCAGCATATTTTGCTATCATACCTAATGTTGTACTTTTCCCAACACCACTACCTGCAAATATACCTATTCTTTGGCCCTCTCCACAGGTTAAAAATCCATCAATAGCTCTTACCCCAGTAGAAATAACATCCTTAATTCTTCTTCTTTTCAAAGGATCTGGAGGTTCTTTATCCAATGGGTAAAAAACTCCTCCCTTTAATTCTTCCTCTGTTAAAGGGTTACCCATGCCATCTAGTATTTTCCCTAATAAATCATAGGAGCACCTAGCGCTTAAGGGTCTTCCTGTAGGAACTATTTTGCATCCTGGTGCAATACCAATTAGCTCTCCTAAGGGCATTAATATTACATTATCTTCTTTAAAGCCTACTACTTCACAGGTAATGGGAAAATTCCTCTCATTATATATGGTACATACCTCTCCTATAGACGCCTTGATTCCTTCTACCTCTATAGTTAAACCAATAACTTTTTTTACCAAACCCTCTCTATCATAAAAAGTGGCTTCATTTAATTTTTTTCTTATGGATTTAAAGTCTATCATCTCTTGTACCACCTTAACTAGACATTGAAAATTTCATCTAATTTTTCTATTATTGATTGAATATTTATATATATTTTCCCATTATCTTTTTCAATAGAAGCATTTCCTTCTTCCGTAGAAGAATCTTCTATAAGAAATATATCTCCTTTAAAAACATTATTATTTCTCCACAAGGAAATTTCATCTTCTATTTTATTTTTATGTAAACTGTTGCAACGTATAATTACTACTTTAGACTCCTTAACCTCATCTAATAGGTTGGAAATCATAGCATTTAGTCCATCTTCTTCTTTAAGTTCTTTCAAAAGTACTGAAAATGTGATTTCCTTTATTAATTTTCTTATTTCTTCTTTTTTATCTTCTAAATACATAACATATTCTTCTTTTGCAGATTTAATAATATTGGTAGAGGTTACTTGAGCATCATTAATTAACTGTTCTTTTTCTAAATTTGCTTTTTTTATATTTTCTTCATAAGCAACTTTATAAGCTTCAGCATAACCTTCTTTTTCTCCTTTTTCAAAGCCTTCTTTATAAGCTTTAGGATAAACTTCGCTTTCAATTTTTTCCGCTTCTCTATATGCCTCAGCTAAAATCTGATCCTTTTGCTTTCTTGCACCCTCTAACATTGCTTTAGCTAAGTTTTCATAGCTTTCTATGGCTTCTTTTGCATTAATTTCCCTTTGAGATTTTTCATAGTTGTTTCTGGGTGGTTCATAATCTATTGTTATCTCCTTTGAACCGTTACTTACGACGGTGGTATTTTTTAATACCTTACTACACAATGATTGCATCCTCCCCACCTCTAGATATTACTATTTCTCCAGCTTCATCAAGTCTTCTTATAACACTAACAATTTTTTGCTGAGCTTTTTCAACATCCATAAGCCTTACAGGTCCTAAGAACTCCATATCTTCTTTCAATGAAGCAGCAGCTCTTTTAGATTGATTCTTAAATATAACATTTGCTACCTCCTCTGAAGATCCCTTCAAAGCTAAGGCCAGTTCCTTTGTCTCTACTTCTCTTAATACTCTTTGAATTGAAACATCATCTAATGTAATAATATCTTCGAATACAAACATGGATGCCTTGATTTTTTCAGCCAGTTCTGCATTTTCTCTCTCTAAGGATTCTGTTATATTTCTCTCAGTAGCTCTATCCACTTGATTTAATATATCAACAATGGTAGGAACTCCTCCTATAGATTTCATTTCTGACCTAACCACTGAAGATAGCTTACCGTCTAAAACCTTTTCTATTTCCTTTATAACCATAGGCGACGTATTACTCATGGTCGCTATTCTATAAGCAACTTCTGCTTGTAGATCCTCGGGTAGTGCAGATAGTATTTGTCCTGCTTTATCCGATTGGAGATAGCATAATACTAGAGCAATTGTCTGAGGATGTTCACTAGAAATTATATTCAAAAGCTGATTCGCATCAGCCTTTCTAGCTATGGCAAAAGGTCTAAATTGCTGAGTAGCTTCTGTAACCTTTTCTAAAATTTCAAGAGCCCTTTGACCCCCTAAAGCTTTAGCTAGTAAGTCTCTTGCATATCCTATACCTCCCTCTGTTAGGTAATCTTTAGCCTTATTCATTTGAATAAATTCGTCAAGTATTCTTACCTTTTGGTCTGATTTTACAGAGGTAATATTAGCTATTTCATAAGTAATCTTTTGTATTTCTGCTTCAGGTAATTTTTTAATTATTGCTGAAGCAGCTTCAGGTCCCAGTGTAATAAACAAGATTGCAGCCTTCTGCACTCCCGATAATTTATCAAAATCTCCACTTCTCGCCATATGCTATCACCTCTCATCTTCTGCCAACCAAGCCTTAATAATTTCCGCAACTTGCTCTGGCTTCTCGGTAGCATATTTTCTAATTTCCTTTTCAACATGGGTCTTTTCATCTTCAGTATCTAGTTGAATTGGCTTAAATTTAGGTTTTTCGTCAATTGGAGTTTCATCATCTATTATCATGTTTATTCCACTCTCTACATCATCATCTTCTTTTCTCTTTCTTCTTAACATAACAAATGTAACTATTAATAATAAAATGATTCCTGTACCTATTCCAATATTAGTATATAACTTCATCTTCTTTGCTTTTTCTTCTTCTTTTGCCATTTCCTCTAAATCTTTATTTATACTCTCTAATCCTTTAGTATCGAAAGGTAATCCCTCCACACTAATTAAATCTCCCCTGTTTGCACTTAATCCAACAGCGGAAGAAACTGCATTTGTTACAGAATTTCTTGTGGCATTGTCTAAAGCTCCATCTAGTATTACAGAAACCGTTAATCTTTGTACAGATCCCGGCGCTTTAGCTTCTTTACTAATTTCCTTTGACACTTCATAGTTTTTTGTAACTTCTTCATGGGTGGTAGAAGTATTATTATCATTATCATCATTTCTATTACCCATATTGTCGTCTACTGGACTTCCACTATTTGGAGCCTGGTTATTTTGTGTAGTCTCTTTAACAGTGTGCTCACTAACTACTACATTATTAGGGTCAATTATAGTACTTTCCTTTTGTACTGCATCAAAATTCAAGTCTGCATTTATTTTTACTCTTACTCGATCTTTTCCATAAACAGCCTCTAACATGTTAATAACCTTATTTTCTAAGGTCTTTTCATAATTTCTTTCTAAGGCTTGTTGCTTTTCTGTGGCTCCTGCCATATCTAAGTTATCATCTTCAAATAAATCCTTACTTAAACTTCCTGTAGTATCGTTAACCTCCACATTTTCCTTTGGAAGATTTTTCACACTACCTGAAACCAAAGTTACAATAGCTTTAACTTGTTCCTTTGTGATTTTTTTATAAGGTTTCAATTTTAATGTTATTGAAGCCTTCGCTGGAGTCGTATCTTTTATAAAAGCACTATCTTCAGACATAACTAAATGAATTCTAACATTGTCAATTTCGGGAAAACTTTTAATAGTCCTCTCCAATTCTCCTTGTAGTGCTCTTTGATAGTTTATTTTCATTTCTGCATCAGTAGTTCCAAAATTACTTTTATCTAAAATTTCAAAACCTTGACTACCATTATTTATAGGCACTTCAGATAGTATTCCCATTCTTAAGTTGTCTACATTTTCTTTAGGTACTAATATTGCGTTACCTTCAACTTTGAAGTTTTCTTTATTTTCCTTTAACTTATTATAAACAGCTCCCATATCAGCGCTATCTAAATTTGAAAATAAAATAGCATATTTAGTGCTAGTCAAACTTATTCCTAAATAAATTATAGTGCCTAAAATTCCAGCAAAAATAACACCATAAGCTATCTTTTTTTTATTACTCCACTTGCTAAAGGTTTCTTTAAGTTTATTTATCCATTGGGATAGCTTGTTCATCAATAGCACTCCTTACTATAACTGCATTCTATTAAGCTCCTGATATGCCTCAACTATTTTATTTCTTACTTGAACCGCTAATTCTATAGACATTTTTGCTTCTTCAGCATTTATAGTTACTTCATGAATATCAATATCTTCACCTTTTATAAAAGCTTCGGTGGATTTTTCAGATTGAATTTGCTTATTATTTACATTATCTAACTGTTCTTTTAATAATCCTAAAAAATTATTTTCTTCTTTTTTAATATGTACGTTTTTTTCTTCAAACATCTTCATTCTTGGTATAAATTCATTTATTTTCATATTTCAAGCACCTACTTTCCAATTTCTAAAGCTTTCATGAACATAGATTTTTGTGAATTAATAGCATCAACATTTGCTTCATAAGCACGGGTTGCCACAATCATATCCGCCATTTCATTTAATATATTTACATTAGGCATTAATACGTATCCATCTTCTCCTGCGTCTGGGTGGGATGGCTCGTACACTCGCCTTAGTTCAGACTCATCTTCTATAATTCCAACAGCCTTAACTCCTAATAATTTCTCTTCATTTTTTCCTGTATTTTTGTTTATTTCATTAGTCAAGTTTTCTTGAAAAATAGCTACTTTTCTTCTATAAGGCATCCCATCTTTTCCTCTTGTAGTTGAGGCATTAGCTATATTAGAAGATATAGTATCCATTCTAAGTCTTTCTGAAGAAAGTCCACTAGCACTAATTCTCATGTTATTAAACACTTTTAACAAATTCTATACACCTCCAACTATCTACCATTAATTATATATCTTTTCATAGATAATCTATTATTTAGTCCATTAATCAGTGCGTTGTACATTAAAGTATTAGCCGCTTGATTAACTTTTTCCAAATCCACATTAACATTATTCCCATCTTGCCTCATACTAGAGGTTTCGTCCTTTTTAACTTCAATTTCATTCTTCGGAGAGTTCACATCTATATGGGATTCTCTAGTTCTTTTCATCTCCAAAGCTCCTGTTGCGTTCTTTAAATTTTCCTCAAATACCACATAGTTTCTTTTATAATTTGCAGTATTTACATTTGCTATATTGTTAGATATAATTTTTCCTCTTTCTGTAGAGGCATCTAAGGCTTTTTTGAAGAGATTATAATTATATCTATCTATAGACGTATTGTTAAAACTCATTATTATCACACTCCAATATACTATAAAATTAGATTTTTTTCTATAAGATTCAGTTTTATTACCAATTTCAACTATTATTTTCCTTAACTTATTACATTATATTATATTTTCCAATTAATTTCTATATTAACTTTAATATCTTTTTTATTTTAATTAAATTTTTTATTTTTCCCTAGCATTCATAGTCAATTATATGTATATTTCGCTTGATAATTACATTTTACATTAGCTAAAGCTACATAGTAAAGCTTATTTTGATTTTATTATGTAAAAAAAAGAAGATTGCCAATATTTATTGACAATCTTCTAATATAATTATCTACTTCTTACATTTTCTAATATTCTTAATACATCTTGAGGAAATTTATTGGATTGAGCCATCATGGCATTACCTGCTTCTATAAGCAAACCAGTTCTTGAAAACTCCATCATTTCTTCCGCCATATCTGCATCTCTTATTCTACTCTCTGAGCCTGTAACAGAGATTTCAAATTCACTTAAACTATCCAACTCGCCTTCAAAAAGATTAGTCATAGCTCCATACTTACTTCTTAAGTCTACTATATTGCTGGATACTTCATCTACTATGTTTAGAGCCTTATCTATAAAATCATTTGAATTTATATCCAAAGCATTTATATTACTTAAATTGCCATCTGGCGACAAATCCATTAACGGTATGTTTGCGGTATCCCCTACATTAGCATCCATTTGTGTCAACAAATGTCCATTAGAATTTAAAAGCTTAACACCATTAAATTCTGTGTTATTTACTACATCTTCATAGCCCTGAATCATCTGGTCTATTTCTCCTTTAATTTGGAGTTTATCATCTTCACTAGTGGCACCACCTGATTGTATAACCAGTTCCCTAATTCTTCCTGTAATGGAATTCAAAGAATTTAACGCTCCATCTGCAGTTTGAAGCATACTTACTCCATCTTGCAAATTTCTCTGAGCCATTTGCATACTTCTTATTTGTATTCTCATTCTCTCACTTTTAGCTATACCATTAGGGCTATCTCCAGCTTTTGTTATTTTTTCTCCTGAAGATATGCGTGATAATGCTTTGCTGTTTTTGGTAATATTTTTTTCGTACTCTCTATATATACTTAAAGAGGAAAGATTATGATTTAGTCTCATTCCATATCACTCCATTGAATATTTATTGTATATATTATCGTAACTATTAATCCTATCTTTAATACAAATATTATTAAATTACATTTTGAGGGTTTCCATCTATCCATTTTCTAATATTAGTTACTACTATTTCAGCCCTTCTTACCATAGCTTCCTTAGAAGCAAAACCTATATGCGGAGCTACTGTAGTATTAGGCGAGTGAAGCAATGGATAATCTAGAGGTAGCGGTGGTTCTATGTCAAAAACATCAATACCAGCTCCAACTATCTTCCCTTCCTTTAACGCCTCCGCTAAAGCCTTATTATCTACTATAGGACCTCTAGCAGTATTTATTAAAATTGAATTTTTCTTCATTAACTCTATTTTCTCTTTGCTTATCAAACCTTTAGTTTCCTGATTTAATGGAATATGTATAGAAACTATGTCACTTTGGGATAGAACTTCATCTAAAGACAGCTGAGAAATACCCATATCTTTTAGGAAAGGCTTCTGAGATCTATTATAAGCTATAACATTACACCCAAACACCTGGGCAATCTTAGCCACTTCAATTCCTATGGCACCTACACCAATTATCCCTAAGGTTTTACCACGAAGCTCGCTTTGAGAGTATCCTTCTTTAGTTTTCCCTTCTCTAGTAACTTTATCTAAGGGAACTATGTTTCTTAACAAAGATAAAATTAATCCAAAAGTTAACTCCGCCACTGCAGGAGTACTATATCCAGCAGCATTGCAAACTAAAACATCTCTCTCTCTACAAGCCTCTAAATCTACATGATCTACTCCAGTAAAGGCTACAGAAATCATCTTAAGTTTGCCCGCAGCTCTAATAACTTCTCCTTTTAAAGGCATGTTTGCAATTATTAGCACTTCAGCCTCCCTTACTCTCTCCTTTAAAACTTCTACATCATCCACTCTACTATAAAATATAACTTCGTTAGCTTGTCCTAAGTGATTTTGAATTAATAATTTTGCATCACTTTCAGCCACTCCTAATGATTCTAAAACAACTATCTTCATTTATAAATCCCCCTTTAAAAATTGTGGTACAAATTTTTTAGATTTTTAGTTTTCTAGTTTTTTAGATTCTTAGTTATGGAGAAAATTCCTCTGGAATTTTTATCATAGAAATTCTAGAAGAATTTCCACCTTAACTAGCTAACTATCAACTAAAACACTATAAAATTACTTCGTAATTTTATTAATTTGCTTCTTCAATAATTTTACTATGTTCCATAAAATTAATTTGTTCAGCTACTACTTGAGTCATATATCTTCTTTCACCATTCATATTTGTATAAGATCTTACGTTTATTCTTCCTAAAACACTTACCAATCTTCCTTTAGTTAAGTCAGGCACCATAGTTTCCACTGACTTTTTCCAGCAAGATATAGGTATAAAGTCCGCTTCTCTTTCACCTTTGCTGTTCACAAAAGGTCTTTGAACCGCTATGGTAAAATTTAGTAACGGGGTTCCTTCATCACCAACATGTTTTAATTCACAATCTTTAGTTAATCTACCAATTAATAAAACTTTATTCATATTTCCACCTCTGACCTATGTTTTTTTATAATTATAACCATTTATAACATTTATAATCAGAGGTTTTAAGATTTATTTATATTTATTAGATAAACTTACATATTTTGCTGCACTTTCAGTTAATTTTAGCTTTTCTTCATCAGTTAGCTCTCTAATAATCTTAACCGGAGAACCCATACATAATACTCCATCAGGTATTTTTTTTCCCTCAGGTATTAAACTTCCAGCACCAACTAAAGTTTGCTTTCCAATTACAGCATTATTTAATACAATGCTCCCCATACCTATTAAGGAACTATCCCCTATGGTACATCCATGCAATATTGCTCCATGACCTACTGTTACATCATCGCCTATAACCAATGGTGAGTTTCTTTCTACATGAAACACACAATTATCCTGTATATTAGTATTTTTCCCAATATTAATAGAATTCATATCCCCTCTAATAACAGCACCAAACCAAACATTTGCCATTTCTTCAATTTTCACATTTCCAATTATAGATACATTTTCTGCTATGTAACAACTACTATGTATGCTAGGAATTTTTCCATCATATTCTCTTATCATATACTTTCTCCTTTGTTGGATATAATCGTACATAAATAATTATATAACATAGATTTTTTATTTTCAAATATAGCATCTGAATTAAAATAACTATAACACTATGAGTATACCAAAGGAGCTGCCAAAGGGGATTTTGGCAACTCCTTAAATGGGGGTTAAAAAATAATATTAAATTGATGTGATTCATTAGGTATTTTAATTATTAACAAGTTTCCATATTTTATACATTGAATTTAAACTTTTCACTCTATAGGCTCCCCATTAAAATTTTCATACTTTGGAGGATTCTTCTCATCTCTTTTTCTTGCTCTATCCGGCGGTTTTACACCATCATTTTTGCCAGACTTTTGATGCTTATCTCCTCTATATGCTCTCATAAAAAATCTCCTTTCAAAATATATTTACTACTATATATTATTCTGTATTTTTCAATTCTTATTCTTGAACATTTATATCATATATTTATTACCTAGTTTTACAACAAAAAATATAAAAGGGATTTTGCTTTCACAAAATCCCATCACTAGCTAAATAACTAAAAATCTTAAAAATTAAATAACTAAAAACTAATTGGTTCTTATTTGACTTAAATAGTATCCACCAATAGTTTTCCAAGCTACATATATGGTAACCACTCTAACAGGTAACTCTATAGCATTTTTTATAACTCTAGGTCCTATTAATGCATACAAAGCCTTTCCTGTAGTCATAGAAATCCATAATGAATTTAAGCCTAGATTAACAAATATAACAACAATCGCTGTTGCTATAGCCATGTTAACTATATTCTTAGGTCTCTTATAGACAACTAGTCCATAAATAGCCCCTGATAAAGCTGTGCTTAGAGTAAATCCCGGAAAAAAAGCACCTTTAGGGAAAATAAGCATCCCTAAAATATCCGCTATGGCTCCAGCAGCACCTCCCCACAAAGGACCAAACATTATCCCTACCATGGCTAAAGGCAAAAATCCAAAGCTAATTCTTAGTATTGGGGTTTCAACAGCTAAAAATCTTGTAAGAACAACCTGCAATGCTATGAAAAAGCTAATAAATGTAAGTTTTTGAGTTTTTCCCATAACTCAACCTCCTCTCTTAGTTAGCAATATAAATTGCGGATAGAGAGTATACACCCAATGTTAGCGGAATGCGGTTATTACATCGCAAAACTCAATACTCTAAGTTTTTTCGTCTAGTGGCAACTTCCCGTCCAACTAGCACTTTACGCGCAACACCTACTCTAACCAGCAAATTATTGATTTAATTATATAACTTTTTCGACAATTTGACAATATATAAAAAAATAATTGTATAGTATGTCTTTAAAGTGATAGAATTAAAATATAATATCAATAACTAGGAGGTGAGTATATAATGGCAGAACTAATACTTACAGAGTCCGCCAAAAAACTAATTGAAGAAGAGCTAGAATACCTTAAAACAGTAAAAAGAGTGGAAATAAAGGCTGCTTTAAAAGAAGCTAGAGCCCAAGGAGATTTAAGCGAAAATGCTGATTACAGTGCAGCAAAAGATGATCAATCCTTAAATGAAACCAGAATATTGGAATTAGAGGGACAACTAAAGAACTGTATAGTTGTAGAAAGCTCCTCAGAAGAAAACGTATTTGATCTTAACAAAAAAGCTATCGTAAAATTTTATGATGTGGAAGAGGAAGAAGAGGTTACTTTGGTAAGTTCTGTGGAAGCAGATTTAAAAAATATGAAAGTAAGTGTAGACTCCCCCTTAGGAAAAGCCTTATACAAATTAGAGGTTGGAAAAAAGACCTCTGTCCAATCACCTGACGGTGCTTATGATATAGAAATTATTAAAATAATATAAAAAGTAGTCCAATTTTTGGACTACTTTTTATATTATCCTCTTATCAAAGGATTCTGAGCTTACGTACATTTCAAACAATGCCATTGCATCTTGAGGGCTTATTTTGCCGTCTGAAAGCTTTCTATGCAAAATGTATAAACTAGCATTCATTTCAGGGTCAGTAAACTTAGTTTCCCTCATTTTTTGCTCTATTTTCTCCACTAATGTCATTGTATTATCTTCAAGTATTTCTTCTATTATGTCTAAGAGTTCTTCTGCCTCTTTTAAAACCTGCTTGTCATTAGCCAGTACTTTTATAGCATTAGCTCTAGACTGTATTTTTAAAATAATTTCTTCACTAACTATTAACTTATCCCTCATGGTACACCTCCAAAGCACTATATTTATATTATATCATAAAATGGTATTTAATCCCTAGTTTTTTTATTAGAAACTGCTCCTAGCCCCTCTAATTGTATTCTAAAGTTATTTCTAAAATTCTGTAGATATTTTTCTCTCAATTCCTTTTGCTCTATTTTCTCTTCTGCTGTAAGTCCTTCGTTTTGACTTTTTTTATATAAAAAATTTATTCTCTCTAGCAATGCATTTATATCCATAATCATCCTCCAATTAAATATCTTATTTTTTTAAATCCGTTAATAATTTTTTTACATTGTGAAGATCTAAAGGCTTACTGAAGTAGTAACCTTGAATCCTATCACACCTCATATCTTCAAGTAAAGTTACCTGTTCTTCTTCTTCCACCCCTTCAGCAATTACTTCCATGTTAATTTTATGAGCAAGTTTTATTATACCATGGGTAATATCCTTGTCGGAGTTATTCTTGCTTATATTATCTATAAAAGACTTATCAATTTTCAATGTGCTTATAGGTAGGTTTTTTAAATAATTAAAGGAGGAGTACCCTATACCAAAATCATCCAAAGCAACTTTTATATTTAAATCTCTAAATTCTTTTAATACTTTAATATTATTTTCTAAAGATTCCATTAATATAGATTCTGTTATTTCAAACTCCAAATACTTAGGATCCACACCGGTTTCCCTTATTATCCTTTTAACTCTATCACTAAATCCTCTATTTTGAATTTGAACTGAGGATAAGTTTATAGCCACTCTGCTTATGTTATGGCCATTATTCACCCATTCTACTATTTGCTTGCAAACCTTGCTTATAATCCAATCACCTATAGAAATTATAAGGCCCGTCTCCTCTAATACCGGAATAAATTCCACTGGAGATACAGGACCAAATTCATTGCTTTTCCACCTTAAAAGAGCTTCAAACCCTACAATATCCCTATTCTTTACATCCACTTGAGGTTGATAATGTATATCTAACTCTCCTTTTTTTATAGCATTTCTTAACCCTTTTTCCATCTCAACTCTTTTTTCAATTTCACCCTTCATTTCTTGAGTGAAGAAGGAATAATTATTTTTACCTATCTTCTTAGCCCTATACATAGCTACATCAGCATATTTAAGTAAGGTGTCTACATCTGTAGAATTATCAGGGAAAACACTTATTCCCATACTTACAGAAACATTAACGCACTTAGAATCAATAAGTAACGTCTTATTTAACCTTTTAATTACATTCTCACAAAACTCAACTGCTTCTTTATACTCAGAGTCCATTGGAAGAAAAATAACAAACTCATCTCCACCAACTCTTCCAATTTGTTCTTTGCTTCCTAAGTAATTAATTAGGATCTCAGAAACCTTCTTTAGTAATCCATCACCACAATTATGACCAAGAGTATCATTTATTCTTTTAAAATTATCCAAATCTAAAAATATTACACCTATTTTTCTATCTGAATTTATGTATTCCACATTCTCCATGGCTTTTTTTAAATTTTCATTAAAAATATTTCTATTAGGCAAGTCTGTTAAATAGTCATAGGAAGCCATGTGCCTCATTTTTTCTTCCGCTAATTGAAGTTCGTTGTATTGTTCTCTTAAGGCTGCTTCTGTAGCTGCTAATTCTTCATATACAGCAGAAAGTTCTTCATAGCTCTTTTGTAGTTTTTCTTCCATTAATTTGTTTTTTGTTATATCCCTTGAAATAGAAGAAGTTCCTATTCTTCTACCTGCTTCATCCATGACTGGAGACACAGTTACTGAAATGTTTATTTTTTCTCCGTCTTTTCTTAGCCTAGTAGTTTCTATGCACTCTATACATACATCATCTAATTCCTCTTGTATAAACCTAGGAAGTTCATATAATTTTTCCTCTGGAAATAAAATAGACACATTTTTACCAACTACTTCCTCTGCTGTATATCCAAAAATATTTTCCGCACCCTTATTCCAACTTAATATATTTCCAAGTAAATCTTTGCTAACAATAGCATCCTCTGCATACTTTATAATTGCTGCTAATTTTCTATTATCATCTTTCAATTTAGTTAATTTTTCTATGGTTTCATTTTTATTACGTATTATTGATTGAAGGTTTATTATAATTATTAAAAATACACTTACTACTAAAATCATTGCCATAGCCTGTTCAAACATCACATTCCTCCATTCTACACTATACATTATACATATTTATTGTTTTAACCACAATATACTACGATATTTTTATATAATTCTTAATAATGTCGCCTTTTTAAAATTGTATAATCCTTGAATTTATGGTACAATCTCTTTGTGGATTAAAATAGTATATTTACGTAAGGAGAATCAGTTATGGTTTTAGAACATATTATGGGATCATCTATTACTCTTGTAATTCATCTACTGGAAGCTATGGGAACCTTTATAATAATATTTGGTGCCGGAAAAGCTTTTTTTAATTACCTAAAAGCTGCAACAAAGGCTGAAGAAAAATTAATCAATCCTTCAATTAAAATTGATTTAGCAAATGCTCTAGCCTTAGCTTTGGAATTTAAGTTAGGTGGAGAAATTTTAAAAACAGTTATAGTAAGAACCTTAGATGAAATGTATATTTTAGCTTCTATAGTGGCATTAAGAGCCATCTTAACCTTTGTTATTCATTGGGAAATAAAATCCGAAACCAAAGAACATGCTGCCCTTGAAAAAATTGCAAAACAAATGGACTAGCTTTAAAAGCTAGTCCATATTTATTCACACCCCAAGGAGGGCCTTAGGGGCGTTACACAGTACTTATATTGCACTCACTAGTGCTAATTTCCTTCAACACATTTACCATTTTTACATTTCTTGGTACTAAAATTGTATATATACTAGAAGAATGAGCTTCAATTTCTTCCTCTTCAATTAAATATTCTATATTTTTAATTTTTATATTATTTTCAGCGAAATATTTTTCTAACTCTTCTTCCATTCCATTTTCATTTAAACAATCAATTCTAACTTTAAAAACATTGAACTTTTCGATAAACTTATTTTCAAATTTTTTTAGTGAAACCAAAGTAATAACTACACTTAAAGCAGCAAGAAGACTTAAATAATAATACCCCCATCCTACCGCAAGTCCAATACAAGCAACCACCCATAAACTGGCTGCCGTAGTTAATCCTTTAACGGAACCTCTTTCATGAATAATTGTGCCGGCACCTAAAAACCCTACTCCACTAATCACTTGAGCTCCCATTCTCCCCACATCCCCCTTAAATACAGCAACTAGTTCACGATTAACATTCATTTGTTGTATCATTTCATTCATGGAGGTAACTTGTATCATAGAAACTATAGTAGCCCCTACACAAACAAGTATATGAGTTCTAAATCCTGCTGGTCTATTATTAAACTTTCTCTCATATCCTATTGCGCCACCGATTACTATAGCCATAAATAGCCTAAAAACTATGTGCCGTATTTCCACACTCTTCGCCCCCTTTTAAAGAATATAATATTAATTTTCTAGGCTTAAATCCGCCTTTTCTTCCCCTCTTTTTTGTAACTTCTCCATAATATAAGGAGAAAATAGTGAAAACAAACTTAACCCAATAAGAACCCAGGTTATAGTACCTGTAAATAAACTTCCAATGTCACCATGTTTCATAATCAAAGTCCTTCTAAGTCCAGTTTCACCAATGGGCCCTAAAATTAAGGCAAGTACTATAGCCGCGGGATTCATTTCAAATTTCACTACAAAATAACCAATTATTCCAAAGACAAACATCACAAAAACATCTTGCACACTATTGCTTATAGCATAAGATCCAACTACACTTAAAGCAAATATTATGGGAATTAAAATTCTATCGGAAACCTTTGATATTTTAGCAAAAAGCATGCAACCATATAGGCCCTCAATAAGCATGAAAATATTAACTATTACAAATCCTGCAAATAGAGTATATGTAATATGTGCATTGGTAGTAAATAAATCTGGACCTGGTTGTAAGCCTTGAATAAGTAGTCCTCCAAGCATAACAGCAGTAACACTTTCTCCTGGTATTCCAAGGGTTAATGTTGGAATTAAGGAACCTCCCGTAACTGCGTTGTTAGCAGCTTCCGATGCGGCAACAGCTTCAATAGACCCTTTTCCAAATAGTTCTTTTTTCTTTGAAAATCTCTTTGCTTCATTGTATCCCATAAAGGCTGCAATACTAGCTCCTGCTCCTGGAAGTATTCCAACTATATTTCCTATTACCGTTGAACGAAGACAAGTAGGAAGAATCTCCTTTAATTCCTCTTTACTTAGCATTATTTTATCATCAACTTTCACCATTTCTCCAACTTCTCTTATTTTATTTTCAGCTAAAATTAAAACCTGAGACATGGAAAATAATCCGATTAAAGCCGCAGTAAATGGAACTCCTGAAAGAAGGGCTGGTTGTCCAAATGTAAATCTAGGTCTTCCTAGCATAGGATCCATGCCTATTGTAGAAAGAAGTAATCCTAATGCCCCTGATAGTAACCCTTTAATCATAGATTTACTGCTAACTCCTGCTATAATAGTAAGTCCAAAAATTGAAAGCCAAAAATATTCTATTGGACCAAATCTTAAAGCAAGTTTTGCAAGTACTGGAGAAAATAAGTATAGTGATATAGCACTTAATATTCCTCCGATAAAAGATGCAATTGTGGCTGTAGCCAGTGCCTTACCAGCCTTCCCTTGCTTAGTCAATTCATAACCATCAATAGCAGTAGCCGCAGCTGCTGGTGTTCCTGGAGTACGAATTAATATTGCTGTAATAGAGCCCCCAAATATAGCTCCACAATAAACTCCTACCAAAGTAATTAAAGCTGTATCCTTTGGCATTCCAAAAGTAATCGGTATAAGTAATGCTACTCCCATGGCAGCAGAAAGCCCCGGTAATGCTCCAATTAATATTCCAACTCCTACACTAAGTATAGAAGCTATTAAATTAATAAAAGTAAGTGCCCGGGCAAATCCCATTAAAACTTCATTCATAATCTTCACCTCTCCTTATTAAACTAAAAATCCTTTGGGTAGCGGAACTTTAAGCAAGTATACAAATACTAGATATATGAATGCGGAAAAGCCTAGAGTAATTAACATAGATTTACTCCTCTTAACCTTAAGTGCAACTAAACAAAACACAATATATATCATTGTACTAGTAAAATAACCCAATACATCCATAAGAATTACGTAGGCAGCAGCCGATGAGAATACAATAGTAAATTGCTTCTTTTGAAAATCTTTAAACAAAGGTTCTGACTTACCACTTTCTTTCTTAGCTCTTATATTTGTATCTATTAAAAAAACTATTATTAAAAAAGTAAGTAGTCCTAATATAAATAATGGATAAGTTCTAGCCTTGTCTGGCAGCCTTAGGGTCAAAATAAAAAACACTACGGTTATGGCTGATAATATACCTGCTAAAATATAATTATCTCGTTTCATAAATGTCCTCCTTATTTATAATTTAAATGGAGGTTAAACCTCCATTTATCTAGTTCAAGTTAAGCTGTGGAACTATTTCTTTTATGTATTTTTCATCCTCATCAATATATTTCTTAAATTCTTCTGGACTCATATATTTTAATGGCATATCAGATTTTTCACATTTATCGATTAAGTCTGGTGACTCCATGGACTCTTTAAATACATCGTGAAGTTTTTTAACTATTTCATCTGGTGTTCCTTTCGGAGCAACAACCCCTCTTGCTGAACCAAATAGTACATTATATCCCTTTTCCTTTAAAGTTGGTATCTCTGGGAAGCTCTTTAACCTTTCTTCAGTAAACATAGCTAGGATTTTAAGTTCTCCTGATTTTACCAGATGAGAAACTTCACTTATTTTTGCAACACAAGCCATAACGTGGTTTCCTCTTAAGGCAGCAAGCATGTCCGCACTTCCTCCAAAGGGAACGTGAGTAACTTTAATATCCGCTTCCTTAGCAAAGTGAGCTGCACCAATATGATTGGATGCTCCTGTACCGTTGTTTGATACTGTAACTACATCTGGGTTCTCTTTAGCATATTTTACAAACTCTTCAAGAGTACTTAATTTACTATCATTTTTTACAACCAATACTCCTGAGTCATATACAAAGTTTATTACTGGAACCACATCATCCTTTGCATAAGAAGTTTTTCTATCTATTGGTAAACTTACAAAAGTAGGTAAATTAATAAACCCAATAGTATATCCGTCTGGTTTAGCCTTAGCAAGTTCTGTATATCCTATTTCTCCATCTGCTCCTGGTTTGTTTACTATGATTATAGGTTTTCCTAATTTCTTCTCTGCTTCTGCCGCAAGAATTCTCGCTCCTACATCTGTACCTCCTCCTGCCTTAAAAGCAACAATTAAGTCGATATTCTTATTTGGAAAACCATCTGCTGGATTTGTTTTATTTGAACTTGTTTGAGATGAACAACCAGCAAGTGCGGCAGTAGATATTACCGCTCCTAAAAGTAAAGTCAACAGTTTTTTTGATAGCTTCATACTAGAATCCCCCTTAATATTTTTAATATTATACATGTAAAATTAACTTTCTTAACATAATATTAACACAACATTAATATTTGGTCAATTATAAATATTCATAAAAATACAACCCTATTGCTAACAGCATAGGGTTGCTCTATATTCTTATATTGCATTTTGTGGAAGCTTTATAATAAATTCACTACCTTTTCCTAATACACTTTTCACTTTAATATCTCCACCAAAAGAGATTACAATGTGTTTTACCAAGGAAAGTCCAAGACCTGTTCCCCCTTCCTTCCTTCCTCTACCTTTTTCGACTCTATAAAATCTTTCAAAAATTCTCGGTATATCCATAGAAGGAATACCTTTACCGCTATCTTTTATAGATATAATTATATTATGATACTTTTCAAAAGCGTTAATTTGTATACTTCCGCCTTGCACATTATATTTAATAGAGTTATCTATTAAATTTATCATCATTTGCTTTAGCAAAGTTTTGTCCTTAACATACATAATTACATCTTTTTCAATATTAGTATTCCAGTTTATATTTTTACTTTTTATCATATCCCCAAACATAAAGTATATTTCACTAATCATGGAGCTAATATTAACAAATTCTTTTAGCTTATATTCTTCATCTTCATTTATCTCATCTTTATGTTCTATTCTAGAAATTAATAATAACTCATCTACTAGCTTTATAAGTCTTTTAGTTTCAGAATCTATAATACCTAAAAATCTATTATTTGTATCTAAATTTTCTACGTCATCCATTCTTAAAGTTTCTACAAATCCATTTATAATAGTTAAAGGAGTTTTAAGTTCATGAGATACATTAGAGACAAAATCTTTTCTTAAGTTTTCTAGTTTCTTAAGCTCCGTAATATCCTCCATAAGTAGCACTACGCCAATTGGTGTAGAATTATCTTCCTCTTTAATCAAACTAGATAAAATTCTTAAAGTTGTTGGCTTTTCATTATAAATAACAACTTCACACTTTTCACTCTTTCCTCTTGAAAAAGTATCCCTAACAATTTTTATTATATTATTGTTAAAAATAACTCTGTTTAACTGTAATCCCAATACTTCCTTATCCTTTAGATTAAACATCCTTTTCCCTAATGGATTCATAAGCATAATGTTGAAATCCTTATCAATAGCTAGTACACCTTCGGACATACTTTTTAAAATAGAGTGCATTTTTAAATTATTATTTTCCACCTCTTCTACCATGTCTTTAACTTTACAACTCATGAAATTAAAATTATTTGCCAGCTCTTCAATTTCATCTCCTGTGGATACCTTAACTTTTTTTCCAAAGTGTCCAAAGGCTATGGCACTGGTAGCTAAGGTAAGTTGCTTAATTGGTTCAGTAATGCTATTTGTATAGCTAAAACCAATAAAAGAGGCTATAGCTATACTTATGACAATAGAGAAAAGTATACTCATAGAAATTATCTTATAAATATCATTGACCTCATCTAAACCCATAGCAACTCTAGTTATAATTTTTCTTCTCCCAAATTGAAACATAGGAGCCGCCACATAGAGCATTTGCTTATTTATTTCATTACTATATCTTTTCTTGGAGCCAACCTCTCCACTGATTGCTTGTATTACTTCTGGTCTAGTATATTTATTAGAAAAAATAATGCTATTATTATATGAATCTGCTAGAACTTCACCATATTCATCTAAAAAGGTAACTCTCACATTTAGTTCTTTAGCATAATTTTGACTTAATTTATGAAAAATAATATTTTCTTTTTTCTCATGCTTTAATAAAATAGATTGATTTATTAGATCCGACTTTATAGTTAAATTATCTATTATCTTTTTTTCATAAAAATTATGCACTAAAGTTAAGGATAAAAATCCAGTAGTTAAAATCCCTACTAATATTAGAATTAAATAAGTTGAAAAAAGCTTTTTTTTCATATATTCACCTTCCTACTTAATCTTGTATCCTAACCCTCTTACCGTTTCTATATAAACTGGATATTTATCATTATCTTCTATCTTTTGTCTTAGCTTTCTTATGTGAACATCCAAAACCCTTGATTCAGGCATAGCTTCTCCTGGCCATACTTCACCAATTAATACTTCTCTAGTTAAAAGATTGCCTCTACTTTCAGCCAATACGCTTAAAAGTTTGAATTCAGTAAGAGTTAAATCTAGAACCACTCCATTTTTCTTAACTTCATGCTTTTTAGGGTCTATTTCTATATCTCCAATGACTATAACTCCAAGCTCTCTCTCTTCACCATCATCCTTCTCAACTCTTCTTAACACAGCTTTTATTCTAGCAACTAGTTCTCTTACGCCAAAGGGTTTCGTTACAAAATCATCTGCACCAAGTTCAAGGCCAATAACTTTATCTGCTTCCTCTCTTTTTACCGTAAGCATAATAATAGGAATATCTTTAGTGATTTTATTATTTCTTATTCTTTTACAAACCTCGTATCCATCAATACCAGGCATCATAACATCTAAGATTATAATATTAGGTTTTTCAGCTTCCGCAAGCTTAATTCCCTCTTCACCGTTATATCCATATATTACATCAAATCCATTTTGTTCCATATTATACTTTATAAGTTCCACAATATATTCTTCGTCGTCAATTAATAGAATTTTTTTCTTGCACATAAAATTTTCCTTTCTAATTTCATGAAATATGTATAAAATTAGTATATCAGAAGGAAGGTGGAAGTCAATTAGAGAGAAGTAAAAAAGCCAGAGCTTTCACTCTGACTTAATTCTCCATTCCCCAATCACTAGGGTGTTTACTGACAATTAACTATTACTTATCAAATAATCCACCTGACTTTTTATTTCTCATTGCTTTTCTAGTTCCCCCAATATTTTTATCTGGTCTTTTCATGGCTCCTTGCTGGGAACTTTTATTCTTTTTTTCTTCAATTATTTTTTTCATTAGTTCAATATTTTTATCCAATGTTTACTCTCCTATCAACTATGTTATAAATCTGCAATAGGATTATATCACATAATTTATAAGTTTGCATCCCTAGAATGCATACAGAATCACTTTGTTATTTTTAATTAAATTATATTCTATATTAAAGATATTTAAGGATATAATTTTTTATACGATACTTATATGGGTACATAAAATTTAAATAGGAGTTGAAATAATGGAAATGATAAATTTAAAAGATTTGGCCATTAAAGTAGAAGAAATCCCTATTCTGCCTGACAGAATAAATAAGATTATTGAAATTACAGAAAATCCTGATTCCGATATAAAAGATTTGGAGGATGAGATATTAAAAGACCAAAGTATTACATCTAAAATATTAAAGCTTGCAAATTCAACATATTATGGTTATGCTAAAAGAATTTGCACCATATCAGAAGCAATTGTCCTATTAGGGTCGCAGACTATAAAAAGTTTGGTGCTAACTTCAGCAGTAAGCAAACTTCTTATAAATGAGCTTCCTGGAGGATATCATCTAGGAAAATATGATTTATGGAATCAATCCCAAAGCTGTGCTATGATTTCAAAATTTATAGCTTTAAAAATTCATTATCCCTCTCCTGAAGAGGCTTATATTGCAGGGCTTTTAAGAGATATTGGAAAGCCAATACTAAACTTTTATGTTTCTCAAGAATATAATAGCATTTTAAATAAAATAGAGAATGAGAGCAAAACTTTTATACAAGCAGAAGAAGAAGTATTAGGTTTTACCCACGCACAAATCGGCTCCATGGTAGCTGAAAAATGGAACTTTCCTACTCCTCTTGTAGAAAGCATTCAATATCATCATTCTCCAGAAAAAGCTCAATCAAATCAGAAGTTAGTTTCCATAGTCCACATAGCTGATGCAGTAACTATGATGATGGGTATAGGACTAGGCAGTGATGGACTTTCTTATAATTTTTCTAACTTTGCCTTTAAAACTTTAGGAATTGAAGAAGATGTTATTGAAGAAATTCTTTTCGAGGTTACTAATCGATTAGAGAATAATAATGATTTTAGTATATTGAATTGAAACAAAATCCATTACAATCTTATAAACAAAAACCAGAGTATTAACTACTCTGGTTTTTTTGTTATTATATGCTTTCCTACACACTTGCATCTAAGTGTTTTCCTAAATTAGGATCCACAGCCGAATTCTTTAGCATTTCTGTCATCTGGGTAGCTGTTTCTTTTCCTGTATTCATAGCAATCTTCATTACTGCCAACTTAGCTGCTTGTTGTACTTTTGATTGACTCATTGATATTGATAGTGCTGCTATATCCATAGTTACCTCCTAAATTGTTATTTTAATAGTCTAGTACCTTTTATCCATTCTCTGCATCCCAGGAATATTCTTGTTAAGTTAATATTCTAAAAACTGGTTCACATTTTCTCTGCTTGATCTTATAAAGAACCTATCTTTTTATTATAAAGCTCGGTGTAGCATTTAATCCCAACTTTTCAATTGTAATGTCTTTGCCCCTAAAATAATCATCTACAGCTTTAGTTTCTCCAGGGAAAACTCCATAATCGTCAATAACAAGCACCCCTCCCTTTACAATCTTTGGATATAGATTTTCTAAAATTGTAACTGCTGGCTCATAAATATCAGTGTCTAAATTTAACATAGATATCTTTAACTCCGAATGATTTTTAACATACTCTGGTACCGTTTTTGTAATATCTCCTTTTATCAATTCAATGTTTTTATTAATTCTTTTATTTTCAAGCACATTATAAAGCTGTTCAACTGAAATACTCTCTTCTCCAGCACTTTTTATAAATTTATTCCTTAAATTTTTATCTTCTTGAAAATCAGTTTCTGGAAATCTATCAAAAATATCAAAACCAATCAATTTTCTTGAATTGCTATTTTCAATTAGTTCTCTATACATTGCAAATCTGCTAAAAGAAGCTCCTTTAAATACTCCGCATTCAACAATAGCTCCAGGTAAATTCAATACTCTTTTATATAGTTCGTAGTGAACTAAAGCTTTTCCAATTCTTGAAGAATCGCATGACAAGTAAAAATTATTTTCATAATCAAAACTTTTTGTATAAATTGGCATATCAATCATGTTTACTACCTCACTTTTTAATTTTGCATACTGCAAATATAGTATCTGTTTTATTAGATTTTATTAATACATTATCATAAGCACTCTTTAATTCATCATCAAATATGTTGTCAAACATACCTTGTCCACCTGGCTTTCTATTTTCAAGCCAATTTATATGATTTGATATATCATATCTCTGTATATTAATTATTTCATATTGATAACCAGCTTTATCTAGAACATAACTTAAACTTCTTCTATTAAAATACCATAAATGTGCTGACTGATAATAAAAGTCTCTAAATTGTGGAATGTCATATGTGCTTAATAGAATATCTCCATTATTAGGTACCTCAATAAATAAAATGCTATCTTCTTTCATACTGTTTTTTAATTTTTCAAGAAAATTTATAGGATCTATCATATGTTCAAGTACATGAAACATAAATATCTTATCGAATTTATATTTAAAATCCTCAATATTTTTTGCAGTATTTATTCCAAGCTTTTTACAGTAACTTGAATTACCTTCATCCCATTCAGTTCCACTCACTAGTTTTACCTTATCTTTTAATATATTAAGAAAGTATCCAGATGAGCATCCAATTTCTAATATAACATCTTCCTTATTTAAATATTTTTCTACTCTTGATACTCTTATTTCTGCTTCAGGAATAGATTTTCTAAAAAAATTTTCTATTTTTTCTTCTGAATAATAATTTTCTTCAGTATAATTTTTTCTATATTCGCCATTGTAAAAACTTCTTAACTCTTTTTCTGTAAAATATGGATTCAAAAAATGCACCCCACAACTGCTACATTTATAAACTTTTGTTTTATCTGTATGTACATTTCTAATTTTTGTATCTATTAGATCTGTTTTCCCATTATTACATAATATACATTTCACATTAAAATCTCCTTCTTCTAAACTTATAATATTCTATTACAAAGAGTTATGTAAGTTTGCTCTTTGAATTAATTATAAATTCTGCCACTTCTCTTACTGCCCCAAAACCACCTTTTGCTTTCGTTACATATTTTGCTTTATTTTTAACTTCTTCCATTCCATCATTTACAGAACACCCAAACCCAACAGATTTTATGGCTTCTAAGTCATTAATATCATCACCTATATAGGCTATCTCCCATAAAGATAAGTTATATTTTTTAGCAAGTTCATATATTATATCAACTTTATTCTTAATGCCCATATATAAATCATCAACTTTTAATTTTTCTGCTCTTCTTTTAACTAAATCCACTTTTTCACCCGTTATTATAGCTGTTTTAATATTTGCATCCCTTAACAATTGTATCCCCATTCCATCTTTAGTATTAAACTTTTTCATTTCGTCACCATTCTCGGAGTAATACATTCCTCCATCTGTTAAAACACCATCACTATCCATTATAAACAATTTAATCTTGCTTGCTATTTTGTTTATATCAATTTTATCAATATTTCTTTTTTCCAATAGTTCCTCTACAATAATCCAATCACTGGGCTCATCAATTTCAAAATAAGAATCTTCACACATCTCAACAAATCCTATTTTACCAGAAATTCTACATTTACTGTTTAACAAATCTTCTCTTTTTGTGATATAGAAAGCTCCATTCTCTACTAGAAATCCATCAAATTCTTGCCTTCTTGGTCTATTTGTAAAATTATAATTTATTGGTGTTAGAAATCCTTCGCCAGAGTGTTGCCATAAAAATCTCTTTTGCCTTACTACTGATAAAACACTATCATATTTTCTCTTATTAAATTCTTCAAACCCTTTGTCTAAATCACTAGTTGTTAATAATGGTGAAGTTGCTTGAATCAAAGTTATAGAATTAAAACTATATTTTTCAGCAAATTCCATCATAGCTGATTCAGTAGAAGCATTATCTGTGGATGTTTCTTTACTTCTATCTATAACTTGTATCATATCAGAAGAATATTTCTCCACCACACTTTTTATTTCATCACTATCGGTTGCTACGTACACTCTATCAATAAAATTACATTGCGTAGCAGCATCTAATACCCAATAAATTAGAGGACGTTTATTTATTAATTTTATATTTTTAAGTGGTATGGATTTACTTCCTCCTCTTAATGGTATAAAAGCAATATTGTTATGATGTTTCATTTTATCTCTCCCTATATTTTAACTTTTCTCTTTGTATTTTTTCAATATTTAATACTTCTTCTTTCTTATAAGTTAAAGCCTTATATGTATTTTTTAAATCTCTAGCAAGTCTTCTTAATCCGTCTGGTTCAAGTGATGCAGCATGATCCGTACCTTTCCAAGTTCTATTAAGAGTAAAATGTCTTTCTATCGTAGTCGCACCTAATGTTAACGCAGCTATATCTAAAGCGATTCCATTATGATGTCCCGAAAAACCTATTTCTTTTACTCTTTGACCATAAGTTTGAACTAATCTGCTAATTTCCAATAAACATACATCCTCTACCGGCACTGGATATCCTGATGTACATGCATATAAGACCAAATCTTTGGCTCTACCGTTTTTCTCAAATGTTCTTACAATCTTTTCTTCTTCATCATGTGATGTCATGCCCAAAGATACATGTATTTCTCCTTCATAATTATTGCATAACCATTCAAGCATTTTATAATTATTATTGCATGCTGACGGTATCTTAATTAGCTCTGGTTTTAATGCAGCAATTTCTTTTGCTGATGTTAAATCCCATACAGATGAACTGTAAACTAATCCAAATTGCTCACAATACTCTTTTAATTCTTGATGCTGTATCGAAGTAAATTCAAGAAATTCTCTATGTTCTCCATAAGTTTTTCCATACGAATTCCACGGATTGGGATGCGGTTCATTATATTGCTCTTTAGTTAATAATTCTTTATTATTTCTTTTTTGAAATTTCACTACATCTACCTGACAAAATATTGATGCCATTTTAATAAATTCCTTAGCAATTTCTATATCTCCCATATGATTACATCCTATTTCTGCTATAACTCTTGGCTCCTTATATTTCATTTCTAACTCCTCTTTCTTCATTTTATCTACATTTGTATTTATATAATCTTATTTATATTCATCTCTACTAAATATTCTAATAACAGATGGGTGTTCATTTTAAAATTCCTTTATCACGCCTTGTCAAATAATTTCAATCTCACCTAGTATCAATATTTTTTATTTTTATAGTAACTTGTATATCTCCTTTAACATAGAATTAAAATAAAACCACTAAAAATCATATTAAATTAGTTTTATCTGAGTATTATTAATAGTTATAGTAAAATCATACATATTTTACTATTAGACTTTATTTTTAATCTCATCTAACAAAGGATATACTTCGTAATTTAATAAATCTCCTACCAATGTATAATCGCTATTTTCCAATGCTTCTACAACTTCATTCAATGTTTCATTTATACTTTCTATATTTATCTTTTCTCTATGGACATCTTTTGTCAAATATAGCACTTGCGACAACCATTCCATTCCTTCTGCAAAATGTGGCATTATAGATATAGCCTTTTCTTCTTTTCCTTCATATATATAATTAAATGCCTTTTCTACGCCATCTTTTAAGTTATCTATATAGCTTTTAGCAGTTATTAAAGTCTCCATCTTTTCTTCTCTCATTCTTTTTCCTCCTTTAATTTATCAATAGCTATTTTTAACAGTGGCATAACCTCTTTTATTTTATCTCCTATACCTTTATATAATTTCATACTTTTTTCTGCTATCTTAATTCCTCTCTCCCTTTCACTATCTTTAGAGCTTATCATATATTCAGGATTGCACAATACATCCTCTAGAATTTTAAATATTAAAAAATTTATAATCATAGTTTCTTCTCTGTTTTTTTCTATAAACTGGCCTATTATATCTAATTTTTTATTTATATTATCTATGTCTATTTTTTTTCCTATCTTATAAGATAAATATATCTCTTTTGAATATTCAAATCCTCTATCTACTTTTATATTTATGTCTCTTAAACTTTTCTCACTTTGTTGTAAATACTTTAATATATTGTACTTTCCTATCCTTGCTGAACGATCAAAAATTTCTCTTATCTTTTCTTTATTTATTTGTTCTATACCATATTTATCTATAGTATATTTTAAAGTATAAACTTCAGTGGCCTTCATATAAGCTCCACCTTCAGTACTATCAATAAAAACTTTATCCTTATATTTCTCGATAATTTCTTCCATGTTATTTTTATAAAAATTTAGAATCCAACTTGTTTTAACGGGATATCCATATACATCCTTAACAACTATATATTCATCACTACAATTTATTTGATTCTCTTTTCTAAATGCCGAAGAATCTGCATGAAATTTTTCTCCTGTATAGGCAAAATCCTGTCCTATAAATGTAATAGGATTGCAGCCTAAATGAAGAGCAAAAGATGTACACGTATGAGCTACAGAACCACCTGTTAATAAGTCCTCTACATCATACTGCAACAAATTATGAATAATGGTATTACCAGTGAAAAAAATTTTTTCTCCTTTATGTAAATCTAAAGCTTTATAGCTAGTACTTTCAAAAAACACTAATGGAATATTATAATCTAAATAATCTTCAATAAACTTCAAGTTCAAATCGCAAGGATCCACCATACATATAAAATCAGGAACAATATCATTTTTAATAAGAGTTCCTAAACTTCTCGCTCCTGTTATTATTATAAATTCATTTTGGCTTTCTTTAAGTATATGAACATTCTTTTCAAGAGAAGGTCCCGCCGAAACTACTATTGCTGGCTTGTCTTTGAAAATATTTTTAAAATAATTTATCGGCGTAGCTTCTGCAATATGATATAAATTATTAACAAAAGCCTTAGTAAATAATTCTGAAAAAGACTTATTGGTAGAATTATTTACTAACGATTTTTCTATAAATTTTTTAATACTACTAAATGCATTAATAATTTCTTTTCTATAAATTTTGTCATAATTTGAGAATTTTATAATTTTTATGGAGGTCCTTATTGTTAAAGAATTTATATATGTATTTAAAAATGTTTCCACTTTATCTTCCTCACATAGACATAACGATATCCTCTCATCTGAAATCAACTCTTTACTATATTCTATTTGTAAAAATCTATTTACAACATTTATATCTGGCTCTATAATCAATACTTTATTGCTCTCTTCTAATCTCTTAAGAAGCTCAATTATATGCTCACCTGCGCCTAGTCCAAAAACTATTATTATGCTTTGAGGGGTTATATCTTCTAACCCTTTTAAAAATTCTTCTATATCTCTTTGAACATTATATTTACTTCCTAAGTAAATTTTTTTTCCATCTTTGTTTATTTTTATTATATATTTATCATCCTTGCTTTTTTCTAAGGAGTATTCTTCATTTATATTATTATCATTTATATATTCCATAGTATCTTTTGTAAAATTATCCATGACACACCTCTAAATCAATTTAAATTATATAACTATATATCGTGATTTTATAGGATATCTTTAATTCATTGTTTTAACTTTGAATTACAAAAAGAGTCAGAGAAAAACTCTCTGACTCTTTTATTATTTTATGTTTTGTCTATAAATCTATCAAGGAAATTCAGACTATGTCTGAGTAAGCGACTTACGAACTTTTAACTAAAGTAAAAGTGGTTCGCTGCTTATCTTAATAATTGTAGAACTCCTTGTGGAGCTTGATTAGCTTGAGCAAGCATAGCTTGTGAAGCTTGTTGAAGAATATTATTCTTAGTATACTCCATCATTTCCTTAGCCATATCTACGTCTCTAATTCTTGATTCAGCAGCTTGTAAGTTTTCGGAAGCATTATCTAAATTCTTAATTGTATGTTCTAATCTGTTCTGTGTTGCTCCTAATGTAGCTCTATTAGTATTAAGGGTTTTAATAGCAGTATCTAATGCCTTTATCTCTATTTGAGACTTAGATGCAGTCTTTAAATCACCAACAGCTGCTAATAAAGTTGCAGAATCATTTTTAGTTAATTTAATGTCTATTGTCTGACTTGCATTAGCGCCAACTTGTATAGCAATTGTTTGTGATGATGCTAAAACATCTTTTCCGTTAAACTGTGTCTTTTCTGCAATACGATCAAGCTCCCCTACTAGTTCTTGATATTCTAAATCAAGTTGATCTCTATCATCTGTTTCTAATGTTCCTGTTGATGATTGAACTGCTAACTCTCTCATTCTTTGAACAATTGCATGAGATTCATTCAATGCGCCTTCAGCTGTTTGTATTAAAGAAATACCATCTTGAGCATTTCTAGATGCCTGATTTAATCCTCTTATTTGACCTCTCATTTTTTCTGAAATTGAAAGTCCAGCTGCGTCGTCTCCTGCTCTGTTAATTCTTAAACCTGAAGATAATTTCTCCATGGATTTAGCAGCACTTCCAACGTTAACACCCATTTGTCTGTGTGAGTTCATAGCATTCAAATTGTGATTAATAATCATAAATTTACCCTCCTTGAATTATAAATTCCACTTCCTTGTGAAACTCTATTTTTTATTTTAATAGTTATAAGAAAATACCTATCTTCATGGCCACTCAGTTGGTATATCTTTCTTATACTTATTATATCGTAAGTGAATTTCTATACTTTATAGTTTTTTATCATATTTTATATTTTTTTTGTAAAAACTATACTTTTGGTATAGAACTTTTGGTTATATCCTTGATTAGCTTTTCTATTGGTGTTTAACTCTGTAATGTCTTGCCTTATCTCTTTCTTTTTTTTATTCAATAACCCTTGTAGTTTTTCATTGTTATCCAGAAGATTAATTTCAATACAAAACTTTATAAACTCTTCTTGAGTATAGGGTATATTTTCTATTTTTTCTATAATTCTTTGTCTCTTGTCCATTATCTCCTCAAGACATTCTAAATTTTGACTGTTTATTTTAGCAATTAACTCTAAGGTTAGTTGGTTAAAACTTATTAAATAATCTTTCAAAATCATAATATTTACTCCTATTGTCCACCACCAAGTTGTTGAGATAACCAAGAAGCTTGAGCGTTGTACTTACTCATAGCTTTTTCTAGTGCGGCAAATTGCTTATATAACTGCGACTCTTTACTCTTCATTTTTTCATTTAATTGATTTATTAAAATATCTTTTCTGTATATTTGGTCAGGTAATTTATTCGTTCCAATTCCTCCATAAATACTATGGTCGTCTTGCTTATTTGCATATTCAGTAAGTATAGCATTATTTAAAGTGGTTCCTGGTAGTCCTACGTAATCCTTTAGTATATTGTTTATCCTTTGAAATACACCAGAATTTTTATTTAATATTTCTTTTTGTTTTTGTTTTGATTCCTTTAAATCATCTGCAGATAAAGTATAAGTTTTATTAAATAAATTCATTATCTCCTCTGGTCTTTCTCTCAAAGCCTTCTTTAATATTTCTTCCCCACCAGCTGTGAACTCAATTTGCCCTGCTTTAGACGCTATGTTGCTAGTGTCTAATCCTAATTCCTTTCTATTAAAGGTTAAGTTGCTCCCTTCTACTGAAGTAAAAAAGGTATTTCTTAATTCACTTAGCATTTTTTCTAAATTAGCATCATTTCTTAATATGCCTTTTTTAGTTTTTTCCTCCCAAGCTTTTATATCCTCTTCTTTCATATCTTTTTTCTGATCGTCCGTAAGAGGTTTATAGTCGTAATCTTTCTTCTCTGTTATTTTTTTATTTATTTTATCTACTAAAGCATTATATTTATCGAAGAAAGTTTTAATTCTGTCGAAGGTTTTATCTACATCTTTTGTTATGTTAACTTCTGTGCTAGTTAATGATTTTCCTGTGGTAGTATCGTAACTATCCACTCCAGTTAGATTATAGCTTACACCATCTATAGTAAAGTTGTTTGAATCTCTTTCAACTTTTGTTCTTGTACCTCCTGGAGGGGTTACATAAGATATTGACCCTTGACCTGATTGCTCCCCAGTAGTTAATTTTATTCCCGATAGAAGATTACCTGATCCAACATTCTCTATATTTAATTTTGACGAACTGCCAGTGGCTTTAGTATTAATTGTAAAGGTACTAGTTAATTCACTAAAAGAAACGTCAATATCATTACCAACCAACTCGTCCTTACCATCCCATTTAGTAGATTTTATTTTACTAATTAAAGTTTTTATGGTGTCATTTTCTTCTATCTTTATTGTAGCTTCTTTTCCATTGGAAGATATTTTAAATTCGCTACCTGCAGTTATTGATAAATCATTTAATTTAGTATTTAATGTAGTAGTAGCACCCAAGTTTCCACTTTTTATAGTAGCTCCCTTAGCCAATTGTTCTACATCAATCCTGTAATTTCCCTCAACTGTTCCCTGACCAGCTGTCACTGTAGCAGATGTTCCACTATTCACCTTAGCTACATAATCAGAATAGTTACTATTAGAGTTTAAATTATCTTTGGAAGTCACACTAAAATAAGCGTTCTGTAAATCCTTTAAGTCCTTAATTATATCTCTATAAAGTTCCTGTTTCCATAATATTGTTTGCTTATCTTGCTTTACCTTGTCTATTTTCATTTGTTGCCCTAAAAGCATCTTCTTAACTATCTCATCTGTGTCCATGCCAGTAGCAAGTCCACCTATTCGCAAACCGCCACCACCTATTCCGCTTACCATTTTGAAAAACCTCCTTTTTCTTTCGAGTTTTTTAGTTTTTTAGATTTTTAGTTATAGAGAATTTTCACCTTAATTATAAACTATTTACCTAATTTATATTAAGTAAATTTAAATATAGTGTTAAAGGATATATTGTGCAGTATGCATTGGAGCAAAATTTAGTAATTCTTAATTAATTTTAGAATTTATTATTTTGTGAGAGTTACACAAACAATACATATCCTTTTTCTCTACTTAGCATTCTTGCTTAACTTATATGCCTCATTCCAAGTATCCCTTACATCCTCAATTAAAGGAATTACCTCATCCATTATAGTTTTATCTTTTTTTATATTTGCTTCCATAAGCCTATTTAAAATAAACTCATATACATGCATTAATCCCTTTGCCCACTCCCCACCTTTTTCTACATCTAACGTTGCTATTAGCTCGTAGAATATATTTTGGGTTTTTACTATATTCTCGTGAGCCTTTGGTATATTTCTTTCTTCTATACCTAGCTTAGCTATCTTTGAAAATTTCACTGACCCATCTAATAGCATCAATAATAACTGTTCCTTTGATGCATAGTTTACACTATTGTTTTTATATGCACTATATGCATTACTAGAATACATTTAGTTTACACCTACCTTTTCTTTCGAGATTTCTAGTGTTTTAGTTGTTGTAAAAATTTCCTTATGGTATTTCATCCCAGTTGAACCATATTAGAGGATATGTACTGTGCAGTATGCATTGGAACAAAGTCTAGAATTACTTATTTTGTGAGAGCTATACAAACAGCACATATCCTTTTATCTCTTAGTATCTAGAAATCTTCCCCTAGATAAATTATTTTCTTCACCTTTATACTTAATTGCTTCTACATCTATTTCTTCAATTTTTTCAGCTTGTACTAATATTACTTTTTTCTTTTTTCCTTTATACTTCTTTAGCTCATCAGAAAAATCCTTATCTTCCTTTTTATCTTTAGCATCTTTATCTATCTTTAGTTCCTTTTTCCTATGGATCATGCCTTCCCTAGTTGTATCCTCAATTCTTTGTCTAACTTCCATATCAACTTTATTAAGCCTATATTCCATAGAAACACCCCTTTTTGAGTTGTTTAGGTTTTAATTGTAATAGAAATTCCCTTATGAACTTTCATCCTAATTTCACCACGTTAAAGGATATGTACTGTGCAGTATGCATTTGAGCAAAATTTAGAAGTTCTTATTGAAGCGAAAGCTACACAAACAGCATATATCCTTATGCCTTCTCATCAACAAACATCCCTGCTAATTCGCAAAGTTTTTCTACCATGTCGATAATTTTTTTAGGTGGCAATTCTTTAACTAATTCATTTGTGTTTCTATCCATTACTTTGATTACTATATTATTAAATTTTCCGTAAACTTCATATTGCAAATAAGTAGTTTTATCTTTAAATTCTTTATTTAAAGTATCTACTGCTTTTTTTACATCCTCTTCTTTTATCTTTATGTTTTCTACTTGTACTCCGTTATTAGTACTTTTATCATTGGCTATAAGTTCATTGTATATAGTATTTTTGTCGAAGTTAATCTGTCCTCCTTGACTTACTAACTTTACATCCATGTTTTTAACACCCCTCTAAATCTAGAATACTATTTTTTAAGTTTTTTAAGCAATGAAATATCTACTTTAGCAGCATTTTTGTTTTCTTCTTCTATTTCTTTATATAATTCTTTTCTAAGTATTGTAATTTCCTTTGGTGCAGATATGGCAAGTCTTACTGAACCATCTTCAATTTTAACCACAGTGATTTCTATATCCTCACCTATAATAAGGGATTCTCCTTTTTTTCTACCTATAACTAACATTATTTTTCCTCCTGAAAAATTGGGTGTTTTATTCCGTAGTCATCCTTTTCTAGTATTATTTGTTCCCCCATTTTCTCCTTTATATTTACTACTATGGGCGCTCTTAAATTAGTAGTAATATTTTCATAATTTGAGTTAATGGTTACTGTGGTAAATACTAATATATCTTCCGGTGAATTTGCTTTTAAACTCTTTATTATTTCTTTTGAAAGAGTAAATTCATAATCTTTATCCACATTAAAAGGAGAAATCAATGGGATCCCAATATCTTCATCCTCTATTGAGTGAAGCAAAGTAAAAATCCCCTCTTGTTCAATAGGTAATAATATAAACTTTCTAAGCTCCTCAAAACCTGGAAGTCCCTTCGAAAAAACAACTATATCCTCTTCTTTATATTCTATTAAACCGTGATACTTTGTATTTAGCTTCATAGTTTATCCTCCAATTATCTTATGTAGTCCATCAATGTTGGTTGAAGTACTCTTGCACTAGTTTGCAGAGCAGCTATATATACTGTTTGAGCTACTGCATATTCCATAGTTTTTTCTGTTAGGTTTATATCTTCTGTTTTAGAAAGTATTTCTGTCATATTGAAGTTCTCTTCAGTATTTCTATCTTGAGCTCCTTCCATACTGTTTTGCTTTGCTCCTACCTGTGAACGAATTTTTAATATATTATTTAAAACAGCATCAATAGCTTCTAAGTCTTCTCCTGTCAAAGCCCCTACATCATTATTGTCTAAATGAGTTGCAATTTTCTCGAATACTTCTCTTGCGTCCCACTCTTTGCCGTTGTTATCTTTAAATTCTAAAACTTCTGTAGCTGTTACGTTATACTCTACCCTCACTCCTTGAGAAATTTCTGTTACAAGCTTTTCACTGATTAAGTCTAATTGATTGTCAGAAATTTTTTGACCACTCAGAGTATTTAAATCATCCACTACCGTAGTAGCAGAAATCTTTATTTCATTTCCCTTGTCTTGATTAGTGAATTTTATATAGCTCTTTCCACCATCTTCAATTACCTCTACAGATAGCTTTCCTTTTAGTTCTCCTGAATCAATCTTCGCCTGTAAATCTTCTCCAAGTTCTTTCACGGAATTGATAGGTGAAGTTAGGTCTATCTGTACAGAATTCCCTTTATACTCAAAGTTTATTTCTTTTCCACCCCAGTTGGTATCCAAGTTGGCAACATTAACCTCAACTATGGATGCCTCAGGTAGAACTTCTCCATCTCTTCCTCTGAACACTAATTTTGAGTTTTCACCTACTTTTTCTATATCTACAGGCTTTGAAGTAGCTCTTGTTCCACCAAATATATACTTACCATCAAAATTTGCATTTAAGCTATTAGAAAACTGCCCTACTATTTCATTTATTTCATCTTTAAGCTTCTTTCTTTCATCTGCTCCATAACCAGGATTACCAGCAGTTACTAATAGTTCCCTTACTCTTTTCATTTGCTTTCCCATTTGGTTTAAAGCTGTATCTGTAGTATCTAACCAATTTATAGTATCCTTTATATTTTCATTATACTGTTTATTTGTATTTATATCCGTATGCATCTGCATTGCTCTAGCTACCTTAAAAGGATCATCCGAAGGTCTTCTTATTTCCTTTCCTGAAGTTAATTGAGATTGCAGCGTTTGTAGATGACTTAAATTTCTATTCATATCTACCAAAAAATTATTAGCTAACATTTTATTTGTAACTCTCAAAATTTCTCAACTCCTTATCTTTTCAATCCATTGACGATAACATCTAGAAGTTCGTCTACTGTGGAAATAATTTTCGCGTTAGCTTGATACGCATGTTGAAATTGTATCATGTTGGTCATTTCTTCATCTAAGGCTACCCCTGAAACAGCTAGTCTTGATTCTTCAAAGCCAGCTAGCACTGATTGCTGATTTTTAACCATTCTTTTTGCTTCTTGGGCTTGAACCCCTAATCTATCTATAGAATCCTTAAAGTAACTATCTATTTTCATACCATCTGTGCTGCCTTTTACTACAAGAAGGTCTAAATCATTATCTTTTACTAAACCACCACATAGCCCATCAATATAGCTCTTTCTATTAGTTTTTCCAGCTCCCTCTAATTTGATATTTTGAATTTCCATAAATTTATCTCTTAGAGAAGCAATGGCTAAGGCTCTTTTTCCGTCAGATTCTCCACCATTTAAATCTTTTCCTGTCTTTATTAGCATTACGTTGTTTAAAATTTCTACATTTATGCTTATATTTCCTGCAGTTATGTTGCTTTCAGCACCTAAAACATCTTCTAAATTAGTTAATTTAGAAGGATTTTTACTATAGTTTGCCTTATCTTTATTCACAAAGAAAGGTAAATCATCTAGAGAAGCATCCCCATTTTGGCTATGTATAGCATTAACAGAATATACTATAGCTTGAGCTAGTTTATTTAATTGTTCTATATTAGCATCTATATCTTCTTGCACTGACATATATCCTTTAAGCTCACCACTACTTGGAGTGAATGTGGCTATTGAATTTATATTTGCACTTTCTCCTAAAGGCTTACCCTCTTTATCAACTGCTAGCCCATCTTTGCCTGTCCATATAACTCTACATTCATCTAAAGCCCTTAGTTTATCCATAGCGGTTAAATTATCTTCACCTTCAACAGACATTTCAATAACAACTTTATTTTTCTCTGATGTCATATCCCCATTTTTATAATAGGTTACCTTATAGGTACCATCCTGTCCATAGGTTACCCCTTCACTAGGCTCAATGCTGGATATATAAGCAAAATTTAAGACATTTTCTGGGTTAATACCTTGGATTAAATTTCCTCCACCTGGCGGAAGTGCCTTAGCATCCTCCTTTGTGTTTACATCTATCGCATTGTGCCCTACCTTATCTATTTTAACTCCAAATTTTCCACTTAATTGATCAAGCAAATAATCTCTTCTATCCATCAAGTCGTTTGGATTATTTCCGGCTACACTAACTTGTATTATTTCATCATTTAACTGTCTTATTTGTCTCATTATTGAATTTGCATCAAAGACTGATTGTCTTATAACATCTTGAGCATTACCTTTAAGTTTCTCTAGTTTGTCGTAAACACGATTTAATTCATCGGCTAATGCCTTTGATTGTTCCGCCACTACAGTTCTAGCGTTAGAGGTATCACCTTGTTTTGCTAACTGTTGCCATGAATCAAAAAACTTTCCTATTAGATTTGATATTCCTGTATCACTTGGCTCGTTGAAAATATTTTCTACTTCCCTTAAAAACTTATCTCTTCCTGCAAAGTTTCCCTGCACTCCTAGTTCCACTCTAACTTGGTAATCCAAAAATGAGTCCCTTACCCTAGTAATTTGAGATATAATTACCCCAGTACCTATTTGACCTGGCTCTGCTGCATTATTCATACCTGGAGTGCAGAAAGGTCTTCTAGTTTGCATTTCTGCCCTTTGCCTTGAATAACCCTCCGTATTTGCATTGGCAATATTATGGGTAGCTACATCAATGGCTCTTTGATTTGCAAATAATCCGCTTTTTCCTATATTTAAAGTTCCAAATAAACCTGACAAATTCTCTTCACCTCTATTTCATTTTTCCATAAGGGCTATAAGTTTTAGCGCTTCTATCTGGATTTAGTATTTGAAGCATTCTTGTTGTAAAACCTAGTCCTTGCTTTATAAGCATTTCATTAGCATCCTTTTGTACATTAAGCTCCTCAAGCAATGTTCGCATTTTTCTATAATTTTTTTCTATTTCCATATCCTTAAGTTCCTCAACTATAGAACTCATAGTTTTTCCTTTAGTTAAATTTCTTCTTTCCATTTCCCATTTTGCAATTTCTCTATTACATTCCTCAATTTCCTCAACCACTTTTTCTAATTTTAGTATTTCATTTTTAACTACATATTCGTGTTGTTTATCTAAAGCTCCTAAAAGCTTTTCTAAAGAGAGTATCTCGTCTTTCATTATGTTATTTAACTTTTCTATCAAGGTTTCATCTCCTCCAAAATCCCTTGAGCTATGAGTTTCCCGTCCACCTTATAAGTCCCTTTTTCAATTTGCTCTCTTATTCTTTCTATTTTTTCATTTGAAGCTGCTGGGTTTAAATCTAAACTATAATTTTTTAAACTTTTCCCTAATGAAGATATTTCAATGGAATCCGTTCCTTTTACCTTTTGCAAATCCTTGCCTTCCACCTTTTTCTTATTGTCCCCATAGGCACTAATTATTTTATTTGGGTTTATTCCGTTAATCTTCATGTGATACACTCCTTACGATACACATTCTACATATTTCCATGTATATATTATCGGCAACTATTTATATTTGTTTATAGTTATTTAAAAGTATTTTATGACATATAATGAAAAGAACGGCTCTTTAAAGCCGTTTTTCTACTATTTTCCTAATGATTTTATTTTTTCTTCATTGCTTACAATACTGGTAATTCTAACTCCAAAGTTTTCATCTATTACAACCACTTCACCAAAGGCAACCATTTTTCCATTAACAAGTATTTCTACTGGTTCTTCTGCTAATTTATCCAGTTCTATTAAAGACCCTGTACCCAGGTTTAATATTTCCTTTATATTTAGCTTCGTTCTTCCAAGTACAACGGATATTTCTAAAGGAACATCCATTATTAAATCTATGTTACTCGGCAATGCTTTTGAAGGCACCTGTGAATTTAGCGGCTGAAATGCAGCATGCTTTACTTCAACAGGTTTTTCTTCTGTTATGGTTTTAGGTGCAACTTCTTCTCTGTATCCTACCTGTTCTATAACTTCTTTTGTTACTGCGGGTTTTTCCTGTGGTTTTTCCACTACCACTGGCTCTTCATTTCCCATCATTATGGACACTATTTTTCTAGCGGTTTTAATAGGTAGTAGTTGCATAATAGTGCTATCTACTAATTCTCCTATGTTTAAAGTAAAGGATACCTTTACTATTGGTTCATCGTCACTTAAAGCATCAGTTAAAGGCGCAGTCAAATCATCCCATATTCTTGATGTTGGCGGAGATATATTTACTTCCCTTGCAAACATAGTTGCCATAGAAGTGGCAGCAGATCCTATCATTTGATTCATAGCTTCCGATACTGCACTTTCTTCTAATTCAGATAGAGAAGTAACTTTGTCTACCTTACCATCGCCGCCCATCATAAGATTTGCAATAACAGCAGCATCTGTCATTTTCATAACAAGAAGATTTTCACCCATTATACCGCTGGTAAACTTAACTTCTAATGCAATATTTGGAACCTCGAAGTTATCTTTTAATTCTTTTAAAGTTGTTATTGTTACTACAGGAGTGGTAATATTAACTTGACTTCCAATGATAGTAGACAGAGCTGTTGAGGCTGAACCCATGGAAATATTACCTATTTCTCCTAAAAGGTCCTTGTCTATTTCACTTAGTTCTGATTCTTCTTTAGTATTATCAGCATCATTTTCACTAAAGCTTCCTCCACCACTTAGTAGTAAATCTATTTCTTCTTGTGAAAGAAATCCATTATTCATCCATTTCCACATCCTTATTTATCATATCTAATACTTGTATACCAACTTTTTTCCCTATTAATCCAGGTTTTCCATAGCAATATAATTCATCTCTTACCACTACTTTACATGGATTACTTATTTTTTCTTTTAATACTAACACATCTCCTGTACCAAGCTTTAAAAAATCATTAATAGTTAATTTAGTAGAGCCTAGTAGTGCAGATATCTCTGCTGGTACTACATTTAATCTATCTCTTATCTTTAATTTTGATTCCTTTAAGGTATTTGGATCAGATTCTTGGAACCAATATTTAACTACAAAATTATCCAGCACCTTTTCTATACTTAAATAAGGTATACAAATATTAATAAAGGAACTTACTCTTCCAAGCTCTACTGAAAAAGTTATTAAGGCAACTGGTTCATTGGGTGCTAAAGTTTGATTTAGCGCAGGATTTGTTTCTAATCCTTCAATCTCTGGGTGTACTTTAAGAATATCTTCCCATGCCAATTTCAGACTAGAAATCAACCCAGTATTTACGTGTTTGATAATATTTTTATCTATATCTGTAAATTCCCTTAGTTTAAATCTACCATATCCTGTGCCACCCATAAGTATATCTATTGCTTCATATACAAATTGAGGATTAGTTTCAAATAAAACCGAACCACTAAGTGGAGGCATTTTAAATACTGTTAATATGGTTGGATTCGGTATCGAGTGAATAAACTCTTCATAAGTTATTTGTTGAACAGATTCTATTTTAACCTTTACATTTGACCTTAACTGAGCAGTAAGGTAGTTTGAGATTATCCTCGCATAGTTATCGTGCACTAATTCTAAGGTCCTTATATGATCTTTAGAAAACTTTTGAGGATTCCTAAAATCATAGGGTTTCACTCTTTGCTTTTCCTCCTGTTTTGGCATTTCATCAGGGGATATTTCACCTGATGAAAGAGCTGCCAAAAGGGAGTCTATTTCGTTTTGTGATAAAACATCTGGCATCTTACTACCTCATTTCCTACTGGTTTAAAAGCAGCTTATCTATATCAATCAATGTTACTATTCTGTCCTTGAAATTAACTATTCCTTTGACATATGCTTTTTTACTATCGTCATCAAGTTTTTCTATAAGTTCTTCTTCTACTTCTAAAACTTCATCAACTTGATCTACAGTTATGCCAACCAATTCTTCTTCAATATTTAATATTATTATATTATTTTGTTCCTTTTCTCCTTTATCAATATCTAAAAGTAGATTTATATCTAAAAGTGAAATGATATTTCCTCTTAGGTTAATAAGCCCTTTTATATGGTACGGAGCATTAGGAACCTTGGTAATTTCCATAGTATCATTTATACTTTGAACTCTATCAGTTTCAACTGCAAATTGCTCATCCTTAAGTTTAAAAATAACCACCTGCATTTGCTCACCCCCGTTTTTTAGTTTTTTAGTTAAGAGTTTTTTAATTTTTTAGTTGAAGGTGAAATTCCCTTTAGGGAATTTCCTCAATGACTAAAAATCTAAAATACTAAAGCACTAAAAACTCTATTACCCAATTACCTTTTTAATTGCTTCTAGAACTCTGTCTGCTTGGAATGGCTTTACTATAAAATCTTTTGCTCCTGCTTTTATAGCGTCCATAACCATAGTTTGTTGTCCCATGGCTGAGCACATTACTATTTTTGCACTAGGATCCATAGCCTTTATTTCCTTTACAGCTTGTATTCCATCCATATCAGGCATGGTGATATCCATAGTCACTACATCAGGTCTTTCTTTTTTATATAATTCTACAGCCTTAATTCCATTATTTGCTTCTCCTATTACTTCATATCCATTCTTTTCTAGAATGTCCTTTATCATCATTCTCATAAAAGCAGCGTCATCAACGATTAATACTTTTGCCATTTTATTCCCTCCAAAATTACATTACTCCTAATGAATTTAATATTCTTTCTAATGATCCGGGCATAGGTATATAATAAAAATGCCCTTGTATTTTTTCATTGTCTTGTAAAAAAACTGTTTCCATATCTAGGACAAACTCATCAAATTGTCCTGATTCAATAAATGTTGTTGATAGTATTGCACCAAGCATATCATATGTTACAGCTGGTACTGATGGTATTATAGTTAGATTTGTAAATCTTGCTATAGCATTCATAAAAGCAGCTGATATTATATTTCCTATTTCTGATATAACAGAGCTACCCATTTCACTTAAATCCTCTTCTCTCCTGCCAATTAATAATTCAATCATATCAATTGCAGTTTCCTTTTCAAAGACAAACAATATATTTCCCGGAGTATCTCCAAGCACTCTTATCAAAACTCCGAAAACTATTTCCTCCCCTGCAATACCTGAAAATATCTCATCAAAGGGTACAATGTTTATATAGGGCACTGCCATATCAATTTTTTTATTTAATAGCTGCGAAAGAGCTGTAGCTGCATTACCAGAACCTATATTTCCAACTTCCTTTAAAGCATCTAATTGTATTGGTGTAAAGTTGTTGTAAGACATATTTATCCTCCTTATATTAAAGCAGAAACATCAAGTATCAATGTAACTAAACCATCACCGAGTATTGTAGCCCCAATATACTCTTTCATTCCTTGAAGAGTTTTTCCCAGTGGTTTAATTACTATCTCCTGTTGACCTAAAAGTGAGTCTACCATAAGTCCCACATTCTTTCCTCCAACTTTAACAATAACAGTATATTTCTTATTTTCTGATAGAGCTTCCACTTTTAACTCTTTATTCAATCTAATAAGAGGAATTACATTTCCATTGTAAATTATTACTTCTTTATTATTAGATTTTTTAACTGAGTCTTCTGTAAAATCAATAACTCTATCTATATATCCTAAGGATATAGCCATGGTTTCACTTCCAACTTTAACAAGTAAAGCTTGGATTATTTGAAGAGTAAGAGGTAATCTTATTATAAAAGCTGAACCCTTTCCTTTTTCACTTGTTACTTCTACAGTGCCGCCTAAGGATGAAATTTTAGTTTTCACTACATCCATGCCAACGCCTCTACCAGATATATCCGTTACTTGTTCATTAGTGCTAAAGCCTTGAAGGAATATCAAATTTATTATATCTTTATCTGTCATGCCTTCTGTGGCAATGCCTAGTCTCTCTGCTTTGGCCTTTACTTTTGCAACATTTATACCTTCTCCGTCATCTTCAACTTTTATAACAGCCTTAGTACCTTCTTGATAAGCAATTAATCTTATCTTTCCTACTGGCTCCTTGCCTTTAGAAGTTCTTTCTTCTCTAGATTCAACTCCATGGTCTGCAGCATTTCTTATTAAGTGTATCAAGGGTTCTCCTATTTCGTCAATAACGGTTCTATCTAGCTCCGTATCTTGCCCTTGAATTATTAATTCCATTTCTTTTCCTAGCTCCACAGAGAGGTCTCTCACCATTCTAGGGAATCTATTAAATACTACATCTAATGGTAACATTCTTATTTTCATAACTAGATCTTGCAAGTCTGATGTAGTTCTAGCAACTTGTTCTAGGGTTTCATTTAAATCTTTTAATTTATAATTTAAGCTTATTTGTTCTAACCTAGTTCTATTAATAACAAGCTCTGACACCATATTCATAAACTTATCTAATCTTTCTAAGTCAACCCTAACAGACTGATGTTGCTTTTTAACAGTAGTTTCCTTTGTTTTAACTTCTTTTACCTTAATCTCATTTTTAATTTTTTCTTCTATTTTTTCTTCAACCTTATCTGCTATTATTTCCTCTGCCTTTTCAGTTACTTTTTTAGATTGTTCAGCCTTAATATTTATATTATCGACTAAAACTTTATCAACTTCAGATATATTCATCAATGAGCTATATATTTCTTCTTTTTTTCTATTAGAAACATATACTAGGCTTATTTCTAATTCAAAATTTTCATTTTCAATATCCTCTGTACTTGGGGATGATTTTATAATTTCGCCGAAGTCCTCTAAGCTCTTGAAAATTAGAAAAGCTCTCGCTGACTTTAAAAGGGTATTTTCACTTAATTTAATCAAAATATTATAAGTATTAAATCCCTTATCTTGAGCTTGTTTTATAACATTTATATCATATTCATTTAAATTAATATCTTTATTTTTTTCGTCTTCCTCCACAATTTTTTGTGGAGTTTCCTTCATACTTTCTAACTCTAGTATAATTTCCTCAATATATAATTCCTTATCAGAACCTTCTGATATATTGTTCACCATTTGTTCTAAGGTATCAAGGCATTTAAATAAAACTGTAACAACTTTTTCTGTAACATTAAGTTGACCATCTCTAAATTCTGAAAGCACATCCTCCATTTTATGAGTTAATTCTGCCATTTGATTGAACCCCATGGTGGCGGCCATTCCTTTTATAGTGTGAGCAACTCTAAAGATTTCATTAAGCTTATCTATATCTTCTGGTTCTTGCTCTAGCTGTAGCAAGGATTCATTTAAAGTCTGAAGATTGTCCATGGACTCTTCTAAAAACATTGACATATATTGTGATGTATCCATTATATTCCCTCCTTAAACCTTTCTGTATATAAAGGTCGAAGCCTTATCAAATCCGAAATCTTTGTAATTATAAATACTTTCTGTAGCACCAACAAATAATAATCCACTTTTCTTTAATGACCCATGAAACTTTCTATAGATATCATCTTTTATATCTTGATTAAAATAAATTACTACATTTCTGCATACTATTAAATCAAAATCAGTTTCATATTTATCAAGTATTAAATCATGTTTTTTAAAGGTTACAATGCTTTTTATCTTATTATCAATTACATAATTTTCGCCTTGTTTTTTAAAATATTTATTTAACTGGTCATTTTTAATATTTTTTATTTCAGATTCTGAGTATTCTCCCCTTTTAGCCCTCTCTAAAATTCCTTTATCTATATCTGTAGCTATTATACTATGTCTTCCTCCTGGTGCAATTTCATCTAATATCATAGCTATGGAATAAGGCTCTGCACCTATGGAGCAAGCTGCACTCCATATTTTCAAGTTTTTATTAAGCGGGAGAAGTTCATCTTTTATTTTGTTTCTCAATTCATTAAAAATATCTGGATTTCTAAAAAATTCTGTTACATTGATAGTTATAAAATCTAAAAACTTTTCCCTTTGACCTGCATCTTTTTTTAATAAATTTATATATTCATCTACTGAGTTAACACCAATCCTAGACATTAAACTTAATATCCTTCTGTGCAGTTGGGTAGGTTTATACGCTTTTAAATCTATTCTAAACTCTTTATAAACCCACTCTTTAAAGTATTCTAAGTCCATAACTTACCTCCAATTTTCTTTAACCAGCCTTACTATTTCTCCTGAAATATTATGTAGTGGTAAAACTAAATCTACCATCCCAGTTTCAAAGGCAGCCTTAGGCATTCCATATATAATTGCAGTGGATTTGTCTTCTGAAATTGTAGTTCCACCTTTCTCTTTTACCCTTAGTGTTCCTTCTGCTCCATCCTTACCCATCCCTGTAAGTACAACACTTAAAAGCTTGTCCTTATATATATTAGCAGCGGATATAAATAATTTATCTGCAGCAGGTCTTACTCCCCAAAGGGTTGGATCTGTGTTTAAATGAATTTTTTTATCAACTCCTACCTCCATATGAAATCCACCTGGTGCCACATAGACTACATTTTTTTCGATAGGCATTCCCTCTTCGCCTTCAACTACCTTAAGCTCACTATTACTATTTAATCTATCAGCAAAAGCTTTTGTAAAAGTTGATGGCATATGCTGTACTACAAACACTGGCACATCTAAATCCTTTGGCAAATTTGTAATAACTGAGTGTAAAGCCTTGGGTCCTCCTGTGGAAGCTCCGATAACCACAGCTTCTATTTTATTAAAGGATTTTCTTTTGCTCTCAATTGCTGTTATCGTTAGTTCATTAGAATATTTTTTTATATCCTTTTCATCACATCCAAATTCGCATTTTTCAAAGGCTAGGTTTATTTTAGTTATTAAATCATCTTTTACCTTTTTAATATCTAAAGAAATAGCTCCTGACGGTTTAGGAATAAAATCAAAAGCTCCTCCTTCTAGGCATTCTATGGTTAACTCTGATGATTTTTTTGAAAAACTACTTAAAACAATTACAGGGATAACTATTCCCTTTATTTTTAATTCTTTTAATGCAGTAATTCCATCCATGATAGGCATTTCTACATCTAGAGTAATTACATCTGGTTTAATGATTTGTAGCTTATCCATTAAATCCTTACCGTTTCTTGCTGTATTTATTACTTCCATGTTTACTTCGCTGTTTATCATATCTGAAATAATTTTCCTCATTAGTGCAGAATCATCAACTACAAGAACCTTAATTTTCTTCAAAGCCTATCAACTCCATTACAATTCTTTTATTCCAAGTCCTACGGTTTTTATTTGTACTGAGCCACTTATAGTTTCTAGTACCATAGTTCTTCCTTTATTGCCACCAACATCTTCTCCTAATAAAGGAATGGACAGTTCTTTTAATTTCTTTTTTACTGCAGTGGTGTTTCTATTTCCTATATCCATTATTAAATTTTTATCAGAAAAATTAAACATAGAGGCACCCCCTGCTATTTTTGCAATTAAATTTCTTTTTACTGCTCCTTTACGCTCCATTTTTTCAATTAATATTGGAATACCCAAATCTGCAAATTTTAATGGATTGGTTACACTTGAAAACAACGTACTATCCGGTAGCATTATATGCAGCAATCCCCCTACTAAATTTTGTTTATCGTATAATGCAATACCAATACATGATCCAAGCCCTACTGTTATAATTTTATCTGGAGAAGAAGCAATATCTAAATCTGCAATTCCCACTCTATATTCTTTAACATCCATAGTATGCACCTTTCACTATTTATTTTGAGATTAGGACTTTCTCTTCCTCTGTAAGAATGGAGCCTAGCTTAAGGAATATTATTATTTTTTTATCTATTTTAATAAGTCCTTTTATGTATCTTTTTGATATTCCTCCTACAATGGCTGGTGCTTCTTCAATCTTGTCTAAATTTACATCTCTTACTTCTGATACAACATCTACTACTATTCCAATCTTTTCATCTTTCTGTTTTGCTACAATTATTTTTTCATCTTTATTTACCCCTTTTATAGGTAAGTTAAATTTTTTAGTAAGAGATATTATAGGCAAAATATTGCCTTCGTAATTAATAACACCTTCTAAAAAATTCGGAGAATCTGGAAGCTTAGTTGGCTCCTCAAATCCAAGAATTCTCTCCACTTCCATTATATCTGTAGCATAGTATTCATCGTTAATACTAAAGATTAAAACTTTTATTTCTTTCCCTACCATAAAAACCCTCCTACAATATGAATCTGTCTACTATTAAATCACCTTTATTATCTAGGTATGCATGTACATCTTTACTAGGGACTTCAAGCAAGAATTCTCTTTGTCCAATAGTAAAAATAGTGTTTTGATACGCAACCTTTGCCCATATATTCCCTTGATCATTGACAATAAGCTTTGTGGTAACTCCTCCTACACTACCTACTATCCCACACTTTATTTCATTTTTCGCTCTGAGCATTCCTCCCCTAACCACACTATTTTCTTTTGTAAAATATATACTATCATTTGCATTTATTGAAGAAATATATGAACCTTTACCATTTACATATATATTTCCAGTACTATTTACTTCACAATCTTGACAATAATTTATTTGCACGTTTACAGGAAGTGACAATTCTTCTTTTAATTTGTTTATTTTTTTAGTAATTAGGTCGTTTAAATTCTCTAGTTCTTTGATACTTCTTATATTTATCGGCCCTAGTCCTAACAACTTTCCTTTTATTATAGGAAGTATTTGTTCTTCTGCTTCTACATCCTCGTTTAGTTTTATATCTTTTATAATTTGAAAACAAAGTTTAGGGATATTTTTATACTTTGTTTCTATTAAAACTTTTACTATTTCTCCATCTTTTCTTTTATTATTCATTATATCGTATTTTTTTATATCTTCTACATTTTTAACGATGCCTTGTATGCTATTAAATATTTCTGTTAGTTTATCTATGTAATTAACTTTAGAAACATCCTCTCCTCCACCAATAATGTTAGAGGCTATTGCATTTCCACCAATACTAATATCTCCCTTACCTTTTATCAAGGATCTATCCACATGTTTTGCTATAGCAATAGAGTTATCTGCTATTACTTCCATACCTTCTTTTACACTACCATGTATAACTACATCCCCTATAAACTTAACGTTTCCTGTAGTTAAATCTATATCTCCTCTAACCTCATGAAGTTTATTTACATAAAACACATTATTTTTTGTGCTAGGTTTTCCTTCAATAGTTGCGATTACAGTATTATTATCTTTAAGAAGGCATCCTTGTCCAACCTTTAAATATAGCTTTTTACCTGGCTTATGTTTAATTGTATTACCAAAAATATTTTTACCGTCTCTTCCTGGCTCTCCTGCTTTTCTAATTCCTATTATGTCATTTTCCAACACAGATTTTATTGAGCAAATATTTCTAAAATCTACGTTACCCTTATCGTCTTCGATTAGCTTTAGTAAGTTTTCATCCATGGGAAACTTATATTCAATTGCATCATCTTTACCATTAATAGTCTTATCTCCATTAGCAATTAGAATATTACTGCAATTTATTTCTACATTATTTTTGATATTCTCTTCTATTATACCATAAATAATTCCCATTTTAGATAATTCTTCTTTTACTTCATTAAAATTGTATATTGGTGGCATAATTTCACTTTCTATTTCTTTTTCAATTGTTAGCTCATTCACATCTTCAGAATCTTTAAGTTTATATTTTCTTTCAGGAATATATTGAATTTCCATATACGCCTCTAATTTATCTTCACTAACTTTGATTTTTAAATGTCTTTCAGCTTTTTCCTCAGGAAAAACAACTTCTATAAGAGAATGTTCAAAAACTTTTACTTTATTTTTTACTATCTCTCCATCAACTTTTAAAATCAAACCTTCCTCAGCCATAAGAAAAGCAGCTTCTCCTTCTGCTATAGGATTAGTTACAATAATATTATTGTTTTCAATCTTAGCCTTCCCTTGAGTCTCTTCATTAGTAATTACTACGGAAATTACAACCTCTTTTTTAAAAAAACTACTTTTCTCTTTTATAATTTCATATTTTATATCTTCTTTTTCTAAATTCAGAGATTTACTTGCCTCTTCTAAACATTCTTCAATACTTACCCCTTTGAACAGTGTTTGCATATAAACCATCCCCCAATACAAAAAAATTATCGTATTAATCCTCTATTTTCTTAACTAATACTTTTATTTTTTATATAATTTATTATCATTCCACTATACAAGTGCATCACTTTTTTTATTAACACGTTTTCAGCAGATGCTATTTTAAATCCATTTACTTCTTTTACTGGAAGTATATCAAAGGGAGTACTTGTTAGAAATATACCTTGAATCTCACTTAATTCATCTTCTTTTATATTTCTTTCTTCCAATTGAATATTAGCTTCCTTACAAATTTCTAGTACAATACCTCTTTTAGTTCCAGGTAACACATCCTTAATAGGAGTGGTAATTATCTTGCTATCCTTAACTATAAATACATTGGATTTGCTTCCTTCTGTTATGTACCCATTTCTATCCACGAGTAAAGCTTCAAATATGTCCTTTTCTTTCATAAACTTATCTAAATCCATTCTAAAATCCATATTTAATACCTTTGCATTAGGATTATCTCTTTCTCTTTTATATGTCCATATAGAAACTCCTTCACTAAAATCCTTTTCACTTGGAAAAACTACTTCTTCAAAGAAAGCTAGAAATACTTTTTCATCAAAATTCAATACGAATTTTAGACTTCCTTCCTTAACTTCATTCTTTAAAATTATTTTATTTAATGCTTTTTCTATGTATTCATCCTCAACCCATAAGCTTAAACTGGTTAATTTAGCTGAATTATGAAGTCTCTTTATATGTCTTTCCAAAAATAAAGGAACCCCTTCTTTTACTTTTATTACTTCATAAAGACATTTTCCATTCTTTAATAAACTTTCATCAAAAAGTTCTATTTCCTTCATATCATCATTTAATATGAAGCTATTAAATTTCATCATATTTTCACCTCCCTATTTCCATTTTAATATTTGAATTTCTGTATGATCTTTTTTATAGTTTATCAATCTTGGGTTTCCTACTATTTTAAATAAAGGTAAATCTGATAAGGAGTCAGAGAACATATATGAATTTTCATAGTCCACTTCTATATCTTCTTCTTTTAAATATTCTATTAACCTATTTACTTTCTCTTCACCCTTGCAATTTTCCCCTTGAATTTTTCCATAGTACTTCCCATCTTTTAATGCAAATCTGGTTCCAATGATTTTGTCTACATAGGGTATATTATAAAATTCGAAGAGATAAAACTCCGCAGAAGCAGATATTAAATATATTTTATACCCTTTATCTTTAAAATCTTTCATAATATCCATGGCATCTTTATAAAGTATTTTACTAAGCCTTTCACTATAGAACTCTTTTACCGCCTCTTTCATTTCTTCATGGTCTATAGCTTCAATAAACGACAAAAAGTTTTCTTTAGCCTTTCCTGCGTCATATATTTTTAAAATGTACAAGAATCCTGATTTTAAACTTCTCGGCAAATACTTAATTAATCCAGGCTTTTTCTTTAGCATAAACCTATAAAATTCAATTGAAGTTTCTCTTTTAGTTAAAGTGAAATCTATATCAAATATAGCTAATTTTACTTTTTCCTTAGTCAAATCTATGACCTCCTATACTCTTATATATTTTATTATATATTATTTCTAAACTTTTACTATATATAATACAAATTATTGAATAAAAATTATAATTATAATAAAAAAAATAGAGTAAATTAACATTTACTCTATTTTATCTGAACTATTCTTCTGTATTTGTTAATGTTTGATAGTAATTAGTTACTTCATCGAACTCTTCATCCTCTGGAACAACTAATTCACTATTTTCTTCATCTCCAACTACTTTAAATAAATATACTGAACCATCTTCTGGATTTTGTACTAGTACATATTCATTATCCTTATACTCAAATCCGTCCACAACCTCACAGGTTACGATGTTTCCGTTTTCGTCTTCTAAATCAACTAAAAGCGCTTCGTGATCATGTTCTTCACAACCACATCCACAATCATGATTTGATTCCTCAGAACCACAAGTTGATTCTTCACAACCGCAACCGCAGCCATTTATTTTATCTTTATCCATATTTATCCCTCCTTTTAGGTTATGTTCTAATTGTACCCTTATTTTATCCTTTTTAAAAGAGTTTTTTATAAATACTTTAATAATTTTTCATAATTTCCATACAAAAGGAGACCCTTAGGCCTCCTTTTATGGTTTATTATTTATACTGAGCTAATCTTACGTAGCTTTCATATCTTTCTTTTGCATCTTCTTCAGTCTTAGCAAATAATGCATCTGCTACTTCTGGGAATGCTTTCTTTAAGGATGAGTATCTAACTTCACCCATTAAGAAATCTTGAAATTTGCTCCAATCTGGTTCTTTTGAATCAAGAACGAATGGATTCTTTCCTTGCTCCTTAAGAGTTGGGTTAAATCTATACATCTGCCAGTATCCAGCTTCAACAGCTCTCTTCTGTTCAGTTTGGCTTCCTGCCATACCAATCTTTAATCCTTGGTTAATACATGGAGCATAACCAATAACTAATGATGGTCCTGGATATGCTTCAGCTTCTTGAATAGCTTTTAGAGTCTGGTTCTTATCAGCACCCATAGCTATTTGAGCAACATATACGTATCCATAGCTCATAGCCATCATTCCAAGGTCTTTCTTCTTAGTTCTCTTACCAGATGCAGCAAATTTAGCTATAGCAGCAGTTGGAGTTGATTTTGAAGATTGTCCTCCTGTATTTGAGTAAACTTCTGTATCAAATACAAATATATTAATGTCTTCTCCGCTAGCTAAAACGTGGTCAACTCCACCGTATCCGATGTCATAAGCCCATCCGTCTCCACCGAAGATCCATTGTGATTGTTTTACTAAGAAGTTCTTGTTTTCTACCATGAATTTAACTGCTTCATTATTTTCTTTTTCAGCTTCTAATAATGGAAGTAGTTCATTTGTAGCTTTCCTTGAAGCTTCTCCTACAGTAAATGTATCTAACCAGTTTTGTAATGCAGCCTTTAAAGCTTCGCTTACATTTGCAGCTAAAGCTTCTTTAGCCATTTCAGCAAGTTTTGCTCTTAATTGGTTAACACCAAGAGCCATACCTAATCCGAATTCAGCGTTGTCTTCGAATAAGGAGTTAGCCCAAGCTGGTCCTTGTCCTTTTTCATTCTTAGTATATGGAGTTGATGGAGCTGATCCTGCCCAGATTGATGTACAACCAGTAGCGTTAGCTATCATCATTCTATCTCCAAATAATTGAGTTATTAATCTTGCGTAGGAAGCTTCTCCACAACCTGCACAAGCTCCGTTGAACTCAAGAAGTGGTTGCTCAAACTGGCTACCTTTTATTGACATTTTGTTCATTGGGTTTTCTTTCTTGCTTAATGTTAAAGCATATTCCCAATTATTTTGTTCTGCTAACTGAGTTTCAGTTGGCTTCATGATAAGAGCTTTTCCTGGAGCTGGACAAATGTCAGCACAGTTTCCGCAACCTGTACAATCAAGTGGAGTAACTGTTATTCTGAATTTTAATCCTGCAAAGGATGGTCCGCCCTTAGCATCTACCATGTTAAATCCTTCTGGAGCATTAGCAGCTTCTTCTGCATTTGCTAAGAATGGTCTAATTACTGAGTGAGGACAAACATATGAACATTGGTTACATTGAATACATTTGTCTATTTGCCACTCTGGTACGTTAACAGCTATTCCTCTCTTTTCGAAAGCTGCTGTTCCGTGTGGTAATGTACCATCTTCTATTCCATTAAATGTTGAAACTGGTAAGGAATCTCCTTCTTGTCTGTTGATAACATCAACCACATTCTTTATGAAATCTGGTCTCTTTGAATTATCTTCAGCATATCCTTCAGTTGTTGTTTTCCATGATTCTGGAATTGTAACTTCATGTAATTTGCTTATTCCTACTTCAACTGCAGCCTGGTTCATGCTAACAACTTTTTCACCCTTATTTCCATAAGAAGCAACTATAGCATCTTTTAAATACTTAACAGCATCTTCTAGTGGGATTATGTTAGCTAACTTGAAGAATGCAGATTGCATTATCATGTTAATTCTTCCGCCAAGACCAATTTCTTGAGCGATTTTAACTGCGTTTAGTGTATAGAATTTGATGTTGTTATTAGCAATAAAGTTTTTCATTTCTGCTGGTAACTGAGCATCTAATTCTTCATCACTCCAAATACAGTTAAGTAAGAATGTACCATTCTTCTTTAATCCTTTTATAACATTGTATTTGTGAACATAAGATTGATTATGACAAGCAACGAAATCTGCCTTATTTATTAAATATGGGCTCTTTATTGCCTTTTTACCAAATCTTAAGTGGGATACTGTTATACCACCAGATTTCTTTGAGTCATAATGGAAGTATGCTTGAGCATACATGTCTGTATGGTCTCCAATGATTTTTATAGCAGTCTTGTTTGCTCCAACAGTACCGTCTGATCCAAGTCCCCAGAACTGACAAGCTGTTGTTCCAACTGGAGTTGTATCTACATCTGGTCCTAATGGTAATGATGTAAATGTTACGTCATCAACTATACCAACTGTAAATCCATCTTTTGGACATTTTTCTTTTAAGTTATCAAATACTGCTATCATATGTCCTGGAACTGTGTCCTTTGAACCTAATCCGTATCTTCCACCAACGATAACTGGTCTTATATCTGAATTATAGAATGCAGATTTAACATCTAAGTATAATGGCTCTCCTATTGAACCTGGTTCTTTAGTTCTGTCAAGAACAGCTATTTTCTTAACTGTTTTTGGCATAGCTTTAAAGAAGTGCTCTAATGAGAATGGTCTATATAAGTGAACTTTTACTAAACCAACTTTTTCTCCTTGAGCCATTAAGTAATCAATAGTTTCTTCGATACAGTCACAAACTGATCCCATAGCTATTATTACTCTATCAGCATCTTCTGCTCCATAGTAGTTAAATAATTTATAATCTCTTCCAGTTAATTTGTTGATTTCATTCATGTAGTACTCAACAGTTTCTGGAACTGGTGTATAAAATTTATTTGAAGCTTCTTTACCTTGGAAGAATATATCTGGGTTTTGAGCTGTACCTCTAGTTACTGGATTGTTTGGATTTAAAGCTTTTGCTCTAAATGCCTTTACAGCATCCATATCAACTAATTTAGCTAACTCATCATATTCTAACACTTCTATCTTTTGTACTTCGTGTGAAGTTCTAAATCCATCAAAGAAGCTCATAAATGGAATGCTAGTTTTTATAGTTGCTAAGTGAGCAACTGCAGCTAAGTCCATAACTTCTTGAACACTGCTTTCAGCAAGCATAGCAAATCCAGTTTGTCTTGCAGACATAACGTCGGAGTGATCTCCGAAAATGTTAAGTGCATGAGTTGCAAGTGCTCTAGCACTTACATGGAATACTGATGGTAAAAGTTCTCCAGCAATTTTGTACATATTAGGAATCATAAGTAATAATCCCTGTGATGCTGTGTATGTAGTAGTTAAAGCTCCAGCCTGTAATGAACCATGAACCGCACCAGCAGCACCTGCTTCTGATTGCATTTCCATTAATTTTACAGGTTGTCCAAAAATATTTTTCTTTCCTTGCGCAGCCCACTCATCAACATGTTCTGCCATTGGGGATGAAGGAGTTATTGGGTAAATAGCTGCTACATCAGTAAAAGCATAGGATATATATCCAGCAGCAGTATTACCATCCATAGTCTTCATTCTTCTCATTTAAAAATTCCCTTCTTTCTATATATTTTTGATATTTATTTTAATATTAAAAATAAACAATTAAACAGCATAAAATAATGCATAATAATTTCTCTGCATTACCACTCTATAAAAGTTTGTTTTAAAATTAACAATCTTTCAATACTATACCATACTTATATATATACTATAAAAGTTGAATTATGTAAAATATTTTTTCATTTAAACCTTTGCAAAGTTATTATAACACATTTTTTTTTATTGTTGTACACTTTTTTAAACTTTTTAAATAAATAAATTGTTTTTCAAAAAATTGGGTTAGTTTGTTACAATATTGCAAATATTCTTAATTATTATTTTAACAATCTAATGAGGCTACCCTATAGAATAGCCTCATTATTACTTATTATTTTCCTAATAATTCTCCTAGGTTTTTAGCATTTTCTATTTCTTCATCTTTTGGAGCTTCTTGAACCACTAATTTTCCAACTATATTAAATCCGTATTCTACCATTAGCTTTTCCCAACTCTCCATAAACTTTCCATCATCCCAACCATAAGAGCCAAATAATACAGTTGGCTTATTTTCCATATTTAACTCTTTAAAATTCTTTAAAAATGGTGCCATTTCCTGTTGTTCTACCTGATTATTATCCATAGATGGACTTCCAAAGGCAACTGCATCAGCTTTTAAAACATCTTCAACTTTAGCATACTTTACTTGGTTTATAGAAACTTCTGCCCCTACTCTTTCAGCGCCTAGTTTAATATTTTCAGCTAAAACCTCTACATTACCACTACCGCTCCAATATATAATTGAAACTTTTTTCATGAAAAACACCTCTTTCTATTAATTAATAATAAATATTCTTAAATATAGACTATTAATTATATATTATAACAATTTATAATATTATTCAACAATTAAATAACAATATTTAGTCTATATACTTATATTTTCTATCAAATTTATAATATTATCCACACCATTTTTTATTGGACTTTTATTCATATTCAATGTATATTTTTCTTTATTTTCATAGAGAAGATTAATTTCATTTTTCAATTTCTCTCCTGTAAGTTTTTCCTCTTCAATTACTACGCTATATCCACTTTTTTTGAAGGACGCCGCGTTTAAAATCTGGTCTCCCCTACTGGATTTTTTCGATAGGGGGATTAATATATTAGGCTTCTTCAGTGCTAGTAGTTCAAAAATAACATTAGCTCCTGCACGAGATATAACTAAATCAGCGCCTTGCATAAAATGGGCTAATTCTTCCTTTACATATTCAAACTGCTTATATCCTTCTTTTCTTACTAAAGCTTTCTCTAAATTCCCCTTACCGCAAATGTGTATTATATTGTATCTTAACAATAATTCATCTAATATTTCTCGTATAGAATCATTAATAACCTTAGAGCCAAGACTTCCTCCTATTATCAACAAAATTGGTTTATCTTCTTTAAATTCACAAATTTTTATAGCCTCGGATTTTTTACCTTTGAATAACTCTTCTCTAATTGGTGTTCCCGTGAGTACTCCCTTATCTCCTTTTAAATTTTTTAATGATTCAGGAAAGGTTACACATATTTTACTACAGTATGGCATTGAAAGCTTATTTGCAAGACCCGGAGTTATATCTGATTCATGGGCTATAACTGGAATCTTATTTAAATACGCGCCAATAACCACCGGAACAGCTACAAAACCTCCTTTAGAAAATACTACATTCGGTTTTATCTTCTTAATTATATTTTTTGCTTGCCATATACCCTTAATTACTTTTATTGGATCTGTAAAATTTTTTATATCAAAATATCTTCTTAGTTTTCCACTGGATATTTCATGATATCTTATATTTTCTCCTAAAACTAAGTTTTTTTCTATACCTTCCTTTGTTCCAATATATTCAACTTCATATCCTAAATCCTTTAATTTAGGTATTAATGCTAAATTAGGAGTAACATGGCCTGCTGTACCGCCACCTGTAAGTATAATTTTCTTTTTCTTCAATTAAATCTACCACCTTTAGCTATCTCTCAATTTATATATATTTTATATTATTCAAATAGGTGTGTCCAATGTTATATGTTTTAATATTTTTTATATAATATTCAATAAAGTGCACAATATGGCAGAGTGCCCTTCAATATCCTAATATAAATTAGGTAAAAAAGGTTAATATAATAGTACCAAATTAAAAAGGAGGTTTTAACAATGGCAAACAGAAGTAGTAATAGAATATTAGTACCAGAAGCTAGAGAAGGTCTTAACAGATTTAAGATGGAAGCAGCTAGAGAAGTTGGGGTAAACTTAACTGAAGGCTATAATGGAAACCTTACTTCTAGAGAAAATGGTTCCGTTGGTGGACAGATGGTTAAAAGAATGGTAGAATCCTACCAGAAAAATAACCTATCAAAGTAGTTTGAGTAATAGTTTTAGGCATATAGTGTAAAATCTATATGCCTAAAATTTTTTAGTTTACTAATATATATCTGACATTTCTATAGTTATTAAATCATCAAAACTTTCATTAATTGTAACTAATTGTGGTTCATTAGTGTTTATTTTAGAATATCTTCCAAATTCTAAAATAAATTCCGAGCCTTCACCTTTCTTACTTTTAACTTTAATATCTCCTTCCATACACTCCACAAATTTTTTAACTACAGTTAGACCTAGTCCTAAGCCCTCTGCCCCTCTAGTTAGTCCATTGTTTAATTGCAAGTACCTATTAAAAATATTATCTATATCTTCTTTCGCTATTCCTAATCCTTCATCCCTTACATGAACTTCAAATATATCCTTTCTTAAAATTAAATCAACATAGATATTTTTATTTTCCCTAGTATATTTTATGGCATTTGAAAGTAAATTTAGCAGTATTTTTATATACTTTTCCTTATCAATTACCACATCATACTCTTCTTCATTAGTGTCAAAAATTATATTTATTCCTTTTTTTCTTGCATAGTAATATACAGAGTTAACAATTAATTCACTCTCCATAACTATATCAAATTGCTGATTATTTATTTTCATTAACCCCGCATCGAAAGCCGAAATATCCATTACATTATTTGTAAGTTTCAGTAGTCTGCTGCAATTTTGGTTTATTCTTTGCAATGTTACATCTAAATTTAAAGTAAGTTCTTCTTTATAAATATCATAAGCTAATTGCAGTGCCGAGTAAATTATAGTTAAAGGCGTTCTTAATTCATGTGAAACTACAGTAAAAAACTCATCCTTTAATTTATTTACTTTCTCTAATTCTTTATTTGAATTAATCTCTTCAGTAATATCCAAAATATGTATATATATTCTTTTATAATTGTCTTTATATTTAAAAGGAGTTATTTTAAATTTATAATATTTTTCTTTCCCCGAAATCTTCTCTATATAATATGGAGATATTATCACTTCTTGATTGTTTTTTCCAGCTTTATGTATAGCTTCAACCAAGGTATTTTTAATAAACTCATCAAAGGTTTCATATATTTTTTTACCTATTATTTCCTCACTATCACCTTCAATATATAAAATATTCTTTGCAAATTCTATTCCTAAATTATTTGCAAAACTTACTTTCAAATCAGGATAATCTAAAACTATAACAGGTATACTTAAATTACTTAATGTCCTTTCAATGAATTTCGCTTGATTTTCAGCAATTAATTTATTTATTTTACTATCCGTAATATCTTTTATAGAAATAACAGTGTACAGTAGCTCCCCATTACTTTTTAATATAGGATTACTATTAAATTCTATATATTTAACTTTATTTGTAAAGTTATCTTTAAGCTTCAACACCAAATTTTTAACAGGAGATTTATCCTCAAAAAAATGAGTAACATAATTAGAAATATTAGAATTATTTTCTTCAGTACATATGCTATATTTTTTCAAAATATTATTATAATCTAACAACTCAATCTGTTTCAAATTTAAAATATTACAAGCTGATTTATTACACAAGTTAATTCTAAATTCTTTATCTAAAACCAGAATACCCTCCGATATATTGTTAATTACATCCTTTAAATGCATCAAATGTTGCTTTTCTCTTCGTCTTAGAATTTCAACTACATCACTTTTAGCTTTAAACTCCATTGAAAGAGCAACATACCTATCGATTTCTTCTTTTAAGGCTAAGCACTCTTCTGTATGAACTTGATTTGCAAAAACTTGAACAATTCCTTCATTAAAAGAAAGGTTTAAGTCTACTATCTTTTCTAAAGGTAATTTATATCCCCTTAAATACTCCTCTTTCTTATTTTTCCTAAGAGTATTTATTTTATTTATTAAATCTTTAGGCAATGAATATTCACTGTGATAATTTAGCATTTCCTTCATCTTGCCATTGATATATTTAATCAATAAGCTATCACCTTCTAATATCATTGCACCAAAGGGTACATTGTCAAAACATGTATACATTCTCCCTATCCCCCATACCTATTACCATAAATATATTATAGTTATTATATATCACTTTTATAATAACTCAAAGAACAATTTGACCAAAATTCAGATATTTAAGATTTTTATGAACTAAATCTATAATCAAGTATACGAACCTGTGGTGTGATGTATCCGTTATATTCATTTATAAAAGGGAAAAACACAAAATCCATTTTCAAACCTAAAGGTCTATTTATAAAATTAATATATTCATCGCCATACCTATCTCTTAGTTCCTCTTCAAATTCTATGCCCTTTCCAAAAGCTAATCCATCAATTTTATCAAAGCTACCTTCTATTCTGAATGTAAATTTAATTGTATTTTTATCCTTACCTATGATAGCAATTTTCTCTATATTTATATTTTTCTCTGCAAAAACAGGGGAGCTATTACCCTTTCCAAAGGGTTCTAGCACCCCTAATTTATCTATTAATTTAACCGAAACCTCCCTTAAAGATAGTCTTCTATCGATAGATATCTTAGGTATGAAATCCTCATCTAAGAGACTACAATTATTGTTTAATTTCTTTCTTAATTGGTCTATTTTATCCTTTTGAATGGATAGCCCTGCCGCCATAGGATGTCCTCCAAATCTATCTAGTAACTCCTTACATTTTAACAGTTCTTCAAACATGTTATATCCTTCGATAGATCTACCAGATCCTTTTACGCCCTCTTTTCCTTTAGTCAAAATTATAGTTGGTTTGTTGTATTTTTCTTTAATTCTGCCTGCCACTATCCCCGCAATGCTTTCATGAACCCTCTCCTCATACACTACTAGAATTTTATTATCCCTATATTCTCCAAACTCTATAATCTCACCAACACTATCTACACTTTCCGTTGTAATATCTTGTCTTTCCACATTCAAAAGATGAAGTTTTTTTCCAAGCTCCTCCGCTTTTTCATCTTCTTTCGTGAGCAAAAGTTCTACAGATAACTCTGCAGTTTCCAGTCTACCCGTTGCATTTATACAAGGGCCTAGTATAAATCCAATATGATAGGAAGTCAACTCCTTACCTTCTAATCCAGTAACCTTAATTAAAGATTTTAACCCCTTATTGTTGGTATCTTTTATTAAAGGAAGACCATTTTTTACAATAATTCTATTTTCATCTATTAAATCTACCACATCGCATACAGTACCAATTGCAGCAAATTGTAGTAGATGATAAAGCTCATCCTCCCTTATATTCATTATAGAAAATAGTCCCTGGGCAAATTTTAATGCAATTCCAGCTCCACATAATAGTTTAAATGGGTATTTACAGTCTTCCCTTTTAGGATTTATAACAGCGTGAGCTTCTGGTATTATGTATTTTCGCTCATTATTCTCATCTTCTATAAAAGGTAGTTCATGATGATCTGTTATAACAACCTCCATTCCCAATTCTACCGCTAGCTTTACTTGTTCAATAGCAGAAATACCATTGTCACAACTTATTATTACTTCTGCTCCCTCTTCTTTTAATTTTATTATTCTTTCTCCATTCATGCCATACCCCTCATTTTCTCTATGAGGAATATGATACATAACCTTTCCTCCACATATAGTTATGGCTTTATGCAGAATTACTGTAGAGGTTACTCCATCAGCGTCATAATCTCCATATATAGCTATGGTTTTACCCTTTTCTATAGCTTTCCTTATTATTTCTATTCCTTTATCCATATCCTTCATTAAGAAAGGATCATACATATCGTTTAATGAGGACTTAATAAATCTATCTATATCATAAGGAGTTTTAATTCCTCTATTTGCAAGAATTGTTAAAACTACCTTATCTATTCCTGTGACTTTATTTAATTCATCTATGTTAACATTGTTGCATTTTAGCATCCATCTTCCCTTCAAATTTAATCACCTCTTATTTAGTTTACTAGATATTTAGTTAATAGTTAATAGTTAAAGAAAAAATTCCTCCGAAATTTCTTAATACCCTTATCTACATTTTTAATTTCAGTATTTATATAGCCCTTTTCTCCCTTTGTTGTGTTTTCCGCTCCCTTTAATAGATATTCTATTGAAATATCTATAGCACCTGTTCCTCCAATCAAGAATATTTTTGAGTAATTTTTATTATTTGTAATCAAAGAAACATTATTAAAGTTCTGGTGAGTATGGAATATTAAGCAATACTTTTATGAATAAATTTTACTGATTATATAAAAAATATAGATAACAATTAGGAGGAGATAAGATGAAAGCTTTTTTAAAAAATCAATATGACAAATTAATTCACTATTTAATGGTTTATCCATGTAATTTTGAAATAACAGACCCCGGAAATCCTTACAAGGGTAAAATTGACTATCCTTTAATGTTTTCTCAATATAATAATTTTGTAAATACTCTTATAAATAATGGAGTAAAGGTTCAATTTTTAGACCTAATAAATAGCCCCTCTCAAGTATTTAGTAGGGATATAGGCTTTGTGGTAGGTGATATTTTGTTCATCTCAAAAATGAAAAGTCCTGAGAGAATACATGAACCTGCGGCCTTAATAAAGTTTGCTGAAAAATATAACATCAGAACTTACCATATGCAAAACCATATAGAAGGAGGTGATGTGGTTTTACATGATGAAGTTATGTTTGTAGGTATGAGTAGAAGAAGTACGTTAGAGGCTTGCAGTGAAGTGCAGGAGGTTTTAAATAGTAATAATATTCCTGTCAAAGTTATTCCTATAAACTTTGACAATAAAAAGCTTCACCTTGATTGTGTTTTTAATTCTATAGATAAAGATAGATGCATTCTCTCAAGTTATGTTTATGACACTGACATAATAAAATCCCATTTTAAAAAAGTTATTTCTCTTAAGGATGAAGATGCTGATGTTTTAGCATCAAATTTTGTGTGTCTTGGAAATAATACAATAGTTACAAGCAATAAAACTACAGCAAAACTACTTTTCGAGGAAGGGGTAAATGCTATTTACTCAGATTATAGCGAAGTAATAAAAGCTGGTGGTAGCTTTACCTGTAGCACCTTGCCTATTTTAAGAGAGCATAATTAAAGTTTTTTAGATAACTAGAATTTTAAATTTGACTGATATTCCCTTAGAAGTTAAAATTAATAGAAGAATATATGGTAAAGGCGGTTTTATTATTGGATAAATTACTTTTTGGAATATCAGGTCTTCCCATTGGTGATGGAACTCAAAAATTTACATATAAAAGCGGTATAGAATATTTAAAAAAATTAGGTTTAGATGCCATGGAACTCCCCTTTGTTAGATCAGTAAATATAACAAATAAAAATCAGCATGAGGTACTTAAGAGTAAGATAGATAATGAATTTTATCTTTCTGCTCATGGCTCTTACTTCATCAATTTAAATGCAGTAGAGGAAGAAAAACAAGAAAAATCTTTGGAAAGAATACTGCAAGGTGTACATGGCTTAAAAAAGGTACATGGAAGGAGTCTTGTTTTTCATCCTGGCTTTTACTTAGAAAGTTCAAAGGAAGATACATTTAATAAGATAAAAGAAAACTTATTAAAACTTCCTTACTTAGATGTAGATTATAGATTAGAAACCACCGGAAAAGCCACTCAGTTTGGCTCCTTGGAAGAAATTGTTTCTCTTTGTAAAGAGGTTAAAACATGTAAACCCTGCATAGATTTTTCTCATCTTCATGCTAGATATAATGGTGCCTTAAAAAGCTACGATGATTTTGCTAAAATACTTCAATATATTAAAGATGAATTAGGTTATGAAGCCTTAGAAGATATGCATATACATATATCCGGAATAAATTATGGAGCAAAGGGCGAAAAAAATCATCTTCCCTTTTTAGAAAGTGATTTTAATTTTACTGCTGCTATGAAAGCTTTTAAAACCTTTGACATAAAGGGATGTATTGTTTGTGAAAGTCCTATACTTGAAAGAGATGCTTTATTACTAAAGGACACTTATATATCCTTATAATTAAAAGGAGAGCAAGCAATTGATAATAATCAACTGATTGCTCTCCGATTTTTTATGTAAACAAATATAGCGATTAAAGAAGTAAAAACTATATTAAAAATTACGTATATAGGCATTATTTTGCCTGTAAATTTTCTTGAATCAGCTACATTACCATAAAGGGACGATACTATAATGGCAATAGGGAAAAGTAGTAACACAATGTTTTTTCTTTTTACTTTTTGAACAACTTCATTTAAACCATAAGTGAAAACAAAATAATTGTTACATATGGTCTTAAACATAGTTAAGGACCATAATGACATAAATATATACCTAAAAGAATTTATAACTGGTATCATTATACTCTCTGTCACTGTAACTACAGGCCATAAAAATTTAACACTAGCATCTATTCCTAAAAAAACTATATCTAAAATAGTAAATACAGTATATATGGTTGTTATAAAAACAATGCTTTTCCATCCGCATTTCTTTAAATTTTTATTATTTTGTATGAAAGGATATATAATAAATATTATTTCTATGCCCGCAAAGGCAAAGGTAGTTTGCTCTATCCCTTTTATTATATTTATTACACCACTTCCTAAAACAGGTCTTATATTTAAAATACTGCTATCCTTTATAGCAATCAAAGGAATAAGAAACTTAATAAATGTAGCAAAGAAAATAAATTCATTTAATCTCCCTACAGCTTTACTTCCATGATATACAGCGTAGGTAATTACAATATATGTACCTATTAAAATATTCCACTTATTCAAAAAGTGAACCATATATATGTTCAATACACCGCTTATACCTGAAGCCACCTGTGTGGCTAGAAAAAAGAAATATAGAAGAAATATTAAGTTAAAGATCTTTCCTAAAGCTTTACCAAAAAACTTTTTGCTTAAGATTAATATGTCTTCTTTAGGATGTTTGCTGCTTATATAGCTTGCTAAAAAAACAATGTACACAGGATAGATTGCTCCTAATATTACAGATATCCATCCATCCTGTTTTGCAATTTTTATAACATCATTAGGCAGCGTTAAAATGCCTATACCTATCATAGCGCCAATAAGCATAAGGGTAAACTGAGTATCCGTTAGTACATTATCTTCCTTCATTTAATAGTCTCCTCTTCCTTGGCTATCAACTTTAACTTTCACCTTTACCTCTATTATAGAATTTAAAACTTCCCTATTCCAATCAATATCCTTACCTCTTCCATACTTTGCAGCTGCTACTTTTCCAAGGTCTAAAACATCCACTGGGTAGTTATCCTTAGCTTTATTTATAAAGTTCATACACTTTTTCTCCACCTGTTTTTCCATTTCCTCTTCAAATTCTTTTAATACCTTTGGATCACTATCAAAATCTTTATACAATTCATTTGATACAATAGCTCCTTGAAGATCTAATTCTATAATAAATTTATACCTATCCTCTTCCTTAGTGCATTTAACCCTTCTTTTAGCTTTAGGATAATAATTTATATATTCCTTAGAATTTTTTTGCATAACTAAAGTTCCTTTCCCTCCATTTTCCCTTAAGAGATTTAATATTCTTCCATCCTCCATATTCATTTTCCCTACCATTTTATCTTTGTCAAAAATCGCCAACCCTGTTACTTCAATACCTTTATTTGTTATTTCCACATAGGGTAAAATCGGATTTCTCCCTTCCGAAGAAGACACTATAATATAGTCTATAAGAGTATAGTCCTCTGGAAAAAAATTATAATCTCCAGCATGATCTATCATGTCTCCTATTACCTCATCAGTACCGCCATATCTTTTTGTTTCATACTCTAATATATCCTTTGCCATTCCACTACAAACAACCACTTTACCATTATCATTTACCTGAGGGTTGTTTAATAAACTATCTATTACATTTTTCATTCCATACATAGCATATTCTTCACTAACAACTATTACTTTTTCTAGCCCAAGTATAAATTTTTTATTAGCTTTCAATTGTCTATCATCTCTAGTTTCAATAATGCTTAAGCCTTCCCCCTCTAATACCTGACTATCATTTTGTAATTTACTTTCTGCAAAATATGTTCTAACAGAAACATTGTATATTACTGTATCCCCAAACTCCTTTCTTAAATCATAGCCTATAGCACTAGGTATGTTTAATTCTTCCACAAGTTCTCCCCTTTCCCCAATAAAGTTAATTATTATAATTAAAATAGCACTAATTGTTATTATTGTTTTCATCTTTTTTTGCATAATTATCACCTTTCCCTAACGCTACTAATATAGCAGTAATGGTAATAAACACAACATTATATGTTACGTAAACGGGAAACACCTTCCCTATAAAATCCCTTCTAATGGTTGGATTCCCATATAAACTAGACAATATAATCATTATAGGATAAAGTATTAAAATCCAGTTTTTTCTACTAATTTTTTTAAACAACTTATTTAATCCATAGGAAAAAATATAATAATCTATAGAAATGACCTTAAACATAGTCATAGTCCAAAGGGCTAAAAATACATATCTAAAGGAATTAATTACTGGTATCATTATACTTTCTGTCACCGTAATCAATGGCCATAAAAATTTTAAAGTGGTATCTATACCCAAATATAGTATAGTGACTATAGTAAATAAGGTGTAAATAATTGTAATAAATATTATGCTCCTTAATCCACATTTACCAATATTTACATTTGTATGTAGGAAAGGATATATTATGAATAATATTTCTACTCCAGAGTAAATAGTAGCCGTTTCCTTTACTCCCTTTATTATAGTTAATACCCCACTCCCTAATACCGGCTTTAAATTCAAAATATCTCCTTTGCTTACAGCAAACAATGGTATTAAAAAAATCGCAAAAGTGCTATAAAATAGCACTTCATTCATTCTACCAATGGTCTTTGCTCCCCCATAGGCAGCATAAGCTGTTATTAAAAATAGTAGAGTTAAGATATTCCATTTATTTAAAAAATGTACCATATAAATCTTCAACACATTATTTACTCCAGCTGCTACTTCTGTACCAATAAATAAAAAAAATATTAAAAATATCATATTAAATATAATCCCAAAGAACCTACCATAAATCTTTTTATTTAAATCTAACAAATCCTCTTTAGGATGTTTTTTTCTAATATAGTTAGCTATAAAAATTACGTATAAAGGATACACGGAACCTAAAAGAACAGATATCCACCCATCTTGTTTGGATATTTTTATTACGTCTTTAGGTAAACTTAATACTCCAATTCCTATCATACTTCCTATAAGTATACATACCAACTGACTCTCCGTTAAAACATTATCCTCTTTAGTTCCCATCCTTTTTCCTCCTAAAAAGGTTTCTAAAATTACTCTGCCTAGTAGAATTTATATTTGGCATGATTTCAGGTCTTTTATCCATTTTCCATATAGGTGCTCTTATGAGGATATCCTTTAAATCACTTTTATATATCTTAAAATATGGCACTCCATAACTTTCCAATGTGCATAAATGAGCTATAATAAAAAACCAACCTGCTGCAATTCCAAACATGCCCAAGAAATTCCCCAAAAACAACATAGGATAGCCTATTAGCCTTATGGAAAGGGACATTTCATAATTAGGTATTAGAAAGGTTGCCACAGTAGCTATACCTATTACAAGCAAAGTAGTAGAACTTACTATTTTCGCTCTTATAGCAGCGTCTCCTATGATGATACCTCCAACTACGCTTAGGGTTTGCCCTATTTTAAAGGGCAGCCTCAATCCACCCTCTCTTAAAAATTCTACAATTATATTCATAGATAATATAGACATAAAAGGGGTTAATGCTATGCCTTTTCTAGATTCAATAATAGACTCTAAAAATTTTAAAGGAATCAGCTCTGTATTAAACTTTATTAAGGTTATATATATTGCAGGTAATGTTATAACAATAAAAACTGCTAAATACCTTAATAATCTTGAAAAGGAACCTATGTATGTTCTTTCGTTATAGTCTTCTACAGCTTGAAAAAATTCAAAAAATACCGTAGGAAAGGTTACTGCATAGGAAGTTCCATCTACAATTACTGCAATTTTACCTTCTAATAAATTTGCTACTACTACATCCGGTCTTTCTGTAGGAAAGCTTTGAGGGAATATACTATAAGGGCTATTTTCTATCAATTGCTCTAAAGTACCACTACCTGAAAAGCCATCTACATCTATAGCATTTAGCCTTTCTTTTATGTCATTTACTATATTTATGTCTGCAATGTTGTTAATATATAATAAAGCTACATCCGTTCCAGTTCTTCTGCCAATTACTAATCTTTCCTCTACTAGATTATTATCTTTAATTCTTCTTCTAATTAAACTTATATTTGTTTCTAATTTTTCTACAAAACCCTCTCTAGATGCTCTTACAGAAGTTTCATTTATTGGATCTTGTATACCCCTGTATTCACCTCCACTAGCATCAACTACTATAAATTTGCTAGTACCTTGTAATATCACTATAGCTTTACCTCTTCTAATATTAAAAACAGCTTTGTTCATATCTTCTTCTACAAAAGTATTACTAACAGATATATATTTCCTACAAATGCTATCCTCTAAATCATGTATAATGCTTAAGTTCTCTTCAACTTCAAACATCAATGGTCTAAGTATTTCTCTGTCTATAGTCTGTCTATTAGTCAATCCATTTATATATAATACCGCTGCATTTAAATTGTAATTCTTTCCTATTACAAACTCTCTTACTATTAACTCATTTTTTTCTCCAACTAAATTTTTAATAGAATCAATTTTTATTTGAAGATTGTTTACGCTTTTTTCCATAGATATCTCATCCTTCCATGGTAAGTAAAATATATACAATAGTTATCTCCTTGTAGTTATATAATTATGCAAAATACACCATTAGCTCTAGTTTTATTTTGTTGAGGTATATAATATAATATTATGTTAATATATAAACTATATATATTAACTTTTAGGAGGTTTTTATGAGAATTGGGTATGCTTGTATTCCTATGGCTATAGATGCTAAAACTACACGAAGTTTTATATTAAAAAACTTTACCTTTGACAGGTTTCATTCTTGCGTTAAAGAAAACCTAATGGATCTTGAAAAAATACTAAAATATAATATTGAAAATAAAATCTATATGTTTAGAATAAGCTCAGACATCATTCCCTTTGGCAGCCATTCAGTAAATGAAATAAAATGGTGGAGTATATTTAATGAAGAGCTTAGTAATATAGGTAAGTTTATACAAAAAAATGAAATAAGAATATCCATGCACCCTGGACAATATACTGTCCTTAATTCTCCTTCTGATGAGGTGGTAACTAACAGCATTCAAGATATTGAATACCATACAAGATTTCTTGATTCTTTGGGAGTTGACTATAGCAATAAAATTGTAATACATATGGGGGGCGCCTACGGAGATAAATCCGCTGCCCTGGAGAGATTTAAAAATAACTTTAATAGATTATCAATCTCTGCTAAAAAAAGACTTATTTTAGAAAATGACGAAAGGGTATTCAATATTCATGAAGTACTACATATTTGCAATGAACTAAATATTCCAGCAGTATTTGATAACCTACATCACAGATATAACTCAGAAAATAATGAAGATATTAGTACAATCTTAAAGAAAGTAGCTCAAACATGGAAAAGCGAAGATGGCAACATTAAACTACATTATTCCGATAGCGATAGTATTAAACAAAATGGTGCACACTCTAAGCATGTAATAACAGAAAACTTTATAAAATTCTATGAGGAAGTTAAAGATTTTCCAGTAGATATAATGCTTGAAGTAAAAGATAAAGAGCTATCAGCGATTAAATGCATAAATTCAATAAACTTTAGTAATAAACCCTCTTTAAAATATGAACAGTGGTCAAAATATAAGTATTCCGTTATGGAAAAGGATTATTCTCTTTATAAGGACTGTAGTGCAGTTATAAATTCCAGTTCCTCTATGGTTGAATTTTATAAATTAGTTGATAAAGCATTATTCTTACCTTTTTCCGAAGGAAATTATAAAAATACTCTTCAACATACTTGGGGGTATTTAAAAGATAAAGTAAGTAATAAAGAAAGAGATTTATTTTTTACTAGCTTTGAAAAATTTGATAATACAGAAAAGACAAAGAACATCCTTAAAAAGTTATGTAAAAAATACAATATAGAATATCTACTGCAATCTTACTATTTTTTAATTTGAAGAAATTATTTTTCTTATTATATATAAAGGCTATAGGCCTTTTTTTCATGTTTAGGAATAAATTTCTTAAGATTAGGGATACTAGTAGATAGTGCTCACAGGAGGTTTTATTGATGAAAGGATATCTTACAAATTTCCAAATAGCGGTGTTTATCTTCAACGCTATGTTCGGTTATGGAATAATGATTTTGCCTCAACAATTAGCAGAGTCAGCCAACACTGCTGGATGGTTAGTCATTTTAGTTTTCACTTTTCTATCAATGATAATAACCTATATGATTACATATTTAAACTATACCTTTAAGGGAAGTACTTTAGATGAATATAGTAAAATTCTAGTGGGAAAGTTCCTCTCCTTTATAATTATAGTTTTTTATATTCTATACCTTTTTTTATATTCTACTGTAATCATTAGAAAAACCTCTGAACTAGTTAAGTATTCTTTACTAGTTAAAACTCCAATATGGATTTTATGTTTAACTTTATTATTTGTATGCTATTTTGCAGTAAATAGAGGAATAAATACCATCGGAAGGTTTTCCGAACTTTATGGTATCTATATAATAATTACAATTTCTTTGCTTTATATTATATTTTTTACTCAGGGAGATATTAAAAATATTAAACCTTTTTTAGGATATGAAAATTTATCCCATTATTTAAAATCCTCTTACCCTGTAATGACTTCTTTTCTTGGTATGGAACTCATCGGAATAATACCTTTTAATAACAAGAATGATAAAAATATATTTAAATACTCCGTAATAGCTACTTTGTTAACAGGCCTTTTATACATATTTCTTTTTGAATCAAGCATGTCCCTTGTAGGACCTGAAAGAATTATATTTTATGAAGATGCATTAATTGCTGCCGCAAGAAGAACTGAAGTACCTTATTTAGAATTTTTAAGGAGAATTGATGGAATAGTTATTATAGTATGGCTAATGAGCGTCATTACTACAGTAACTATATTGTCCTATGCATTAGTATTTTATTTAGGTAAGATATTTAAAAAAGCTAATATAAATACTCTTACTATCCTTTGTTTTGTTTCCACCTTTTTAGCCTGCCATCTTCCTAAAAATACAAGGCAAGCTCACAGCCTTGCAGATATTGCAGGTTATGTTGGAATAATCTCCTCTATTTTTATAACAACAATACTATTTATCGCATTAAAGGTGAAAAAATATGCACAAAAGAATTGATAACTTGCACAGAAAAATTATTAAATTATTATTAATCTTTCTTATCTCTACAACTTTATCAGGCTGCTGGGATTTAATAGATATAGAAAAAAGAACAATTCTTATCAGTGCTGGTCTAGATAAAGAAGGTAGTGATATAATTTTTACTACTGAATTATCCTCTATGTTTCCAGCCATTCAAACAAAGGCAGAAGGAATAGGTCCCCATAAAGTTACTGTAAAGACATATAGGGGCATAAATTTTGAAGATGTCTTAGACAAATCTTCTAGAAGTCAACCTTATCGTATTTTCCAAGGAGCTACTAGAATTGTAGTCTTTGGAGAAAATTATGCAAGAGAAGATATATCTTCTTATTTTAACAGAATTGATAGATCCTATGAATATAGAAAAACTGTTCTGCCAGTAGTAAGTCGGGAGCCTGCTAAAGATATACTAAATTTTGATACCCTCAGCGATTTATCCGTAGGCTTTTTAATTGAACATACTATTATGGATAATCTATACAATAATAATACAACTTTGTATGGTCAATTAGGAAACATAATTGACTATGAAGCAATAGATGAAGTAGGATATCTAATACATTATATAGGTATCCAGGATAATGAATTATCAGTGCTCGGCTTTGCTGCCATAGTTAATGGAAAAATGGTAGGAATCCTAGAAGATAGAGCTTCTAGAGGAGCAGTATATTTAATTAATAAAAAATTTGGTTTTTCTCATACCTTAATTAACCCTCAATCTGGAGAAAATATTGTCTTTCAAACTATAGGTGGAAAGAGAAAAATATCTACTAATTATATAGATGGTGTTGTAAATATTAATATAGATTTAAAGTTAGACCAAATACTTATGTATCAATACAAACTCAACCCCATAAGTGAAGATTTATATAAAGAGTTAGAAAAGCAATTGGCCGATAAAATTAAAAATGATATTGAAGAAGCTATAAGAATAGCTCAAGAAGATATTAAATATGATATATATCAGCTTGCCTTATATTTTAGAGGAGATCATCCTAAAATCTATAAAAACTTAGATTGGAAAGAAGAGTTTCCAAAGGCTAAAGTTAAAGTAACTGTTTCCTCTAAAATAACTAAAAGAAACTTATATGATCCAAATGTCAAAGGAAAATAGGTGGTTTTAATGAACAAAATTAATTCTCTCCTCCCATATATAGAACAATTAACAAAAGAAGACTTAGGCATAAAAAAAAGAATACTTAATGTATTAGGGTTAGATATATATATTCTCTACATTCCGGAAATAACCAATAGAGAGTTACTTTCAAAAAATATTATTGAACCCTTGCTAAATTATAATGGCCCAGGAGTTACTATAGACTCTATTGTTAGTTCTATTATATATGTAGACGATGTTCATGTAATCTTTAATCATCAAGAAATATTACAATACATTTTAAAAGGTTACTCTATAATATTATCATTATCGGAGGATAAATATATAGTAGCCAATACTTTGAAAATTGAGAAAAGAAATGTAGATAATCCCCATGTTGAAGAGGCTTTAAGATCTCCTAGAGATAGCTTTACGGAAAATTTAGAAACAAATCTTTCTTTAATTAGGTACAGAATAAAGGATGATAATTTAAGAATTTATAAAACTTTAGTAGGTCGTAGAACTAAAACCACTGTTGCTGTAGTATATTTAAAAGATGTGGCCAATGATGAATATGTTGACACTATTAAAGAAACCTTAAATAAAATAGATGTAGATGGAGTTTTAAATTCAGGGGTTTTACAAAAACTTTTAACAGACAACACTCAAAATTTCTTTCCCCAAATTGGAGTAGCCGAAAGATCCGATGCTGCTTGTTCTAACATTCTTATTGGAAAGATATGCATATTAGTAGAGGGAGGAAATCTCTCCTTAATCCTCCCTCAAGTATTCTTAGAATTTTTCGATTCCAGTGATTCTTATAGTGAAACTTTTTATTTTTCTATATTTATTAAACTTGTAACTATAGTGTCTCTTTTTATTACCTTAGCTTTGCCTTCTTTATATATCGCTGTCACAAGCTTTCACTCTGACATCTTACCACCGCAATATATTTTAATTTTAGCTAGTACAAGAACTACTGTACCTGTAAATTCCTTTATAGAGACATTTTTAATGGAGTTTATATCTGAAATTTTAAAGGAAGCTAGTTTGAGACTTCCAAAACAAATAGGTCCAACCATTAGCATAGTTGGAACAATAGTACTCGGTCAGGCTAGTGTAAGTGCTGGCCTTATAAGTCCTCTTTTGTTAATTATAATATCTATTTCAGTTATGACTTCATTTATGGCTCCAGATAATTCTATAACTAGCTCAATAAGGGTTATAAAATTTCTTCCTATTATAGCTACAGGTACTTTAGGCCTCTACGGTTTTATTTTGAGCCTATCCTTTATAGTTATGCTTTTAACTTCAACTAAGAGTCTAGATGTACCCTATACAGCTCCTTTGGCTCCCTTTGAACCTGTAGATTTAAAAGATTATTTTTTAAGCGATATAAGATCCTATAAGAAAAGACCTCTTTTTACAGGCGCTAAAAATAAAAAAAGAAAAGATTAGCGCTAGGTTAATATTTGTATTGATGGGTTACATAGAAACTTTTTTATAACTTCATTTATAAAATCCCCTTGTAAAATTTCTAGCCCTTCTACTTCATCATATACTTTTTTGTGATTCTCATACATTAACTCGTAGCACGTTAAGTCTTTTGCCAATTGAATAGATTTTTCAAGTCTTAGGGCTCTCTTTAGTTTTATACTTTTAGAAGCCCTTTCTATTTTATCTTTAGTAAAAAACCCTTCTTCTTTTTTAATTTCTTCAATAGAAGATTTAACTATTTCTATGGCTTCATTAACCTTATCTTTAGAAGTTCCAAGATGGATTAAAAATAACTTTATACCTCTTTCGTTCTTTATGGTACTACCTACCTCATAAGCTAATGCGTTTTTAGTTCTTATTTTATTATACAAAATGCTACTTGTACCTTCACCAAAGTAATGATTAAATATTTTAAGTGCCCTAAATTCTTCATGGTTTAATTGATGAATTGGGTATGCAAATAATATTTTTGATCCATTTATTTCATCTTTATTTTTTATAAATATTCCCCCATTGTTTTCTTCATATAGATTTATATCCCTTGCTTTTTCTGCACTAACTTCTCTGCTTTCTCCTTTAAAAAATTTCTGAACTACCTTTAAAACTTCTGTAAAGTCTAAGGAGGTTACTATGGTTAATACCATACTGTCTAATTTGTAGTATTTTTTATAAAAACTTTTAATATGTTCTAGAGTTATAGAATTCAAGCTTTCTTCTGTGCCTATTATTAAATCTTTTATTCTCCTATTATTAAAGCTATTATATAAAAGTTCGTCTTCACAATGCTGATATAAATCGTCTTTCCACTCCTTTAACTCTTCTTTTATTATATTTATTTCCTCGTTAAATCCGTCTTCAGGGAAAGTGGGATTAAGAATTATATCTGAAAATAGCTCTAATCCTCTCTCAAAATCCTCAGAAAGAGTAGTACCATAATAAACAACATAGGGATAATTTGTCATAGCATTTTGAAATCCAAATATCTCATCGCAGAGTGTATTTATTTCATCCTCACTTCTAGTTTTTGTGCCTTTAAAAACCATGTGCTCTACTGCATGAGCCGTTCCTAAAGGGTAATCTTCCTCTTCTATAGCTCCTGCATTAAATCCTATAGTAAAGGAGGTTATATCTCCTTTTATTTGCTTATATATTAACTTCATAAACTTTCCCCCTCTCTTCTAAATAATTATGTAGAAATATTTTAACAATGTCAATTATTATTGTAATTTAGTATAATTATGATATAATATCATAGTAAACTACTCAACATTAAGGAGTGATTAAATGAATCAAGTTGGATATGTTTCATCTGTTAATGGGGACAAGGTTAATGTGATGTTTAAAAGAATGTCTGGATGCGGTGATAGTTGTGCTACCTGCTCTGGCGGCTGTGAATCTCCTCCATTACTTTTAGATATGGATAATACACTTTTAGCGAAACCTGGGGATGTTGTAGAAGTAACTATGGAAGATAATACTTTTTTTAAACTTACATTTTTTGCGTATGCTCTTCCTTTAATGTTTATGCTTTTAGGTATTGGCGTAGGATATATTTTAACAAAAAATGAGCTTACTTCAGCTTTTTCTGGACTGGGTTTTTTGGCTATTTCTTATGGAATATTAAGAATAGTTAACAACAATCATAAGAAGAACCATAAAGAAAGTGTTTCTCTAGTTAGGATAATTCCTGAAAGTGAATTAAAAAGTGTGGGTTGGGACTTCTAATTTAAAATTTAAAAACTTTTAGGCTTTTAACTAGTTAGTTAAAAGCTTTTGTTTTTTACATTTATCGGTATTTTGCTACAAGCTATCTGAATTAACTTTTAGATTATGCTAATACTAAGTAAGAATAATTTTAATTATCTGTATAATTTAAAAGTACTTACTTTCTTTATTAATATGGTATATAATTTCTTATCGTACTATAATAAAATCAAAAGATAAAATTTTATAACTTATCATTAAGGGGGTCATAAATTATGGACATTAATATTATTGGAGTTCCCATGTTCTATGGTAGTGACATTGAAGGTGTGGAATTCGGACCGCAGAAATTAAGAGAAAAAAACTTACATGGTATTTTAAGTAAATACCATAAAATTTATGACTTAGGCGATATATACGTTCCTCAAGAGAATGTTTCAAATAAGTTTTCCTATCATCCCAAAATGAAATATTTAAAACCCATTATTGAAGTAAATAGAAACCTAGCGCATCAGGTATATGCCTCCTTAAATTCAGGAAGTTTTCCTCTTGTACTTGGCGGAGACCACTCCCTAGGACTTGGAACTATTTCTGGAGTAAGTAAATATTATAAAAACTTTGCAGTAATTTGGATTGACGCTCACGGAGATATAAATTCCTATTTAACTACTGAAACTGGAAATGTTCATGGGATGCCATTAGCTGCAGCCATGGGCATAGGTTATGAAGATTTAACTAACTTATATTTTCATGGAACAAAAGTAAAACCTGAAAATGTATTTATAATTGGAGCAAGAGATTTAGATCCTGGTGAATGTGATCTTATAGAAGAAAAGAAACTTGATGTATACTCCACTTCAAGACTTCACGAACAAGGTATTTCCTCAATAACATCTGATATCTTAGAAAAAATTAAAAAACTTAACATTAAAGCCGTTCATTTAAGTTTTGATATTGATTGTATAGATTCAGACTATGTCCCTGGAACAGGAACACCAGTAAAAAATGGAATGAGTGTAGGAGAAGCTAAAACTCTTTTAAAAGCTTTAGCTGAAACTAGATTAATAAAATCTATGGATTTTGTTGAACTTAATCCAAAGTTAGACAAAGATGATACAACTTCAGATTTATGTATGGACTTATTAGATTGGACATTTAAATATATAAAATAAAGATCAGCTTTTTAGCTGATCTTTATTTTGTCTATATAGTCATCTAAAACCACAAGCATTAAACTGCTTCCTCTTCCAGCTCTGTTTTGTGATTTTATATCTTCTATATTCAATGTTTGTTCATTCTTCTTTTTAGATATTAACTTTATATTTTTATAATTTTTTTCTACAAGAAAAGCAGTTGCTACTAAATCTTCTTCTTTAAGACTTATCCCTGTTACTCCAGAAGCCATTCTTCCCATTAAGCTTACAGATGGAGAATTAAATCTTATGCACATTGCCTTATCTGTAATAATAATTATATCTTTTTCATCATCCTGGGAAAATTGAACAGAAACTAAGGTATCCTTTTCCCACTTAAATTTATATCCTCCACAAATAAAGTAGTCTCCCTTAAACTCATCTAAAGCAGTCTTTTTAACAAGTCCATTCTTAGTAAAGAAATATATGTTTCCTTCATCTTCTTCTTTGTAAGATAAAATATTTAACACTTCATTATTCTTATCTTCTATTAAATCAAATACATTTATACCTTTTTCACTTAAATTTTCTAGCATAAAGGAAGATAAGGATATTACATTTCCATCTTTTAAGAAAATTAATAGTTTACTTTTAGAATCTGTATTCAATATGGAATTAAATCCTTTTAATAATTTATTTCCCTCTTTAATCCATCCTTCACTGCTCCATACAAGGTTAAAACTTTTAAACTCACCCTCTTTTATAAGGCTGACCTCAGTTAAAGAATCTTTTTCACTTAAATTAAACAATTGAACTGGCAGTATATTTCTCTCCGCACTTTGAATCTTAGGCTCTTCTATAGTAAATTCAAAGCCAATTTCCGTACTTATCTTTATGAATCCCTCTTCACGATCTCTATCTACTAATTCTGCTTTTAATAACTCTTCACTAGATTTTAACTTTGTTCCTACAAGCTTAGTATAACTTGTTATATATCTATCTAGGGGAGATTTTTTAATTCCACCTTTTGATGTAATAAATATAATGTCCTTTTGGGCAGAGAAATTTTCTATACAATAGGAATTAATTATATTTTCTTCTTCTAAATTTAAGCCCTTAAGTATATAGTCTACCCTTTCGCCTCTTTCTTTCCATCTCATCTCAGGAATATCTACTACTTTTATTTGATACATATTTCCCAAATTAGTAAAGAAAATTAAAGTATCCTTTGTGTTTCCTGTAAGCAAAAATTTATTGTAGTCTCCTTCTCTATGATCAATTTCCTCAACATCCGTGTTAGAGCGATTATACGTCTTTTGAGCTATTCTTTTTATAAATCCATCCTTAGATAGAGTTATTACCACATCTTCTTCTATAATTAATTCTTCTATATCTATTTTAGCTTCTTCATCGTCTTCAATTATTTCAGTTCTTCTTATGTCACCATATTTTTCTTTTACTTCATTTAGTTCGGATTTTATAACCTTAAGTAATTCTTTTTCACTACCTAGTATTTTTCTTAATTTAGCTATTTCTTTTTCTAATTCTTTATGCTCTTTCTCAAAGGCTTTAACTTCAAGCCCTGTAAGCCTATATAACATAAGCTCCAATATAGCGTCGCTTTGAATTTCTGTAAATCCAAATTGACTTATTAGGTTTTCTCTAGCATCTTTTTTAGATTTAGAGCTTCTTATTAAAGCTATTATTTGATCCATAATATCAATGGCTTTAATAAAGCCCTCTACTATATGAAATCTTCTTTCTGCTATTTCTAAATCTTTTAAAGTTCTTTTTGTTACCACCTCTTTTTGGTGATTAACATAATGGTGGATTATTGTTTTCAGACCCATGGTTTCTGGCTTTCCTTCTGCTAATGCCACCATATTAAAGGATAAATTGTTTTGCAATTCTGTTCTTTTATATAAATATTTCAAAACCTTCTCTGCAGTATCTTCCTCTGTAGATTTTTTAAATTCTATAACAGCTCTAATACCTGTTCTATCAGATTCATCTCTAATATCACTGATTACTTCTAAAGCTTTTGCATGCTTTTTATCTGCTGTCATTTCAGAAATAGTTTGTAATATTTTAGCTTTATTTTTCCTATAAGGAAATTCAGTTATAACTATTCCCAGTCTACCATTTTCAAGTTTTTCAATCCCAGCCTTTGCTCTTAAAGTTACTTTCCCTGTTCCAGTTTCATAAGCTGATAAAAGAGAGTTTGCTCCTATTAATACCCCTCCTGTAGGCAAGTCTGGTCCTTTTATATAATTCATTAAGTCCTTAGTGGATAAGGAATTATCGTCAATGTAAGCTAAAGTTGCATCTATAACTTCCTTTAAGTTGTGTGGAGGGATGTTAGTTGCTAATCCTACTGCTATTCCAAAAGCACCATTTACAAGAAGATTAGGATATCTTGCAGGAAGTACCTCTGGTTCTTTTTCTGAAGAGGAGTAGTTATCTACCATGTTAACTACTCCCTTTTCTATGTCCCTAATTAACTCTAATGCAATTGGAGTAAGTCTGGCTTCTGTATAACGCATTGCCGCTGCACTATCTCCGTCAATACTTCCCCAGTTTCCATGTCCATCTATTAATGGCTTTCTAGTGGTAAATTCCTGAGCTAAAATTACCATTGCATCATAAACGGAAGAGTCTCCATGAGGATGATATTTACCTAAGATATCCCCAACGATTCTAGCAGACTTATAATAGGGCTTATCTGGAAAGGCAGATAATTTATATGCACCATAAACAATTCTCCTATGAACTGGTTTTAAACCATCCCTTACATCTGGAAGTGCCCTATCCTTTGCTACTTCTATTGCGTAAGGAAGATAATTGTCTGGCATAGCTTCTTCTATTGGTATCTCTATTATATTCTTATCTTCTGGTATATTATTTTTTCTTGACATTAAAACACCCCTTTAGTTATAGCTAAATTAAAACTCCCCGTATTTATACATATAATTTTTTCTAGGCTCTACTACATCTCCCATAAGTAATGATACCATTTTTTCTGCTTTTGCTGCGTCATCTATGGTAATTCTTTGCAGTGTTCTTGTTTCTGGACTTAATGTAGTTTGCCAAAGCTGGTCGGGATTCATTTCTCCTAGTCCCTTATATCTTTGTATTAAAAATCCTTTACCTATTTCCTTTTTAGCTTCTTCTAATTCCTCATCACTATATGCATACTTAACGATTTCTTTACCCTTTACCTCTTTATATACTTTATACAAAGGTGGTAATCCCATATATAAATGTCCATTTGTAATTAAGGGTCTCATATATCTATAAATATAAGTCATCCACAAAGTACGAATGTGGTATCCGTCCACATCAGCATCTGAAAGTATAATAATTTTATCGTATTTTAAATCTTCCTCATTATAATTATCAAGAACTCCTGTACCTATGGCAGTGTTAAATATCTTAAGCTCTTCACTGCTAAGTACATTTTCTAGTTTTTGCTTTTCCGTATTCATAATTTTTCCCTTGGAAGGCATTATGCTTTGAAATTTTCTATCCCTTGCCTGCTTCGCTGAGCCACCGGCGGAATCCCCTTCCACCACTATGAATTCACAAAGTTTTGGGTCTTTTAAAGTACATACTGCTACTTTACCAGCTAAGGGTGCAGTACCTTTTCCTATTTTCTTCTTTTCTGCTTCATTTATTTTCTTAATCTTTTCTCTTCTTGCAGCTGCATCTACTGCATTTGATATAATAAGAGCTGCAGTTTCCTTATTATCTTCAATCCATTCAGACAGCTTAGTGTATGATAAGTCATTCATCATAGCATAAGCTTCAACATTGCCTAATTTAGTTTTTGTTTGTCCTTCAAAGATAGGATTAGTAAGCTTTATCCTAAGTATTGCTGTCATGCCCTCTCTTAAGTCATCCCCTTCAAATTCCTTATCTTTTTCCTTTATAAGATTTAATTTTTTAGCCCATTCTTTAAAAGCTCTAGTCATTCCTGTTTTAAACCCAGTTTCATGGGTTCCTGATTCTGTTGTTGGTATATTATTTACATAGCTTGCTATATGTTCTGTAGTGGAGTCTGTAAATTGAATACATACTTCACCGTACATATTAAGATTGTTTACCTCTCTTTCTCCTTCAAACAATATAGGAGGCTTATGTAGTACAGTTTTACTTTCATTTAAATAATCAATAAAATCTAGAAGCCCTCTTTCAGAGTAATATTCTTTTTCTACAACCTCTTCTTTTCTATTATCTATAAGAATAAGCCTTATTCCTTTGTTTTGAAAGGCTAATTCCTGGAGCCTTTCATCTATAACATCAAATTTAAATTCTGTAGTAGAAAATACTTCTTTATCAGGTAAAAACGTTACCTTAGTCCCTGTCTCACTACTCTTACCTATTACTTCTAACTTAGTTTTTGCAGTACCTGGCATACTTTTTTTCATTGAAGGGTCATATGAATATTCGAATCTTTGTTTGTATATGTTACCATTTTGCTTTACTTCAACCTCTAGCCATTCAGAAAGCGCATTTACAACGGAGGAACCAACACCATGAAGACCACCAGAGGTTTTATAACTAGAATTATTAAATTTCCCTCCTGTATGAAGCTCCGTAAATACCATCTCTACTCCAGATTTTTTCTTTGTAGGATGTATTCCTGTTGGAATTCCTCTGCCATTATCTTCAATGGTAACGCTTTTATCTTTATTTAAAGTAATAGTAGCTCTATCTCCATATCCATTAGTTATTTCATCTATAGCATTATCCAATATTTCCCATATACAATGATGAAGTCCTTTACTTCCTGTGGAACCAATATACATACCTGGTCTTACACGCACTGGCTCTAACTTTTCTAAGGAAGTTAATGCTGTAACATCATATATTGAACTGGTTTCAAAATTATTATCCATAACCTTCCTCCTGACCTTTATATATCACAAATCAAAATTATATCAGATATGAGGATTAAAAACAAATGTTCTTATTATTCCTCTAAAAATAATATTAGGGATTTTTGCTATAACAAAAATCCCTACCTTGTTATTATATTTTATCTTCTAGGATTCCTTCTTTATATTCCCTTGTGTAGGCATATATTTCTTCATATTTTTATCTACGGTTCTCTCACAGTAATTATGTCGTATTTATTTAAAACTTCTTTATTCATTTCTATATAAAATCTATTCATTAACTCTTTGATTTTCTTCATTATCCCCCCAGCTATGTAATATCAAAAGTCATTTGCTTTTTTAAAAATAAATGTTGATAAAATTACCGATAATATAATAAACACTAGTGGAAAAATAAATTTAGGTGAAAATGGGTTTAATATATTTCTTCCCATTATAGAATAGCATATAGTCTCTGGTATTACTCCTAAGAGAGATGCTAAAATAAAATCTCTATATTTAATTTTGCTTAATCCACATGTGTAACTTAGAGGGTCATAGGGCAGTATCGGTGGAAGTCTTAATAGAAACAATACCTTGAAACCATTCTTCTCTAAATTTGCATTAACTTTAGCAGCTCGTCCATGCAAAATACTATTTATCCTAGATTGTCCCCAAAATCTGGCTATAGAAAAAGCAAGTGTACCAGAAAAGAAAAATCCTACCATATTTAAAATAAATCCTTTAATTGGTCCAAATAATATTCCCCCTACTATAGAAAATATCGTTGTCGGCATAAAAACTAATAGTGGCTTTAATGCACATAATATTAAAAAACATACAACTGCATATTTACCATATTTAATTACAAAGCAGACTAATAATTCAATATTAATTTTTTCAATTCTAATATTGAACTTTCTTACCAGATAGTATATTGATATCCCAATAGTAGTACAAATACCTAAAGTAGTAAAAGAATCTTTATTTTTCATAATATACCTCTAAAAACCTTAACTATTAATTTATACAATTCTAATATTACAATAGATAACTTATTTATTCAATTAAAACACAACCATCCTTTTGCATTTAATATAATTGAGACTTCTTATTATTTTTCTTATTTTTAATATGGATGAAGGACTTACACTAAATTCATCAAGTCCCATTCCTATTAGTAACGGAATTAACTCTTCTCTACTGGCCATTTCACCACACATTCCAACAGGAATACCAGCTTTATGTGCATTTTCAATTACTAATTTTATTAATCTCAAAACCGCTAAATCGTTAAAATCATATAAATAAGATATCTTTTCATTGGTTCTATCTACTGCTAAAGTATATTGCATGAGGTCATTAGTTCCAATACTAAAGAAGTCCACTTCTTTAGCTAAAATATCGGATATTATTGCAGCAGAGGGTACTTCAATCATTATACCTACAAGTAAGTTCTTATTATATTTTATGTTATCCTCTTCTAACTCCACTTTACATTCATCTAATAACTTTTTTGCTTTTCTAAGTTCATTTAAATTACAAATCATAGGAAACATAATTTGTAAATTCCCGTAGATAGAAGCTCTTAATAATGCCCTCAATTGGGTTTTAAATATATCTTTTCTATTAAGACATAATCGTATAGCTCTTAGTCCTAAAAATGGATTTAACTCCTCTTCCATTGGTAAATAAGAAAGTTTTTTGTCCCCGCCTATATCTAAGGTTCTTATGACTACAGGCTTATCTTTAAATTTTTTCAAAACTTCTTTATATTTATTAAATTGTTCTTCTTCTGAGGGCAAACCATCATTTTCCATATACAAAAATTCTGTTCTAAACAGTCCTATTCCTTCTCCTCCATTTTTATTAACATCTTCCGCTTCTTTTAAATTTCCTATACTTCCATTCACCTGAAGTCTTTTTAAATCTAGAGTGAAAGTAGTTAAATTTTTATAATTTAGCAGCTCATTTTTTTCTTCCTGAATCTTGTTAATTTCTTTTCTATATACTTCTAAAGTTTCTTCATCTGGGTTTATTATAATGATTCCTTTATTTCCATCTAATATAATCAAATCTCCCGTATTAACTTCATTTAATAAATTCTTTATACCTACCACTACTGGAATACCTAAATTTCTTCCAATTATTGCAGAGTGCGAGGTAACTCCACCTATTTCTGTAGCAAAACCTAATACTTTTTTTCTTTTCATTTGAGCTGTTTGTGATGGAGTAATATCTTTACCTATTATTATAGAATCTTTTTCAACTACATTTATAAAATTTTCACTTTCACCTTTTAGTATGCTCAATATTCTACTTCCCACATCTTTAATGTCTGAAATTCTTTCTTTTATATATTCATCCTCTATTTCCTTAAAAATTTTTATTAATTTATCTATTACCGTTTGAACTGCATATTCTGAATTAACTTTTTCATCTAATATTTTTTCCCTTATACTCCCCACAAATTCTGGATCTTCTAATATCATTAAATGACTCTCAAAAATATCTTTGTTTTTTTCCACTTTATGCAATTCTTTCATTCCCTTTTGTACAGCTTCATTAAATCTTTCTAATTCTTTTAATTCATCTTTTACTACAATCTTTATAATATTAAACTCTTCTTCTTTTATAACAAAGGCTTTGCCAATTGCTATGCCAGAGGAAACTTTACTTCCTATAAGCATAAAAAAACCTCCACACTGTAAATATATTACACACATTATATCATTTATTATAATTTGTCAGTAATAAAAAAGACGCATTTGCTAAAAATATAATAGATAGTTCACGATAAGGAGTTGATTTCATGAAGGCATGGAAAACCGTGGCAATTTCAATAATTACTATTTTAATAGGCGCAATAGCCCTTTACACCTCCTTTCATCTACAGGTTTCAAGATTTGATAATAAAATATATCCTAATACTTTTATAAATGATATTGATGTATCTGGGAAAACAAAGGAAGAAGCCCACAATATTGTGACAAAAGCTTTAAATGATTTAAAAGAGAAAAAAATTTTTATTAAAGCTAGTGATAAGACTTATAACTTTTCACTATCTAACATAAAGATGAATGATTCTTTAGATAATATATTAGATAAAGCTTTTTCTCAAGGAAAAAATTTAAATTTTTATAGCAAATACAAACTTATAAAAAGCAGTGAACGAAAGGATTATAATACTCTTTTAAATTATAAAGAAGATATCACAAAGATAGTGAATAAGATAGAAAAGGAAGTAAACAAGGACCCTAAAAATGCTTCTATTAAATCTATAAATAATGGTAAACCAATAATTATTAAGGATGTAGCAGGAGAAAAGTTAGATAAAGAAGATTTGGTAAATAAAATCAATTTAAGTTTAAAAGATGGTGAAGATAGTAAAGAAATCATAGCTAAATTTCAAAAAACCGAGAGCAAAATAACTGAAAAAAAATTAATGGAAGTTAATTCTATAATATCTTCTTATTCTACTAGTTTAGGCAATTCTCCTATAGGTAGAGTTAGAAATATACAGCTTGCCACAAGTTTTATAAACGGCACTCTCTTAATGCCTGGAGAGGATTTTAGCTTTAATAAAAAGGTTGGTAAAACTTCAGCTCAAAGAGGTTTTCAAGAAGCTCCTATAATATTAAATAATCGTTTAGAAAAAGGCATTGGTGGAGGTATATGTCAGGTTTCAACTACTTTATACAATGCTATTACTACTTCAAATATAAAACCTGTAGAAAGAGTAAATCACTCCATCCCTCCCGCTTATATCGAACCTGGTTTTGATGCAACCGTGAGCGAAGATAGTATTGATTATAAGTTTAAAAATACCCTTTCTTATCCCTTATATATAGAAGGTTTTGTAAAAAACGGAAGTATATATTTTAATATTTATTCGAATTCTTCTCTTAATAAAATTAAATACAAACTTGTCAATGAAGTTTATGACGAAACTCCACCTAAAACTATATATGAAGATGATCCTTCTTTACCTAAGGGAACTGTAGAAAAAGTTCAATCTGCTAAACCTGGTTGCAAGGTGAATGTTCATTTAGTAGGGTTTAAAGATGGAAAGGAAATTTCTAGAACACTAATTTCAAAGGATGTTTATAAAGCTTCTGATGAAATAATTAAACGTGGTATTAAATAATAGCTATATGATAATAATATTTTATATAAGTCTTAAGCTTAAGGAGGTACATTATGAATAAAGTTGATAGCATTAAGGTAAATTCAGACACTAAAAAAAGACCTATAGAACAGCATGATACAGCAGCTTGGGCCAATGTAGAATCTATTAAACCTATTTCTCAAGTTACTATACCAAGTGAAGTTGATATGCATAATGCTAAGGAATGGGTGGATTCAAATCAAAAGTAATTTTATGAACAAGTGTCATTACAAAAGCCTTGATAACCTCAAGGCTTTTTTGTTTTTCCTTTTTTATGATAAAATAATGTTATAAATATGCAAGAGGTGATTAATTTGGATAAAATATTTAATGTAGGTCTTATTGGTTATAGTGCCGGCGGAAGAATTTATAATGGTCCTATTATAGACAGTGTACCAGGCTTTCAGATAACAAAAATATTTGAAAGAAAGGACGAAAATGTACGTCTTGCAAATAAAAACTTCCCCAGGGCATCTATAGTCTCCAGTATTAATAATATATTAGAAGATGAATTGATAGATTTAGTAGTTATTGCTGTACCCACTCCTCAGCACTACTCCTTGGCCAGACAATCTCTTTTATCGAACAGACATACTATAGTGGAAAAACCTTTTACTATAACTTCTGAAGAAAGTGAAGATTTAATAAAATTAAGTGAAGAAAAAAATAAGCTTCTCTCCATTCATCATAATAGAACTTGGGACAATGATTTTTTAACCGTTAAAAAAATCATTAAAGAAAGACTGCTTGGAAGATTAGTTCAGTACGAATGTAATTTTAATAGATTTAGACCTGACATAAAACATAATACATGGAAGGAAGTAAATTCTAAAGGTTCTGGGGTTCTTTATGATTTAGGTTCTCATTTAATACATCAAGCCATATTTTTATTTGGTCTGCCTAAATACATAAATGCTAATGTAGGAATTGAAAGAACTGGTGGACTCGCTCCTGATTTCTTTAAACTCACCTTACACTATGATGATTTAACAGTGAATTTAAATTCTAGCATGTTAGTACGTGCAAATCTCCCTCATTTTGTTTTACTAGGCGATAAAGGTTCCTATGTAAAATTCGGCATGGACCCTCAAGAAGAAGATTTAAAAAAAGGACTTATACCTAAAAATCATGAAGAATGGGGAATGGAGAGTGAAGATAATTGGGGTGAAATAGATACTTTAATTAATGGGATTCATATAAAAGGTAAAGTAGAAAGTGCTAAAGGAGACTATAGAAAATACTACCAAAATATATATAATACTCTCATAGGCAAAGACAAATTAATTATCACTCCTAAGCAGGCAAGAGACGTTATAAAAGTTATTGAGATGGCTATGGAAAGTAGCGACAAGGGCTGTACTGTGTCTTTTAAATAATATTATAAAAAGTAAGCTAATTGTATTAAAGTAATATTAAAACCTTAAAAAAAGCACCCAAATTTGGGTGCTTTTTTATTAAAAGTTTTCTGATAGTGTTTTGTATATTCCATACCTTCTCTTTGCATCTTTTTCTGATTCACTAAACATATCTTCAGCAACTTCTGGGAATACGTTAGCTAAGGAAGTGTATCTTATTTCTCCTCTTATGAAATCTTGGTAAGATCCTTCTGGTTCCTTAGACTCAAGTATAAATGCTTTCTTTCCTTCTTCTTTAAGCTGAGGATTGTATCTATATAAATGCCAATATCCAGATTCAACTGCTTTTTTCATTTCCATCATACTAGTTCCCATTCCTGATTTGATTCCGTGGCTAATACATGGAGCATATGCTATTATTAATGAAGGTCCTTTATAAGCCTCTGCTTCTCTTATTACTTTAAGGGTTTGAGTCATATTAGATCCCATTGCTATTTGGGCAACATACACATAGCCATAGCTCATAGCCATAAGTCCTAGGTCTTTCTTTCTTATTCTCTTTCCTGCCGCTGCAAATTTAGCCACAGCTGCAGTAGGTGTAGATTTAGACATTTGACCTCCTGTATTAGAATAAATTTCTGTATCAAAAACTAATAGATTTACATCCTCACCAGTAGCCAATACAGCATCTACTCCTCCAAATCCAATGTCATATGCCCAACCGTCTCCACCTATTATCCAAATAGATTTCTTAACTAAATAATCTTTTTTATCCATTATTTCTTTTAATACAGGGTCATTTGCATAATCTGTATTCTTTAATGCATTAACAACTTTTTCGGATGCAATTTTTGATTTTTCTCCATCATCTACATTTTCTAGCCACTCTCTTAAAGCTCCTCTTAGTTCATCACTAATATTTTTATTTAATGCTTCTTCAGCTAAAAGCATTAACTTTTCTCTTATTTGCTTAACACCTAGATACATTCCATATCCATATTCAGCATTATCTTCAAACAAGGAGTTCGCCCACGCTGGACCATGACCTTTTTCGTTTGTTGTATATGCCGTGGATGGTGCACTTGCTGTCCAAATAGATGAACAACCTGTAGCATTAGCAATTATCATTCTATCTCCAAATAGTTGAGTAACAAGTCTAGCATATGGAGTTTCTCCACAACCTGGACATGCTCCATTAAACTCTAAAAGTGGTTTATTATATTGACTTCCCTTAACAGTTCCTGGATCTTGAATATTGTGTTTTTCAGATAAGGTAACTGCAAAATCCCAGTTATCTGCTTCCATTTCAATTTCTTGTTCCGCTGGCTTCATAATCAAGGCTTTACCCGGAGCTGGGCAAATATCTGCGCAGTTTCCGCAACCAGTACAATCTAGTGGAGCTATCTGAATTCTATACCCATAACTTTCAAGTCCTTTTCCTACTGCCTTTTTAGTTTTAAATGTATCTGGAGCCTTAGCTTTTTCCTCATCATTTAATAAGAATGGTCTCACTGTAGCATGAGGACATATATATGAGCATTGATTACATTGAATACATTTGTCAATCTGCCACTCAGGAATATATACTGCAATTCCTCTCTTCTCATAAGCTGTTGTTCCTAGTGGGAAAGAACCATCCTCTATTCCATTGAAAGCACTTACAGGTAATTCGTCCCCTTCCATTCTAGCAACAGGAATTTGAATGTTTTTAACGAAATCTGGTACGCCCTTTATAACATCCTTTTCTACCTTAACACTACTCCAACTCTGAGGAATGCTTACTTTATGAAGCTCTTCTACGCCCTTATCTACAGCTGATTTATTCATTTGAACAATTTTTTCACCTTTTTTACCGTAGGTTTTCTCTATAGAATCTTTAAGATATTTTACTGCATCTTCTATTGGAATAACCTTTGCTAGTTTAAAGAAAGCTGCTTGCATTATCATATTTATTCTTCCGCCAAGCCCTATGCTTCCTGCTATTCCAACGGCATCAATAGTGTAAAAGTCAATATTATTGTCCGCTATATACTTTTTAACGTAATCTGGTAATTTTTCTCCTAATTCTTCTTCATTCCATGGACAATTCAGAACAAAAGTACCACCTTTTTTAAGTCCTTGTAATAAATCGTAATTATATAAGAAGGACCTATTATGACAAGCAATATAATCTGAATTATAAACTAAATATGGTGATTTTATTGGCTTCTTACCAAATCTTAAGTGAGAGACAGTTGTACCTCCAGATTTTTTACTATCATATGAGAAATATGCCTGGGCATATAAGTTTGTCTTATCTCCTATAATTTTTACTGCTGTCTTATTTGCTCCTACAGTTCCGTCAGAACCTAAACCATAGAACTTACAACTTATTGTTCCTTCCGGAGTAGTATCTATAATCCCTTTTGAAGGTAGTGACGTATGGGTTACGTCGTCATTTATTCCAATGGTAAAATTATTCTTTGGATTATTTTCCTTCAAGTTATCGAATACAGCTATCATTTGGGATGGAGTTGTATCTTTGGAACCGAGTCCATATCTTCCACCTACTATTACTGGTTTTTTATCATTTTTATAAAATATATTTGATATATCTAAATATAAAGGCTCTGCTACTGATCCTGGTTCTTTTGTTCTGTCTAAAACTGCTATTTTCTCTACTGTTTTAGGCAATACCTTTAAAAAATATTGCTCACAGAAAGGTCTATATAGTCTAACTTTTATAAAACCAACCTTTTCTCCTCTTGCCATAAGATAATCTATAGTTTCTTCTAAAGTGTCGCATACTGAACCCATAGCAACTATTATATGCTTTGCATCTTCTGCACCATAGTAGTCAAATGGATGATATTCTCTTCCTGTAATATTTTTAATCATTCCCATATAGTCATTAACTATATCAGGAACTGCTTGGTAAAATTTATTGGAAGCTTCTCTTCCTTGGAAGTATATGTCTGGATTTTGTGCTGTTCCTCTAATCACTGGGTGTTCAGGATTTAAAGCTCTTTTCCTAAATTCATCTATAGCGTCATAGTCTACAATTTTAGCCACATCTTCATAATTTATAAGTTCTACCTTTTGATATTCATGGGAAGTTCTAAATCCGTCAAAAAAATGTAGGAATGGAACTCTAGATTTTATTGCTGCTAAGTGAGATACAAAACCTAAATCCATTGCTTCTTGTACGTTAGAAGACGCAAGTAATGCAAATCCTGTTTGTCTACAAGCCATTACGTCTTGGTGATCTCCAAATATAGATAGTGCATGAGCTGCAAGAGCACGAGCACTAACGTGAAATACTGCTGGAAGTAATTCTCCTGCCATTTTATACATATTAGGTATCATAAGAAGTAAACCTTGGGATGCTGTATATGTTGTAGTGAGTGCTCCGGTTGCTAAAGAACCATGTACTGCCCCTGCCGCACCAGCTTCTGACTGCATCTCGGCAACCTTCACCCTTTGACCAAATATATTTGTTTTTCCGTGGGCAGACCATTCGTCAACTCCTTCAGCCATAGGGGTTGATGGTGTTATTGGATAAATAGCGGCAACTTCAGTGAAGGCATAGGAAGCATATGCCGCAGCCTGGTTCCCATCCATTGTTTTTGTAACTTTTGTCATGATTTAATCTCCTCCTATTTTTATATGTTAAAGAACATCTATGTCTTTTCTGTCATTAACGCTATCATTAATTGCTTTTCTTTCTAAGGTTTGAGAAAACTCATTTACACTGTGTTGTCCCTGAGTTTTCACACCCTTTTTAATATAATCTTTTCTATTTTCATCTTTTACTTCATCTCTACTTTTCATATTTCATCCTCCTAATTTATAATTATTATGAATTTATAATTCCCTTATAAATAATTATCTATCCTCAAAAAAATTATTTTTCAAAAAATAGAAAAGGGATTTGATATTTTCTATCAAATCCCTATATATTTTAATCAAGATATCGCTATTATTTGATTAGTGTTAAAAAACACTATAGCTCCTGCTGGTATACCGTCATATCCTACAGTTAATTTCAAAACTAGAATATTTCCTTCCCTAGATGCTTCTACAATTTCTCCTACAGCTATAGGAAAAGTAGCACTAGTTGTAACTACAGTAACTGTTACTCCATCGAACAAATAAGCAATCTTATTTAAATCCATAAAGTTCACCTCCTTGCTTGCATAAGTACATCATTTTCTAACCTTTTGTTGTTACTTATAGAGGGAACTCTAATAATACTATATGAATAATTTAAAAATTAGTGATTAAGAATTTATTCCTTTTAAGCTTCTTTTGGTTCATACCCAAACATGTCCTCCACATCTAGTCCTCTTTTTAAGTATATTATACCTGTAATGGAGGCTATAATATCTGAAATAGGGTAAGCAATCCAAGCACCAATCGCACCAAACATCTGAATTAACACGAATAGCAGAGGTATGAATATAACAATTTGTCTATAAATAGATAACATAAAAGACGCTTTTGCTTCTCCCATAGCTTGATAAAAATAAATTGTTACATAATACACACTTACACATGGAAAAACCAATATTACTATTCTAAATATCCTAGCTGCATCAAATAAAATATTATTTTCGCCTACAAATAAGCTAATTATATCTTTTGCAAATATAAACATTCCTAGCCAACATACAACAGAAGAAATTATAGCAACTTTCAAAGTACTCATGACTACTTCCTTAACTTTATCATAATCATCTCTTCCAAAGTTAAAGGCTGCTATAGGCTGCATGGAAGAACTTATTCCAATTAATGTTATAAATAAAAACATTGAAATTCTTGTTACCAAACCGAAGATTATAACAGACTCTTCTCCTCCATAGCTTAATAAAAGATTATTTAATATGAAAGCTACCAAGGCATCTGAGATTTCTATTATAAATGTAGAAAATCCAACACTAACTATGGATGTTACTACTGCTTTTTCAAATGAAAATTGAAATTTTAAATTAAATCTTTTTCTTACCTTATTAAAGAAATAATAGGCATATATAAAAGACGCAATCTGGGATATTACTGTAGCAATAGCTGCTCCCCTTACCCCTAAATTAAAGTTTATTACCAATATATAATCTAAAACTATATTGCAAATTGCCCCTAGGGAAACTGCCTTTAAGTTAATTTTCGTATCTCCTAGTGCAGTCATAATATGACAGTATACCACTGTTAAACATTGAAATATTCCCCCAAATATAACTATGGAAATATAATCTTTTGCATAGGGGAATATTCCTCGACTGGCACCTAAATTTAAAATTATCCTCTCTCTAAATATAAATATTAATAGCGTAAGACCCAAAATTATGGATATGGTTAAAGTGATTGAATTTGCTATGGTCTTCTTCATTTCCTCTTCATTATTTTCTCCTAAGTATCTCGCAACAGCGGTGTTAACTCCCACTGCAATCATTAGCCCTAAAGCTATTATCAACCTTTGTATAGGGAAAGCTACTGTTAATCCTCCAACAGCCATAGCGCCAATAGATCTTCCTACATAAAGGGTGTCCACCATGTTATATAATTCATTTACTAAAAGAGATATAATACATGGCACTGCAAATTTCAACAACAATTTATTAGTACTTTTTTCATAAAAAATATTACTACTATCTTTCATAATAATCCTCCTCAATTTAAATTAATATACTATGCTTCAAAAGCCATACTTTCACTTTTGCTCTCACCTGCTTTCTTATTACTCTAATTATAAGTATACACATTTTTTGTAAAAGCTTCATTCATCATTGTTCCCACTATAATGTATAACTCATGGTATTTCATTATAGTAGTTTTTACCCCAAATATAAAAAAAGCACCTTAGATTAAGTGCTTTTGTACTTTTTGCAGTATTATTAATGTAGCTCCATAGCCCTCAACCTCTGTAATTATATTGAATATAGGGCTTTTTCTGCTATATGATAGAGTGATATAGGGATTACTTATTTTCTTAAAAAGTACTATTTCCTCGTCTTTTAAGCTTTTAGGGCTCCCCATGTTGACCCAATTATTATATATTGAACCCTTTTTTTCATTAATTTCGTACTTTATTACTCTATAATCTCCAGGCAGACCTTCAAAATTTATAGAATATTTACTTTCAATAGTACTTTTGTCCTTTTTGGAGGTGTACAGTATATTATCTATCTTATCTTCTTTTATTTTATCTTCAAGGGTATAAAGAAGTATTTGTATGTCTTCATCTTTTTCAGTTATAATGTACCCCTCTCCCTTAGATAAAATATTATTCCCTAGCTTAGATAATAAATAATAGGCATAATAAGAAGGCTTTTTTATACCCTGAATATTTACAATACTACTGCCCCCAAAAAACACTTCATTATTTATCAATTCATCCTCTTTAAATTCATCAATTACCCTTAAGTTGGATTTAGTTTTCCCTTTATTTAAATATCCATATATTAAATAAGGCAGCATCATTGGACTATCATAAATTTTATTATAATTAGGATTAATTATTTTCTCTTCTAAAACTTCTAAACCATAGTCCATTAAATATTTTCTCAGTATATCCTTTTTTTCTTCCTCTAGGTCTTTATCTATATAAAATCTCCATTTTTCCATTTCATAGCTACCATAGCTATCCTCAAAATAATCTAGAAAGGAATAAAAACCTAAAGAATAATCTTCTATATATATAGCAGGCTTTATGTCTAAGTCTAATAAAAACTGAATGACCTCTCTTATTTCTCTCCAGTAGTAGAATTCCTTATTTTTCACAGGTATAACTTCTGTTAATAAAATATGAGAAAAATTAATATCCTTTTTCATTTCTATTATTATATTTTTATTATTTTCATTAAACAATTTATCTACATTTCCTAGAATAAATAAGTCTTCCCAATATCTATTAAGAATTTCCTCCGATGATAAAGATACATCAATTCTATTTATTTTTCCTTCATAATTAAATCTACTATAATCTTGAAGATAGTAGGAAACTTCCTCCAAAGCTTCTTTTATGGGAAAATTAGTGAACTTTTTCATCTTTAAAAATTTTTCTTCATCTACATAATACTTTTTCCTATATTGCATAGGAGTGCACTTATAGTGCTTCTTAAAGTGTTTATTAAAATATCTAGTATGAGAAAAGCCCAGTTCCTCGGATATTTCTGATATAGTTTTTTCGGTATCTAACAAAAGCTTTATGGCTTCTTCAACTCTAGTTAAGTTAACGAAGTCATTAAAACTATAACCTACCGTAGTTTTCATACTGGTGGAAAGATAATGGGAACTTAAATACTCCCTTCTAGCTATATCTTGAAGGCTTATTTTATTGTTGTAATTTGAATAAATATATTTGATTACTCTGTCATAACGTTCAAATTGTTCTTCATTTTCTTTTAATCCCTCTTCATCATAGATTAAATAATGAAAATTATTTATTAAATGATAAAGTAAATCCACCAACGTATCTTCAATTACATCTTCAAAGTCTTCACCCTTTTGCGCCATTTCACAAAGAAGTATACTTAAGTAATTTCTTAGTTCCTCATATTTGCTATGCTTTTGAGCATCTTTAACGGAGGACTCAGTATAAAAAAACATATTATCTATATTATAGTATTTATTAAAGAAGGTAGTATCGATTTGAAACAGTAATATTTTATTTTCCGTATCTAAGCCTTTAAGACTATGTGCTTCATCAAAGTTTATAATTTCTAATTCTTCTGCACCTATTACATGAGTTTCAGTCTCAATATTTATTTTAACTCTACCTTTTAAACAATAAATTATTTCCATACAATCGTGCCAATGGATTGGATATTCATTAATATCCATATAAATCAAATTTATAGGTAGACCGGATGCAAAATCTACATATTCCCTTCTCATACTCCACTCCCTCTCCTTTTTAATATTTCCATCTATAATGTCCATCAACCTTTAAATTTTTATAGTTGTATAAAGTTTCCCTAGCATGAGGATAGTAATTGTGAATAATATATGGTACTCCATTTCTATCTCTTTTATCGGAAACTATAACCACATGCTCACTAGGTTTATACATGATTATTATATCTCCAGGTTGCCACTGTTTTAAATTTTCTATATCTCCTGGTATTATTTCTGTAGTCAAGCTTTCTGCATTATTTTTTAAAAACACATCTTGATTGGGTACTCTTCTAAAATCTATATTGGGCTCTGGTTTACCCTGTACTCTCCAATAAAGCTCCAAATTTTTCTTAATATCTTCATCTATTAAATCTTTAAGATTTACATTTATTCCATTAAATGCTCTCCATATTACATCGGTACATACCCCTTGGGTATCTGGCGGATATCCTCCATTATAATATGCATCTACATATTTTGTTTTATTTAAAACTTCAAGTCTAGCGCTTTCTACTAGGTCTAAAGGATCTGGTATTCCATTTTTATTCTTATCAACTTTCGAATGGGTTTCAGGAACAATAACTCTTTTTTTTAACATTTGTTCCATTTTAATAACTAATTTTTGAAAGTCGTAGTCTACACTTTTAAAAATTATTATTCCTAGCAATATAAAAAGTATTAATGCAAACAAAAATGCTCCTTTTTTCTTCTTCTTCATTTCAAACACCCTAATTCAATTGTTTACAAGTCAATAAGAGTTTATCAATATAAGTCTTTATAGCAGCTAAAATAGGCACTCCAAGTATCATTCCAATAGTACCGTATAGCCCTCCTCCTAAAGTTACTGCAAAAATTACCGCAAAGGGCTTCAATCCTACTTTGTCTCCTATAAGCTTGGGATCTAAATACCATGCATCAAATTGCTGAAGAAGGAATAAGAACACTAAAACAATTATAGCTTTTATTGGACTAAAGAAAATATTTATTGTAAATGCTACTATCATACCAATAAACGGTCCAAAATAAGGTATCATATTAGTTATTCCTACTATTAAAGCTATTAGCAAGGAGTACGGAGATTTTATGACTACTAGTCCAATGAAAGCCATTACACCTATTATTGTAGAATCAATTGCTTTAGTGCCTATATATACTCCTATCATATCATGTAAATTCCATAAGAACTCTAAAACTCCATCTGCACTCTTCTTTCTTAGTAATATATATACAAGTTTTTTCCCTAATTCCATTAAATTTTCCTTATCCATTAAAATATAAATGGATATAATGAAACCAAATAGCCATTTAACAAAAGAATTAGTAAATGATACTGTCTTTAGTAAGAATGTATTTAATACAGCTGCTAAAAAACTACTTACTTTAGAAACTATAAAGTCAGGCTTTAATTCCATATCCCCAGTAGATAATAATATACTTTTAATTCTTTCATCTGCCAATAATGTATTAAAATAATTTTGTGATATTTTTGTAAACTCAGGTATATTTTTAATTATATCCATTATACTCGTTACTATCTTAGGCATTAAATAAGCAGAAAACACCGTAAAAATGGCAACTATTAATATATAAGTAGTCAATATACTTTTACCTCTATTAAATTTAAATCTATCTTCAAAAAATTTCATTATTGGATTTAATATATATGCAATAATAAAGGCATATATAAATGGAGAAACTATACTAAAAATTTTCTTTACCCAGTGAAAAAACAATTCATAGTTATCTATGATTTTGATAGTTACCATTATTGTTATAACTATTTTTATTATGTCTAAGTATTTTATTTTGTCTTCTTTAAATAACTGCACTTATAATCCCCCTTGTGATAATTATATATTTCATAAATTATAACATTAATTACCACTGCAAACTATTAATTATTTATTAAGTTTAAAAATATCATAAATGATTTTTTCATAAATATTAGGTACCACTGAAAAAGAGTACGATATATTAACTCTCTCCGAATATTTATGAAAATCCTTGCCAAGTCCACCAAATACTACAGATGGAATATTCAACTGAGATAATTCCATAACTGGCATGTGGTAACATTTATTTATTCCAATGATATTGGAAACTATAGAATTTAAACCATCTAAATCTTCTACTCCAGTATAGCTCATATCGCATAATCCCATATAATAATGATCTAACTCTATGTCAGTTCCAAACTCTTCTCTTGAAAACTTAATTCCATCTCCAATGATTTTTAACAAAATTTCATCTTCTTTTCTAGATAAATTTAGATGTTTATTAGGATAATAAGGTGGAGCAAATCCAATGATTATGCAAGGACCCTTATTGCTATATTGAAGATAAGTTTCTTTCATTATATTAATAGCTATAGTTTGTAAATCTTTCTTTTCCTGTCTCCAAATTTCAATTTTTTCTTCAATAAATTTTTCAAATTTCTCTCCCTTTTCCTTTAAAACCTCTTCATATATTTCACTAAAATTTAATACTTTAGCTTCCATCTTCTCTCTAACATTATTGCTTTTTGAAACCACATTATATTTTTCAACATTTTTTTCAACAATATTGACTGCATTATTAAAAGCTTCGTAAGCTATTTTCTCTAATTTTTCCATGAGCTTATCTACAGATAAATTAAGCGTCAATATATTATAATAGGAAGCTGCCATTAAAGGCGTTTGTACTGAATATAAATCCTTTAAATCTGTAGATTTCAAACAAATCGGTGGTGGTGTTACATTTCCCCTATCTTCATCACAAAAATCCGGGTTTAATTCAAGCAATCTGTTTAATTCAGAGGACAAAAGATTCGGATTAAGCCCTGTATGAGATTCATATACATGAGTTTCTTTGCCTACAAATAAAAATAAGGGCATTACCTTGCCTGATGTTCCTAAATATATTCTTTTTTTCTCGTCACCTATTTCTTTTGGAATACAACACTCTGTTACAAAAAGTCCTTTATACTCTAAATTATATTCTTCTTTTAATTTTAATAAATGAGGTACAGCAGCTATCATTCCTTCAGAATTACTTTCTTCTCCTGGTACTGCTAAAAACAATATATTTCCTTGGAAATCATCTCTAATTGATAACTCTCTTAATAATTCTATTCCTAAAGAAATACCAAACTTCATATCAGCAGTTCCTCTACCAAAAATCCAATCTCCTGATTCTAAGTCCTCCATAGCTTCTTTATTTAAAGATAATTCTTTAATTCTTTCCATTAATTCTATAGGCTTAAAAGCTAAGTCCCTTAAATGTCCAAAATCCTCTACATCAACCACATCTAAATGCCCTGTAATTACTATTGTATTATTGCTAGGTTCTGAGCTACAAAACAAAGCACTGACAAAATGCCTTTTTAGCGGATCTCCAGTTACGTCTAGTATTTGAAGTTTGTCCTTATTTTCTTTAAAGTAATCTATTTCACTTATAATTTCATGTATTCTATTTGCAGTTAAGTTTTCATCCTCTGTCCCTGCAATACCTTGCATTTCAACTAGTTTCAAAAGTGTATCCATTATTTTGTCTTTAATGTTCATTTATCTGCCCCCAGTCTAAAAATTTTATATTTATTTTTTTACCATAAACATTGTATATCCTAAAGAGCAGCTTGTCTATTAGTATTTTCTTCAAAGAAGAAATAGCAAATAATAAAGAACAGATAAGGATGAAATTCTATAGGAATTTTATCCTTATCTGTTCTCTGGTCTTTGTTATCTATTATTTAAAGAAGGAATGTTTACATCGCTTCTTCAAGCATTTTATCTATTTCTTCCGCTGGTACTGGTCTACTAAACAAATATCCTTGACCAATATCACAACCATACTCTTTTAATAGTCGTAGTTCTTCCTCTGTTTCTATACCTTCCGCTACTACTTCTAAACTAAGAGCTTGTCCTAAATTTATTACAGACTTAACAATTTCTTCTTTTTCAGGATTTTTCCCTATGTCTTGAATAAATTCTCTATCTATTTTAAGAATGTCTATGGGTAGGGCTTTTAAATAGGTTAAGGAGGAATATCCCGTACCGAAATCATCGAGAGCTATTTGAATTCCTTTAGTTCTTAATTTTTTAAGAGTTTCTATAGCTATATTCATATCTCCCATAACAGCGGTTTCAGTAATTTCAAATGTAATACTTTCCTGATTAACATTAAAATTATCTAGCAAATCATCAATTTCCCAAGATAGGTTACCTTTTTTAAACTTTGAGCTGGACAGATTTATTGACACCTTTAAATCTTTATATCCTTTTTCTTCCCAATTCTTTTTTTGGTGTAAAGCAGTTTTTAATACCCATTCGCCTATTTCATTAATTAAACCAGTTTCTTCTGAAAAAGGTATAAATTCCGTAGGCGAAATAAAGCCTTTTTCTGGATGTATCCATCTTATCAAAGCTTCTACTCCTATAATTTTTCCAGATTTTAAATTTATCAAAGGTTGATAGAACAAAGCAAATTCTTCATTATTTATAGCTTTTCTAAGTTGATTTACTAAGTTTAAATAATTATAGGATTTTTCTCTCATCTTATCTTCATAGAAATTATATGCATTTTTACCCTTTTCCTTAGTATAAAACATAGCAGTATCTGAATTTTTCAGTAAGGTTAAAAAATTTTTTCCGTGTTCAGGATACATAGCAATTCCCATACTTATAGATATAAAAAATTCATTTTCATCATTTACCCAAGGCACTCTAATATCTTTAAGTACTTCTTCTAGCTTAAAAACTACTTCTTCTCTATCGTCTATGTCTTCTAATACAATAACAAATTCATCTCCACTTAACCTTCCTATTAAATTTGGGGTTTTAAAGTGGTTTTTCATTATATCTGATATATATTTTAATAATATGTCTCCTGTAAAATGACCTAAAGTGTCGTTTACATGCTTAAAATTATCTATATCTAGGTATATAAATGCAAACCTATAATTTTCATCCTTTTCTCTTTGCGTTATTAAATTTTCAACCTTTACTTCAATCATATCTCTATTTAGCAGCCCAGTTAAAGAATCATAGTAAGCTAATTTATGAAGCTTTTTCTCTAAATTTTTTCTTTCTGTTATATCTGTACCAACAGATATAATTTCTGTAATATTTCCTTCATTATTAATTATGGAACTACTATTCCATAAAACATCAACAATTTTGCCGCTTTTGCTGATGAGCTGACTTTCATGGTTTAATGGCATCTCTCCATTAATTATCTTTCTATAAATAGATTTCATATAAACTCTATTTTCTTTTGGCACTAAAGTATCTAACCAACTATTGTTATACACCTCCATAGATGAATACCCCAAACGTTTTTCTGCGAAGGAGTTAATTCTTTTAATCTTTCCATTCTTATCCCAAATGGCAATAATTACCGAAACATTATTCATAATATTTTCTGATAAAGCCCTTTCTCTTCTTAAATATTCTTCAATATTTAATTGCTCTGTTATATCCGTATGAGAACCAGCAAATCTAAACACATTGCCCTCACCATCTAATAAGGCTTTACCATGGCTTAATATCCACCTATAAGTACCATTTTTAGTACGAACTCTATATGTATTTTTATAAGTTTCTAATGGCTTTTTTAAATAGTCGTTTAATATTTTAATTGCCACTTCTTTGTCATCTGGATGAATTAGACTTTGCCATACTTCTATTTTATTTTCAAGTTCCCCTTCTATATATCCAAAAGATTCTTTTAAATTTAAAGAGAAAAAGTATTTCCCTTTAGGTATATCCCAATCCCAAATACCATCATTGGCTCCTTCTACAGCAAGTTCATAACGCTGTTCGCTTCTTATCAAATCATTTTTACTTTTTTGAAGTTCATTAAATTGCTCTCTTAATTCTTCCTCTATAGCAGTTAATTGTTCATAGGAGGCACTAAGTTCCTCGTAAACCCTTATGGTTTTTTCCATTTGCTTTTTAATAATGTGAATTTTATTTTGTATTAATATATAAATTATTACTGAAGATAATAGTACGAATATAAATCCTTTATAAGTTTGCATAGCTTTATATAGCTTCAAATCACTGCTAAATATATCTAGAATTGAATCTGAAAAAACTATCCATAAAAAACCTACCAAGCTATAAACAACTGAAATCCTTAAAGCTTCAATTCTTGGATTCATTTTTTCACTATTACAAATATCTTTATTTCCCTCCTTGTTCATGTTTGCAAATTTAAACATTTTTCTCCCTACCTTTTGTTTTTATTCCATTATTCTTTCTTATTATATTAATTTTATCATCTTTTTCCATATTATTAAAGTATATCTAAATTTTATTTTAAATTTTATTTCCAATTTGATATTATATCCTCGGTAGATTCTATATTGCTTCTATGATACAATGAATATGTTTTTAAAAATTCTGTTGATTATGCTAGAAAAGGATGATGATAATTGAATAAAAAAATTGTAAAAGAGGTGCTTTCTGTAGCGCTGCCTGCAGTAGCAGAAATGTTTCTCTATATGATGATTTGGCTCTTTGATACGATGATGGTAGGAAATTATGGTGGACAAGTTGCCGTAAGTACTGTAGGATTATGTTCTGAAATAATGACAGGAGTTGTAAACATATTCATTCTCCTAGGTGTTTGTGTTGGTGCCATATCCCTAGTTTCAAGAACTTTAGGGGCAAATAAATTTGATTTAGCAGAAGAATATGCCACTCTTTCTCTTATGATAGGAATTATACTTTCCTTAATAGTATCTAGTTCTGCTTTTATATTTGCACCCAAAATTTTATTCTATGGTGGTGCTAAAGGTGAGGTTCTAAGATTAGGAATAGTATATTTGAGAATAACCTCCGTCGGCTTATTTTTTAATATGATTATGAGCGTGCTTAACTCAATACTAAGAGGAACTAAAAATACAAAAACCCCATTAATTGCCGCTATAATTATTAATATTATAAATATATTTTTAGATTGGGCTATGATATTTGGTAAGGCTGGCTTTCCTGAGATGGGTATTAAAGGAGCTGCAATTGCAACTGCATTTTCCCATATAGTAGGTTTTATATTTATTTCTATCTATACTTTCAAATATTCAAAAATAAAACCTCGATTAAAATACATAAAAAGTCTTTCATTATCTAGAATTAAAAATCTTGTTAAACTAATTATTCCCTCTTCACTCCAAGAAGCCGCTTACAGCATAGCTAGAATACTTGGAATTTCTATGATGATGAGGCTTGGTGAAGCTGCATTTGCGGCAAATCAAATTGCTACTATTATTGAAAATGTTTCATATCTACCCGGGACAGGATTTGGTGTAGCTTGCACTGCATTGGTTGGTCATAAGGTGGGAGAGAAAAATTTTAAGGAAGCTAAAGAATATGCTAATACCTGTGCATTACTAGGACTTATTTTTATGGGATTTTGCTCTGCCATGTTTTTGATTTTTCCAAAACTAATAGTTTCATTGTTTGTGGGCAATAATGAATCAGAGGTTATAAGACTAGGTATACTTTGCTTAATGGTGGGTGCTATAGAGCAGCCTACAATGTCTCTATATCTAGTTTACGGAGGAGCTTTAAAAGGATCTGGGGATACTAAAACTCCCTTCTATATTTCCCTGCTTGCTGCATGGATGATTAGAGTGCCCCTAATGCTGTACTTTATAGGCTACTTAAAATCACCGGTATATTACAACTGGTGGATTTCAGGAGCTCAATGGGCTTTCCAAGGAATATTTATGTACTTGCTTTTTAAAAGGAGATTTAAAAAATTACAAAGGGATGTTTGTGAGCAAGCTGCTTAATGATAAAATTCCTCTTGAATTTCTATAATAGAATTTCAAGAGGAATTTTTTATTCTATGGTTGTTGTTTCTTTAGGAAGGTTTGCACTCCATCCTTAACTTCTAATATGGTAATAGATTTTACTGGGTTGTGATTGCTATCTATTGAGAAGGAACCAGTAATTCCTTTAAAGTCTTTAGTGGCAGCTAAAGCATCTTTTAATTTTTCTCTATCAGGAGCACCCGCTCTATTTAATGCATCTACAAGGAAATATGCAAGATCGTATCCTAAAGCATTAAATGCATCTGGCTCTTTGTTAAGCGCTTTTTTATAGGTATCTATAAATTTCACTACCTCAGGAGTATTATCTTTTGAAGAATAGTGATTAGTATAATAAATTTTATTTAAGGCATCTTTTCCTGCAAGTTCAAGTAGTTTCGGAGAGTCATAGCCGTCTCCTCCTAAAATTGGAACGTTTATTCCTAATTCCCTTGCTTGTTTAATGATTAAACCTACTTCTTCATAGTACCCTGGTAAATAAATTGCTTCAGGGTTAACATTTTTAATATTTGTTAAAACTGCTTTAAAATCCTTGTCTTTTGCTTGGTAGGCCTGCTCAGTTAAAATTTTTCCACCTAAACTTGTATAGGTTTCTTTAAAGCTCTTTGTCATACCTTTGCTATAATCACTGGTTGTATCCATTAATACTGCAGCATTCATAAGTTTAAGATCCTCTGCTGCAAAGTTTGCAAGTATTACTCCTTGGAAAGAATCGCTAAAGCAAGTTTTAAAAATATACTCTCTTACCTTTCCATTGCTGTCTACAGTAACATCGTCTGCTGTGGATGATGCTGAAATTACTGGAACCTTGTTTTGAATAGCTATGGGTGCTGCAGCTTTCATGGGTCCCGATGTTGCAGGTCCTAGTATTGCCACCACCTTGTCCCTTGTGGCAAGCTTAGATGCAACGCTTGCAGCTTCTGCTGTATCTGATTTATTATCTACTTTAATGAGTTCAATTTGTTTACCTAAAACCCCACCTGCATCATTAATTTCTTTAAAGGCAAGCTCCAAACCGCTAACAACACCTTGTCCATAGGTAGCAACTTCGTTTGAAAGTTCATAGTTTAATCCAATCTTTATTGTATTTCCTTCATTCCCATTTGTTTTCTTTGCACCGCATCCTGTAAATATTGATGCCGTCATTAACATTGCTATAAATATTGATAATTTCTTTTTCATAATTATTCTCCCTTCTTATTTTCCTTATTTTTTAATTAATATACTACACTACCATCATCATCCATATTACTGACTAGCCCCAACAAAATCGCCCCCTTTTGTATTTTTGTATAAAAAAAGCCCCTATACATAGATATACTACGTATAGAGGCGTATTTCGCTGTACCACTCTAATTCGTTACTATTTTTCAACAGTAACCTCAATAGGTTCAAACAAACCGTGCACTGTAACCTGTGCTAAAGGGTGATAACCTACTACTACTTCGGCTATACAATTCAGGAGCTACTATTACATATCCATTAATACTAGGCTCACACCATCCCTAGCTCTCTTTAACTAATTTGTGGATATTTTTCTCTCCGTCTTCATTATTTTCATATTGATTATTTGTCCCAGAACGCTGTTTATATAAAAAAACCTCTATACGTAGTTATACTACGTATAGAGGCGTATTTCGCTGTACCACTCTAATTCGTTACTATTTTTCAACAGTAACCTTAATAGGTTCTAATAAACCGTGCACTGTAACCTGTGCTAAAGGGTGATAACCTACTACTATTTCGGCTATACAATTCAGAAGCTACTATTATATATCCATTAGCACTAGGCTTCCACCATCCCTAGCTCTCTTTAACTAATTTGCAGATATTTTTCTCTCCATCATCATTGTTTTGTTATTATACTAAATAGTTTATCACACTAAAGGATAATCGTCAATGGGTTTAATAACTATTACCAAATAAAAATTGTCCTTACTTTTTTAACCACCTAAATAAGTCTTTTTGACATTTTCATTATTTAATAAATCACAACCATTACCCTCAAGCGCAATACTTCCAGTCTGTATAACATAAGCTCTATGCGCTATTGATAAAGCCATATTAGCATTTTGCTCAACTAAAAGTACTGTTGTACCAGATTTGTTTATATCTTGTATTATGGAAAATATTTCATCAACCATGATTGGTGCTAGACCCATAGAAGGTTCATCAAGTAAAATTAATTTTGGTCTAAGCATTAAAGCTCTTCCCATAGCTAGCATCTGTTGTTCCCCACCACTTAGAGTACCTGCCATTTGAGTTCTTCTTTCTTTAAGTCTTGGAAATCTTTCAAAGATTTTTTCATAATCTTCTTTAATCCCCTCTTTATCTGTTCTTATATAAGCTCCCATTTCTAAGTTTTCCATAACGGACATATTGGCGAAAACCCTTCTTCCCTCTGGAACATGAGCTATTCCCATTTTCACTATGTCTGAAGCACTAGCACCAGTTATATCTTTATCTAAATATTTAATTGCCCCCTCTTTTGCCTTAACTATGCCAGATATTGTTTTTAGCATTGACGTTTTTCCAGCCCCATTGGATCCAATCAATGTTACAACTTCCCCTTCATTTACGTGAATGGACAAATCCTTAAGCGCATGAATACCTCCATAGAATACATTAATTTTATTTAGTTCTAACATGCTGCATTCCTCCCTAGATAAGCCTCAATAACCCTTGGATTATTTCTAACAACTTCTGGCTTACCTTCGGCAATTAAGGTTCCATAATCTAAAACGGATATTTTATCACAAATATTCATTACGAGTGACATGTCATGTTCAATTAATATAATTGTAAGTTCGTAGTTCTTCTTTATCCATCTTATTAATTCCATAAGTTCTCTTGTTTCATTTGGATTCATTCCCGCTGCTGGTTCATCCAACAGTAAAAGACTAGGATTAGAAGCAAGAGCTCTTACTATTTCTAATCTTCTTTGCTCTCCATAAGGTAAGTTTTTAGCAAGCTCATCCTTCTTATGATCTAAATTGAATTTCTTTAGAAGTTCTAATGCTTCACTATAAACTCTCTTTTCTTCTTTATAGAAAGAAGGAAGTTTAAAAAAGCTAGCTAAGAGGCCATACTTAATATTTTTATGAAACCCTAAAGTTACATTTTCAATTACAGTCATATTTTTAAACAATCTTATATTTTGAAAGGTTCTCGCAATTCCATAATCCGTTATTTTATACGGTTTTAAGTTGTTTAAGTGTAAATCCTCAAAAGAAATTTTTCCACTAGTTGGAGTGTACATTCCGGTTAATAGATTAAAAAAGGTTGTTTTTCCCGCTCCATTAGGACCAATGAGTCCAACTACATCCCCCTTATCAATCATCATGTTAATATTTGATACTGCCTTTATACCCCCGAAACTCTTTGATAAATTATCAATTGTCAATACTGCCATTTGATTTTCCTCCTTTCTCAAACAATTTAATTTTACTTTTATTTTTACCTTCACTTTTACCTAAAAGACCTTGAGGTCTATATACCATGATTAAAAATAATATTACTGAGTAAATAACCATTCTAAGCTCTGGAATGTTTTGAAGAAATAAGGATATTATAGAAAGAGCAATTGCTCCCGCAACAGATCCTGCAATGCTTCCCATTCCTCCAAAAACTACTATAACTAAAATATCGATGGATCTCATAAATCCGAAGTTATTTGGCTTTATAAAATAGAAGTAGTTTGCATATAAAGCTCCAGCTATACCTGCAAAGAAAGCACCTACTACAAAGGCCAAAACCTTATACAATGTAGTGTTAATTCCCATAGCTTCTGCTGCTATTTCATCTTCTCTTATGGCTATACACGCTCTTCCTGCATAAGAGTTTATAAAATTTTTAATTAAAATAATTGTTCCTATCACTCCAAAGAAAACCCATCTCCAAGTAGTGTACTGTGGAATATCATTTAATCCACTAGCTCCTCCTACATATTCAAAATTTAATAATATTATTCTAACTATTTCACTAAAACCTAGGGTAGCTATAGCAAGATAATCCCCCTTTAATCTTAAAGTTGGTATGCCTATGACCAATCCCATTACTGCTGCCAGAAGCGCTGATACAAGGATAGAAGGTATAAAAGAATATCCCATCTTTGCTGTCATAACTGCTGATGTATAAGCTCCTACAGCCATAAAAGCCGCATGACCTAAGGAAAACTGTCCAGTAAAACCTGTTATTAAATTTAAACTTACTGCCAATATAATATTAATTCCAATTAAGACTACGTTTAACAATATATATGAATCTATAATTCCTGCACTTATTAACACTTGTAATAGTACATATAGTATAATTATCAAACCAAAACTTATAATATTTTTCTTATTAAACCAATTCAAAGTATCGCCCCCTATACCTTTTCCTTAACATTTTTACCTAATAATCCATTAGGTTTTACTATTAAGACCAGGATTAATATGGCAAAAGCAACTGCATCTTTATATAGTGAGTTTCCATAAGCACTTACCATTGTTTCTGTGAAACCTAAGAATATTCCACCAAACATAGCGCCAGGGATGACACCAATTCCTCCTATAACTGCTGCTACAAAGGCTTTAAGACCCGGTAGCATACCCATTAGAGGATCTATTGAATTGTAATATACTCCAACTAATACTCCTGCAGCACCTGCAAGAGCTGAACCAATTGCAAAAGTGTATGATATTGTATTATCCACATTTATTCCCATAAGTTGTGCTGCTTCTCTATCGTGAGATACAGCTCTCATAGCCTTACCTACCTTTGTTTTATAAATTATATATTGAAGTAAAAGCATCAATAAAACTGTTATTATAACTATATAAACATCTTTTGTATTTAAAAGTACTTTATTATTTAATAATCCTATTTGTTTTCCTTTTAACACCTCAGGAAAAGTTCTAGTTTCTGCTGAAACAAAATACATAGTTCCATATTCTAAAAATAGAGAAACGCTGATTGCTGTTATTAGAGCAGCTATTCTCGTTGAATTTCTAATAGGTTTATAAGCTACTTTTTCTATTATAATTCCAATTATTGCACAAGATAACATTGATATTAGAAGTGCTGGTATAAAGCTTAGATGCAAAATCGATGTTACTGCAAAACCTATATAAGCCCCTAACATGTATATATCTCCATGGGCAAAGTTTATTAAATTTATTATTCCGTATACCATGGTATAACCTAGTGCTATAAGAGCATATATACTTCCAAGGGAAATACCATTAATTAACTGCTGCAAAAATTTCTCCATTTAATCACTTCCTTTTCTTAAAATTGAAGGGGTAGGAGGGGAAATATCCCCTCTCTCTATTTAAATTTTATGGTTGTTGCTTCTTTAAGAATGTTGCTTCTCCATTTTTAACTTCCAATATAGTTATAGATTTTACTGGATTATGATTGCTATCTATGGAGAAAGTTCCAGTAATTCCTGTAAAGTCTTTAGTTCCTGCAAGAGCATCTTTTAATTTTTCTCTATCAGCAGCTCCTGCTCTCTTTAATCCATCTGCAACAAAGTATGCTAAATCATATCCTAATGCATTGAATGCGTCTGGCTCTTTGTTAAATTCCTTTTTATAAGTTTCCTTAAACTTTACAACTTCTGGAGTAGTATCATTTGATGAATAGTGATTTGTATAATAAACCTTGTTTAAAGCTTCTTTTCCTGCAAGCTCTGCTAGCTTTGGTGAATCATATCCATCTCCACCTAGTATTGGAACATTAATTCCTAATTCTCTAGCTTGTTTAACAATTAAACCTACTTCTTCATAATATCCTGGTAAATAGATAATATCTGGATTAGCATTTTTAATGTTTGTCAATACCGCTTTAAAGTCTTTATCCTTTCCTTGATACGCCTGCTCAGTTAAGATTTTCCCACCTAACTTTATATAAGTTTCTTTAAAGCTTTTTGTAAGACCTTTGCTATAGTCACTGCTTGTATCCATTAAAACTGCAGCATTCATAAGTTTAAGATCCTCCGCTGCAAAGTTTGCAAGTATTACTCCTTGGAAAGAGTCACTAAAACAAGTTTTGAAAATATAATCCCTTACCTTTCCATTGCTATCTATAGTAACATCGTCTGCTGTAGAGGATGCCGATATTAATGGAACTTTGTTTTGTGTAGCTTGTGGTATTGCTGCTTTAACGCTACCTGATGTTGCAGGTCCTAGTATGGCTACAACCTTATCTCTTGTAGCAAGTTTTGATGTAACGCTTGCAGCTTCTGCTGTATCTGATTTGTTATCTGCCTTAATAAGTTCAACTTTTTTACCTAAAACTCCACCTGCTGCATTAATTTCTTTAAATGCAAGTTCTATGCCTTGAACTAGACTTTGTCCATATGTGGCAACTTCATTTGAAAGCTCATAGTTTAATCCAAGTTTTATTGTATCTCCTGATTTATCTCCAGTAGATTTATTTCCATTTCCACCGCATCCTGTAAATATTGATGCTGTCATTAACATAGCCATAAATAATGATAATTTCTTATTCATAATATCTCTCCTTCTTTCTTACTAAATTAACTTTTCTAATTAAAATATCTATAATACCATCTTCATCCATACTGCTGACTAGCCCCAACAAAATCGCCCCCTTTAAATCATTGTATAAAAAAAACCTCTATACGTAGTTATACTACATATAGAGGCGTATTTCGCTGTACCACTCTAATTCGCTACTGCCTTGCGACAGTAACCTCAATAGGTTCTATAAAACCTTGCATTGTAACGTATGCTAAACGGTTATAACCTACTATTATTTCAGCTATACAATTCAGGAGTGAGCATTCTATATCCATTAGTACTAGGCTTCCACCATTCCCAGTTCTCTTTAACTAATTTGGGGATATTTTTATCTCCATCATCATTTTTGAATTATTTTTCCTAACATATACTTATGCATAAGTATGATTTCTTTCTCAATAATCTTCTCTGCGAAAAATTATTATATCAAATTTAACACATTGATTTATAAAGGTCAACAGGGTTTATTAATGTTCTATTATTATAATTATTGACCTGTTAATTGCATCTATATACATTTATAATTAACCAATGTCCTTCATCGTCTTTTTAATATGCAAGTTTTTATTCATTATTATTTTTGTGTTTTTCCTGATTGATATGCAAATTTCTCTTTTTTTTAGTGAAATGGATTACATTTATAGTTTTCTATCAATTTACAGGATGCAACACTCATAAATATGAAAGCTGCAAAATATATCCTCATATGTTTCCTTATAACACACACTTGTTTTTGAAGAAAGTATTCTTGCAAATTTTATCCCTCCATTAAAATTATGTAATGTTTAAACTATTACCACTCCCCTCTTATTATAAGCTTTTACACCTTGTATACGTTACAAACCTTGAGAATACTACTTTATTATATTTGAAGGTAATCATTCATTTTTGTTAGATAAATTTTAAAAAAACTAAAAAAAGTTATATGATGATATTTTAAATCACCATATAACTTCTATTTTTCTTTCAATCCTACTTTCACTATGCCTGTTATGGGTAAATAAGAATTATCCGTAATAATCTCTGAATTAATTAATACCCCATCTTCATAGGTATTTCTAATAACTCTTACTTTATAACCATTATATCCTTTTTGAACTACAGAAGTATATCCTATAGGCAACTCCACATCATCAACAGTTTGAGTGTTTGCCTGTATTGTTTTATACACATCACTTACTAAAGTATACTTTCTGTTTAATAGCGATGAATTAGAATAAACATTAATACTTATATTTTTATTTTCAATATATGCTTCAATGAAAATAGGATACTTTAATGTATTTTTAAACTTAAAGTCAATATTATTCCAATCAACAGTAGCATCTAACCCTAAATCCACATATGTAGGCGGTATAGTGTGATGAGCTCTTTCAAGAGGTTTTATTCCAGACATAAGCACTGCATTATATAATGTGGAAGATACTTGACATATTCCTCCTCCCAACTCCGTCTTAAAGCTATCATTTACTATAACTGGTGCTTTCATGAACCCTCTCTCTTTTGTTCTTTCCCCTACAAAGTCATTAAAACTGAAATATTCACCTGGCATAAGCAGCTTTCCGTTAATAGCTCCTGTTGCTAATTCAATATTTCTAGTTCTCTCTACAGTAGATGAACCAAAATTTGTCTTAAAGGTTGCAATTACTGAATTAACAAGCAAGAGCTTGTCTTTTGTAACCGGTGGCTCCACCTCTTCTTTTGGCGCTTCAATAGTTATCTCTTCACTGGATTTGTTACTTATTCTATCCTTAATTAATTCCTCAAGCTTCTCCCCTTGAATCTTAAGCCCTTTAACATCACTAATAACTTTAATTTCACCATTTTGCATTTTCTTAACTGTTGCATTCATTGATTCTTTATTAGCATCTTTTTCAATATAAGCAACAAATTCCTTAATATAGCCTACGTCATAGGTAAAATTTATACTATACTCTTTCTTATTATCATTTTTAAGCATAGTAATTTTTTTATACAATTCTACATTCTTACCTAAGTTAAAAACTTCTTCAATAATATTATCAATATCATAATCAATAATTAATCTTGAATTATCCATTAAATAAAATTTATCATGAACCTTTATTTTTATCTCTCTATTTAGATAGGAATCAATGTATTGAGACTTAATTAAAGACCTTACTTCTTCTTTAGTTCTCCCCCCTAAATCTAAATGGGCTATCTTTACACCTGGATAAATTAAAGTATCCCACTTTTTCACTTCACCGTAGGCTCTCCATGTAAATCCAAATAAGAGCCCAGCAGAGCATACTAAAAATTCAACTATTAAAATCTTCACAGTCCTCGTAATACGATACTCTTTTTTTCTCATTATATGTACCTCTTTATAAAATAAGAAAAATAACTTAATAAATGTATTTAATCTTTATTTTTCAAAAAAATCTATGATTTTATTTATTTTTTCCCATTCATATTTTATTATATGTCTTTGCTCTTCTAGCATAGTTTCTTTTATTGATATTTGCTCCTTATATTTTTCTATTAGCTGTGCTAATTTAAATATTTCATCTTTATATTCTTCAATAGTGCCGATGGTTGTTTGCTCATAATTATTGATAAACTCATTTAAAATACTTACTCTTTTACTTCCATCGGAAATTAGTTTATTTAAATCTGTATTAGAAGCCTCAATAATGTTCATTACAGAATTCTTTTTTACTTCATAGGGCAAACTTTCAGGAAGTGCATTAATAAAATTTCCTAACATAAAAACTGTACCTATGTTACTATTCTCAATTCCATAGGATGAATATATTTCAGATATATTCATGATCTTTTTAAAATCTAAATTTGATTCAATTGCTTTTTCCTCAACTCCATTATTCATCAACATAACTTCCTCGTTTTCACTTTTATTTTCATTTTTTACTTCTTCAAATTTAGCATTAATATTAATGTCATTATCTACATTATTTTCATTAGTAGTTTCATTATTAACTTTTTCTAACAAGTTAAATTTTTCAAACATAGACATTATTTTTGACATATCTTTTTCTCCTAAAAACATAATTATTTAATTTAAACATGAACTATAAAATAAGAAATAGATATTCTTTTCCAAAGAATATACCCAATATAAATATCAATGACCAAGATAGTATATAATAAAATCCGCTAGTCAATTTATATTGTTTTGATAATAAATATTTTTGTAATAAAAAAATTATACCTTTACAAAATACAGCTAACATTATAAAGGCCATACATTGAAAAAAAATTAATTTAAGCCACATAAAACAATCACTCTCATTTAACTTCATGGTATTTAATATTATATTTAATTTAATAAATATTAATATTAAATTTTTATTCATTATAATTATATACTATTATGTATAATTCGGCAAGATATTCCATATATCAAGAAACTTTGTACAAATAGCAAAAATTCCCCGAAGGGAATTTTCATCATAATTATTCATGTAAAAATTACTTAACTAAAAAACTCTCTAGAAATACTAACCCCTTCCTTGGCATCTTTAGCATAGAAATCTGCCTTTATCATATTAGCATACTCTTCATTTAATACTGCTCCACCAACCATTACCTTGCAGCCTGCATTATTATCCTGTAAATACTTTATTGTTTCCTCCATGGTTTTTACTGTGGTGGTCATAAGCGCACTTAAACCAATCAACTTAACATTATATTGCTGTACATTTTTTAAAATTTCTTCCTTAGTCACATCTTTTCCTAAATCAATAATCTTAAAGCCGTAGTTTTCTAAAAGAGTTTTTACTATATTTTTTCCTATATCATGAACATCACCTTTTACTGTGGCCAGTAATATTGTACCTTTAGTTATTTCATTTTTATTTTTTAATACTAAGCTTTCTTTTATGGCCTCAAAGGATTTTTTAACAGTTTCTGCAGCTTGAATAAGCTGTGGTAAAAACAGTTCACCTTTTTCATATTTTTCTCCAACTAAGTCTAAGGCTGGTATTAGAAATTCTTCAACTATCTCCAGCTCTTCTTTTTTCTTTAAAATTTCTTTTGTTTTAGAGTAAGCTTCTTCTTTAATACCCTTTATAATAATATCCTTTAAATTTACTTCTTCTTTTTGCTCAGTATTATCTTTTATTGCTTTATTAGAATATAAATTTATATATTTTTCTCCGCTAATATCTTCGTTGTTTAACACCTTAAAAGCATTTATAGCATCCATCATATCTTCTTTATTTGGATTTATTATTGGCAAATCTAGTCCTGCATAAAGAGCCATATTTAAAAAACTTCTATTTAAAAGCTCCCTATTAGGCAATCCAAAGGATACATTAGAAACCCCTAGAGTAGTTTTCACCCCTAATTTTTCTTTAACCATAGTTAATGCCTTTAAAGTTTCTAAAACTTCCTTTTGCTGAGCAGAAGCTGTAAGAGTTAGGCAATCTATAATTATATTTTCTTTCTTAATACCATATTCTAAAGCTTTATTAACGATTTTTTCTGCAACTTCAAATCTTTCCACTGCAGTTTTAGGTATCCCTCTTTCATCAAAGGTTAATCCAACTACCATGGCTCCATATTTTTTTACTAAGGGCAGTATTGTATTTAAGGATTTTTCTTCACCATTTACGGAATTTACAATTGGCTTTCCATTGTATATTCTTAAACCTTTTTCAATAATTTTAGCATCATTTGAATCTATTTGGAGTGGTACATCTACTATGCTTTGCAGTTCTTTAATAACCTTAACCATCATCTCTTCTCCATTAATTTCTGGAAGACCTACATTGATATCTAAAATATCTGCTCCATCTTCTACCTGACTTATACCTTCTCTTAAAATATAGTCCATGTCCCCATTTTTCAAAGCTTCTTTTAATAATTTTTTTCCTGTAGGATTTATTTTTTCACCAATAGTCCTAACGCCCTCAATAAAAACAGGTTTTGAGGGTGTGCAAATAGCAGAATACATCTTAGGCTCTATTTTTCTTGTTTCCTTCTCCTTAAATAAATTACTTAGTTCCTCTATAAAACTTTCATCAGTTCCACAACAGCCACCTATTATGCTAACGCCTGCATCTACCATAACTTTCACTGCTTCTCCAAATTCCTTTGGAGTAATTTTATAAATAGTCTCCCCTTTTTCAACTTTAGGAAGTCCCGCATTGGGCTGGATCATAACAGGTATACTAGAATATTTTAATACTTCCTCAACTATTCCTTGAAGCTCAATAGGCCCTAGAGAACAGTTAACACCTAATGCATCTACCCCCAAACCCTCTAAAGTCATCACCATAGAAGGAATAGTGCAACCTGTGAAACTTCTTCTATCTTTTTCAAAGGTCATTGTACAAAACACAGGAAGACTTGTATTTTCTTTAGCTGCAAGTACAGCGGCCTTAGCCTCATATAAATCCGTCATAGTTTCTATAATAATTAAATCTACCCCATACTCTTCTCCCACAAGCGCTTGGGCTTTAAATATTTCATATGCTTCTTCAAACTTTAACGTTCCCATAGGCTCTAGCAGTTCACCTATAGGGCCAATATCTAAAGCAAGTAATACATCTTTATTACCTATAGCTTCCCTTCCATTTTCTATAGCAGCTTTTATTATTTCTTCAACGGAATAGATAGATTTACTTAATTTTTTACTATTGCATCCAAAAGTATTGCAAGTTATTATATTAGCCCCAGATGCAATATATTTTTTATGTATATTTACAACAATATCTCTTTTTTCAATGTTTAATACTTCAGGAATTTCTCCTATTTTAAGGCCACTCTTTTGAAGCATAGTTCCCATAGCTCCGTCAAAAATTAATACTTTTTCTCCAATGAGCTCTTTAATTTTCACAACTTTCACCAGTCTTTCTATAATTACAGTTATTTTTATTTAAACAGTTTTCACAGCTCTTTTTATTACTGCTTTTTCCTTTAGGTATTATGCCAACTATTGCAGTTACAGATTTTTTAGGTATAAGCATATTACTTTCTGAAAGATATAGCCCAATGTCCTTATTTCCCTGCAATAATTTTAATAACTCTCCTTGAACATCCAAGGACAAATCTCCATATCCTGGGCTATATCTCCAAGTTAGTTCCTCATAATCGGAGCAAAATTCCTCTTTAATTAAACTTTCAACATAATTACATCCTTCTTCTATAAAAGCAGTAGCACAAGCATTTACTATTAAAGCCTTTAACATATCACATTTTTGATAGTAATTTATTCTCCTATCTATCTCACTACCTAGAGTAGCTGCCAACACTACACACTTAGAAGAATTTTTTAAATGGCTTTTTATATGCTGACCTTTTAGTAAAATTTCAACATCTTTTAATATAACTCCTTTAGATTCCTGTACTATGGAATAAATATTATAAACCCATCTAAATCTAAGAATATTTCTTGTCTCTTCTTTTATATCTTCTATGAGGGGAAGCATATCTTCTCCGCTATTTTTTGAAACACCTAAATATCTAAGAATTTCCCTGCTATCTCCTTTGAAAATCCACTCTTTCATTAATTGTCACCATAGATATTTAGACTAAAGCCTTTTTCCAGTACATATTTTGCATACTCTATTGCCCCGAAAAGAGATAAATCTCTATAGTTTCCACATTGCAAATCATTTGATGCTGGGACTTCTTTAGCTTCAACTACTTCTTTTAAAGACTTTTCTAAAGCTTCTTTTATTTCAGCTGCATCCCTATTACCCCATAGAATTAAATAAAACCCCGTTCTACATCCCATTGGTGATAAATCTATTATTCCTTGCAAATGCTCTCTTAAAAGTCCAGCAAGTAAATGTTCTAGAGCATGTAGTGCTCCCGTTGGAATAGCTTCTTTATTAGGCTGAGTAAATCTTAAATCAAATTTAGTTACAAAATCACCATTCTCACCCTTTAACACAGCACACTTTCTTACGTAAGGTGCTACAACTTTTCTATGATCTAATTCAAAACTTTCAACTTTATTCACAAGTATCTCCTCCTCATTATTCATTTACAGACTTTAATATTGAGCTTATATTTTCTACAATTTTTTTTGCTACATAAGGATTATTCATAGTATAGAGATGAATTGCTTTTACTCCACTAGATAATAAATCCACTATTTGTTCCACTGCATAGGCTATTCCTGCATCTCTTAATGCTTCTTTATCATGCTCATATTTATTAATGATTTTTATAAATTTATCTGGTATTGTTGCACCACAAAGGGTATTAATCGTTTCAATTTGCTTTTTATTTATTATTGGCATTATTCCAGCTTCAATGGGTGTATATATCCCATTTTTATTTAATTTATCAATATAATTATAGAAAATATTATTATCTAAAAACAACTGTGTAATTAAATAATCTACACCTGAATCTACTTTTTCTTTAAGTCTTTTTATATCTTCATCTATATTTTCGCATTGATAATGCCCTTCTGGATAGCATGCCGATGCTATGCCAAAGTTCCCTTTCTCTTTAAGATAATTAATTAGTTCATAAGCATATTTAAAATCACCATATATTTCTCCATTATTAGGTATATCTCCTCTTAATGCCAATATATTTTCAATATTGTTATCTTTTAACTGATTAATTATTTGATCTAAGTTATTTTTTGTTGAGTTTATACATGTAAGGTGCGATAAAGCTTCTATGCCATGCTTATTTTTAATTAAAGAGGAAACCTCACAGGTTTTATTATCCCTAACACTTCCTCCCGCACCGTAGGTAACACTTATATAGTCTCCACCCAAACTACTTATTTCTTCAATAGTATTATATATTTTTTCAATGGTCATCCCTCCTTTAGGTGGAAAAACCTCGAAGGAAAAAACTACTTTCTTCTGGTCAAAAATTTCTTTAATTTTCATTTGTAAGCCCCCTTTTTTAGTAATAAAAAACACCTAAAGGATATTCCTTTAGGTGATTAATTCCTAATATCCTTATCTTTCAGCATAAGCTGCTGGATTTAGCACCTTGTACCACTAAGGTACGGTTGCCGGGTTTCACAGGGCCAGTCCCTCCACCACTCTTGATAAGCAGTATTAAATTACTAATAAGTATATTACAAATTTTATTAAATGTAAATATGAATTTTTACATTTAAGGCCGTATATACGCCCAACCATCTCCTTGTTTTTTTACTAATTCTCCTACTCCAGACGGTACAATGTTAATAGGTTCTATTAATTCTTTCTCATCTATGTTCATTCCCTTTAAAGAATTTTTACAGAGAACAAATTTAACTCCTAGCTTTGATAGTTCATGTATTTCTTTTTCATATTTAAAATCTTTATTTTTAAATTCCTCTACAGCCACACTATTTATTACTAGCTCTATCTGAAGATTTTCTATACCTAAGTCTATTATTAAATTTTTTATGTTATTTAATGATAATTTAATCTTTTCTTTCTCACTTACGTGAAAAATCACTTTATATTCCTTATTCATAACCATATGATTTATTTTCACCCCTAAATTATTTAGTGAAATAATATTATTCCCACATAAGCTAAGGTATCTTCTGAATAATTAAACTTAAGCCCACAGGACTTTAAAATTGCTCCTAAATCTATGCCATAAGCTTCTGCTGAAGATATGGCTTCTTCTGGATAAATACATTCTTCTCCTTTAATATAACTACAATTTTTACATATTACACAGGGCCCTGCTCCCATAGGAAAAATATCTTTCGTATTATACTTATTTTTAAGATGCTTACTTAAACTTCTAGTAAATTGATTATGCGTATCCCTTATTCTATCTGTTTCCTTCCTGTCTTTAATATTTTTCACAGGATGAATTGTTTGATACACAACTCCCTTTGTAAACTTCATTAGGTCGCATTTTAATTTATCTATTTCTCCAACTCCGGGAGGACACATCCAATTAGTACCATAATGCCCACATAAGTTATCTTTGCAGTAGTCCCTAAATTTATTTGAAAACTCCAATTCATCTACTTTAAAAGGTTTAGCATATTTCGCTCCAAAATTTAAAACATCTTTAATAATTTTTTCTTCATTTAGATTATTCATTTAAACTTCATCTCCTTACTAATTCCACACATACAATCTCTGGATTATTAAAAATTCTTTGCGGAAAAACACTGTTTCCAAGTCCTCTACTTACTACCATAGTCGTGCTAGATTCCTTATATAATCCTTTATAATACTTTGGAAAAAATCCTTGATTTGGTGACAATATCCCTCCTATAAAAGGAATAATAATTTGTCCACCGTGGGCATGACCTGAAAAAACTAAATCTATATCTTTTTCTCTATAAAGATTAAATAGTTCAGGTCTATGTGAAAGCAGTATATTAAAACTACCTGCTTTTTTTATTTTTTCTATCTCATCCTCAATAATTTTATTACCTTTATAATCCTCTCCATATCCAGTAGTGCTAAAAGCTGGATCATCTACCCCTAATATAGATATTTCCTCATGGCCTTTTCTTAAAATTATAGATTCATTTCTTAATACAATTACTCCATTTTCATTAAGCTTTTTTTCTAATGAAGAAAACTTTCCTGACCACCCTTCATGATTACCTGTAACATAATATATGGGAGCTATATCTTTAATTTTCTCTACTAATAGCATAGCTTTTTCTTCATTATATTTTCGCCTATCAATTAAATCCCCTGTAATTACAATTATATCAGGATTTTCTTTGATAATTTTGTTTACAATTTTATTATTATCTTTTCCAAAGGTTTTACTATGTAGATCAGAAAGATGTATTATTTTAAAATTGTTGAAGCTATCAGGCAATTTATTATTTAATACTCTGTGCCTTGTCATTACTAAGCTGTTATTTTGAGAGTACAACTGGAAAGTTAATACTATAACAGCTATAACTAATAATACTTTTTTCATTTCTTATTATCTCCATTATCTATTTGTTTCAATATTTTTATATCCAACTTTTCTAATTTTTTATATAAAGTAGTTCTGTGAACACCTAAATCATTTGCTGTTTTTGCTATTTTATAATCATTTTCCATTAAACTTTCAATAATTATATCCTTTTCAAACTCTTTTAATATTAAATCCAAATTATTCATATTTTTGTCTATTGATACACTATTATCCGCTGTTAACAAATTAGATGGAAAATGCTTTATACCGATAATATCCTTATCTGCAATAACATAAGCACTTTCAATAACATTCTTTAACTCTCTTATGTTTCCAGGCCACCTATGATTTAGTAATAATTCTTGCGCTCTTTGAGATATAGTTATATTTGTTTTATATTTTTTATTTAATTCATTTAGAAAATTATTTATAAAAAGTTCTATATCTTCTTTTCTCTGTCTTAGAGGAGGTATTTTAATATTTATTACATTTAACCTATAAAATAAATCTTCTCTAAATTTCTTTTCTTTTATTAATTTTCTTAAGTCTTGATGGGTAGCCGCTATTACTCTAACATCAATAGGTATGGGTTTATATCCCCCTATCTTTTCAATTTCATTTTCTTGCAATACTCTTAATAATTTAGCTTGCATGTGAAGAGGCATGTCTCCAATTTCATCTAAAAATATTGTACCTTTGTTTGCAAGTTGAAATTTACCTTTCTTACCACCTTTTTTGGCTCCAGTAAAAGAACCCTCCTCATATCCAAATAATTCAGATTCTAAAAGCTCATGGGGTATAGCAGCACAATTTATAGTTATTAACGGATTATTCTTTCTAGAGGACCCGTAATGTATAGCATTGGCAAAAACCTCTTTACCCGTTCCTGTCTCTCCATTAATTAGTACTGGAAGATTGCTATTAGATGCCTTTTTAGCAAATTCCATAACTTCTAAAAAACAATGGCTTTTCCCTAATATTTTATTAAAAGCAAACCTAAATTGACCAAGCCTTTGTAGTTCGTCTTTATAATATTTTATTTCCTCATCTTGCTTAAATAGCTTCTTCGCTAACTCCATTGTATGAAGTCTAAATTTCACTTGTGCAACGGCCGCAATAACTTGACCATCTTTCTTTACTGGCGCTCTTGTAACAAACAAAAACTTATCCCCTTTATAGGTTCTATCTCCTACAAGTTCATGTACCATGTCTACCTCTTTAATTCCCATCTTAGCAATTTGAGGCATTTTTGTATTAGGTATAAATTTATTTATATGACATCCGATGGCTTTTTCTTTTGTAGTCTCCAAAAAATCACAATAAGCATTATTTATTTCTAATATAGTTCCATCTGGCGAAGTAACTACAAATCCATCTTCTGTCATATCTAGGATTTCTTCAAAGATAAGTTTATATTTTTCTAAACTACTATTTTTACTCATAGCTATAAACTCTCCTAATAAAAGTAATAATGATAATATTATATCATACTTAATATTTTAAGGTGGTACAATACTTGCTATATTTATAAAAAACAAAATATAGGAGGGTATATATGAATTATAATAATTTATTGTTGAAAGAAAATGACTCTATATTAACTATTACCTTTAATCGCCCAAAATCGTTAAATGCTTTGAATAGTGAAACCTTGAAAGAGCTTGAAGACGCAATAATTTATGCAAATAATAATCCTGAAATAAAAGGAATAGTGTTAACTGGTGGAGAGTGTAAAGCCTTTGTGGCGGGAGCTGATATTGTTCAAATGCTTCCATATAAAGCTGAAGAAGGAAGGGATTATGCATCCTTTGCACAAAAGGTTTTTAACTACATGGAGTCTATAGAAAAACCTGTGATTGCTGCAGTTAATGGCTATGCTTTAGGTGGTGGATGTGAACTTGCCATGAGTTGCGATATAAGAATCGCATCAAACAAAGCAAAATTTGGACAACCTGAAGTAAACCTTGGAGTTATACCTTGTTTTGGTGGCACTCAAAGGTTGACTAGATTAGTTGGCGTAGGCATGTCTAAGGAATTAATTTATACTGGACGATTAGTTGATGCTTCAGAAGCCAAGGCCATTGGTCTAGTAAATAAAGTTGTTCCTTCAGAAGATTTATTGAAAGAAGCTTATGCTATGATGGAAAGTATTATTAATAAAGCTCCTTTAGCAATAAAATACTCTAAAATTGCTATTGATAGAGGTAGTAATATTGATCTATATAATGCATTGGAACTTGAAAAGAACTTGGCAGCCCTTTGTTTTGCTTCAGAAGATAAAAATGAGGGCATGGGAGCTTTTATTGAAAAGAGAACTCCTTCTTTTAAAAACAAATAAAAAAAGAAAAGTTGTAGAAAAATTTCTACAACTTTTCTTTTTTTTATAATATTTTGTTAATTGGCAACTTGAATTACCCTTATATATCAATAGAAATATAGCTATTGTAGAAAATTTTCTACAATTTATAAAATACTCTACACTTTTTTCAATTTTTTTACTAATATTTTAACTTTTATTTCCTCTTCTTCAATGATAATTGATATTTTTTCTACAACCAGTACTTATTGGCACAATTTATGCTTATATAAAAATTGAATATTTTTACAAGTAATAGTTATGATTTTAACAATGATTAATGGGAGGTGTAATTATTAAAGTATAGTACATTTCTAAAACTTATATCAAAAATAATAATAGGAGGTTCAATAAATGTTAAGTATTATCGGTTTATTAATAGGGTTAGGATTATTAGCTTTTCTAATCATGAAGGGTTATCACATTATTATAATAGCAATTTTATGTTCTGCTATAGTTGCATTAACAGGTGGATTAAACTTATATACTGCTATAACTGATACCTATATGGCTGGTTTCGTATCCTTTTTCAAGTCCTATTTTCCTGTATTTTTAGTAGGTACAATCTTTGGCAAGTTTATGGAAAAAACAGGAGCCGCTGCTTCCATAGCCCATTTAATAGTATCAAAGCTGGGAAAAGGCAAGGCAGTTCTTGCAGTTTCATTGGCCTGTGGTATTTTAGCCTATGGTGGCGTAAGTGTATTTGTTGTTGGTTTTACAGTTTATCCCATAGCTTTTATGCTATTTAAAGAAGCAAATCTTCCCCGTAGATTTATTCCAGGAACTATTATTTTTGGTTCTATAACCTTTGCAATGACTTGTCCTGGCACCCCACAAATCCATAACATTATACCAATTAAATTTTTAAACACTACCCCAATGGCAGGAACTACTGTTGGATTTATAACCGCTATATTTATGTTGGTTGTTGGCCAAATATGGTTAGAAAAAATGATTAAATCCTCAGTATCTAGTGGTGAAAAGTTTATCCCTAGGGCTTCAGATAATATAAGCAACAATGATAAAGAACTTCCCTCTGGGTTGCTATCTTTTATACCTCTTATAAGTTCAATTGTATTTTTAAATGCACTTAATTTCAAAGTCGAAGTAGCGGTTCTTTGTGGTAATATAATAGGTTTTCTAACTTTATACAAGCACGTAAATTGGAAAGAACTTTCTGACGACCTTGGTAAAGCTTCTGTGTCCGCCGTAGGTGCAATCGCGAACACTTGTGCCGTAGTAGGTTTTGGTTCTGTAGTAAAATCTGTTCCAGCTTTCACAATCTTAGTTGATGCAATTGTACAAATTCCTGGTCCTGTATTAGTTGGAGCTGCTGTAGGTGTATGTTTAGTAGCTGGAATTACCGGTTCTGCTTCTGGTGGCATGGGAATTGCTGTACCTTTATTAGCACCAATATATTTATCTCGAGGTGTTGCACCTGATGCTCTACACAGAATTTTAGCTATCGCCGCTGGAGGTCTAGATTCATTACCTCATAATGGTTATGTAGTAACTACCTTAAATGGTATTTGTGGAGAAAGTCATAAAGACGGTTATGCACCAGTATTTTGGCTCACAGTTGTTCTTCCAATAATAGCCACTGGATTAGCTATTCTTCTATTTACCTTATTCCCAAATTGGCCTTAAAAACATAAGTATTAATAGATATATGAGGAGGATATATATATGTGTAAAATAATTTCATCTAAAAAGGCTATAGATTTAATAAAAAATAACCAAACCTTGGCTATAGGAGGCTTTGTTGGCTTTACAATTCCTGAAGAACTATTAGTTACTCTTAAAGAAAAGTTTTTAGAAGATAAAAAACCTAACAATTTATCTATTTTCTACTGTGCAGGCATTGGCGATGGAAAAGAAAGAGGATTAAATCATTTGGCCCATGAAGGATTAATTGGCAAGTTATACTGTGGTCATATTGGACTAGCACCCAAATTAGGTGCCTTAGTTTCTAAGAACTTATTTCCAGCCTACACCGTTCCCCAAGGAGTAACGGTACATTTATTACGTGCCATAGCTGGTAAGAAACCTGGTGTTTTAACCCATGTAGGATTAAAAACCTTTGCTGATCCTAGGATAGAAGGCTGCTGTGCCAATGAACTAGCGAAAAAGGAATCTATTATAGAAATTATATCTATAGACAACAAGGATTATTTATTATATAAATCCTTTCCTATTGATGTTTGCTTTATAAAAGCTACTACAGCAGATACCCATGGAAGTCTAACTTTTGAAAATGAAGCGGTTTTTGCAGATCAACTTACTATGGCTGAAGCTACTAAAAATTCTGGTGGTATAGTAATAGCTCAAGTCGACAGAGTAACTGAATATGGAACCCTAGATCCTCACAGAGTTAGAGTTCATAGTCATTTAGTTGATTATGTTGTAATAGGAAAACCTGAAAATTCTCCACAATCCTTCTTATTTAAAGACTTTGTTCCAGAATGGACTGGTCAAATAAAAAGACCTTTAGATAGTTTTGAAAAAACGGATTTAAATGAACGTAAAATTTGTGGTAGAAGAAGTATTTTAGAAATTAAGAAGAACATGCTAGTTAATTTAGGAATAGGTGTACCTGAAGCTGTTGCCTCCGTTGCTAGTGAAGAAGGAATTTCAGACAAATTTACCTTAACTATTGAATCTGGAGTAATGGGTGGTGTTCCCGCTTCTGGTCTTGGTATAGGTGCTACTTATAATCCTGAAGCTATTCACGAACAAGGCTCTATCTTTGATTTATATGATGGTGGTGGAATCGATGTAGCTTGTCTAGGCGCAGCTGAAATAGATGAAAAAGGTAATGTAAATGTTAGTAAATTTTGCGGTAGAGTAGTTGGACCTGGGGGCTTCGTTAACATATCTCAAAATACAAAGAAGGTTATATTCTGTGGTTCCTTTACAGCTAAAGGTTTAGAAATAAAAGTTGAAGATGACAAACTTAAAATTATGAAAGAAGGCACTAACAAGAAATTCAAAACCAAAGTTGAACAAATTACTTTCAGCGGAGAATATGCTAATGATTCTGGGCAAGAAGTTTTATATGTTACTGAAAGAGCTGTATTTAAACTAACTAAAGCTGGTCTCATGTTAATAGAAATTGCCCCTGGTATAGACTTAGAAAAAGACATTCTCTCTAATATGGAGTTTAAACCTTTAATATCTGAATCCTTAAAGGAAATGGATGTAAGAATATTTAAAGATGAACTAATGAATATAATTCTTTAAAATTTTATTTTATAATGAGGAGGTTTTATAAATGAAGTTTGATTTTACTAGTGAACAAATTATGGTAAGAGAAAGTATTAAAGCTTTTGTAGAAAATGAAATCGCACCTATTAGTGCAGAAATTGATAAAACCCACAAGTTTCCTAGAGAAACCTTTAAAAAATTAGGTAAATACGGTTTTTCTGCTCTAACCTTTCCAAAGGAATATGGAGGAGCTGAGGGAGATGAAATATCTAAATCCATAGTTCTTGAGGAAATAGCTAAAAAGTGTGGTGCTACTTCAGCAATTTTATCCGTTCATTACCTTCCAATTAATTTAATATTAAAATTTGGAAACGAAGAACAAAGGAAGAAATATCTTCCTAAAATGATTAAAGGAGAATGGATTGGGGGTTTTGCATTGACTGAACCTAATGCAGGTTCCGATGCTTCCAATGTACAAACTACAGCAGTATTAAATGGAGATGAATACATTTTAAATGGAACTAAATGCTTTATTACTAACGGCGGTGAAGCAGAAATTTATATAATTCTTGCTATGACAGATAAAAGCAAAGGAACTAAGGGGATGTCTGCTTTTATAGTAGAAAAAAACACTCCTGGTTTTACCATAGGTAAAATAGAAGATAAAATGGGCATACGCGCTTCTTCAACTGCGGAATTGATTTTTGAAAACGTAAAAATACCTAAGGAAAATTTGTTAGGTAAACTTGGAGAAGGCTTTAAAATTTCCATGGTGGGATTAGATGGTGGAAGAATAGGCATAGCGGCTCAAGCTTTGGGAATTGCCCAGGGCGCTATGGAAGAAACAGTAAAATATCTTCAAGAAAGAGTTCAATTTGGGAAACCATTATCTAAATTCCAAGGATTACAATGGTACTTAGCTGATATGGAATCCAGAATAGATGCTTCAAGACTTCTTGTTTATAATGCTTCATATTTAAAAGATAGTGGTAAACCTTTTACCAAAGAAGCAGCTGTTGCTAAATTATTTGCTTCTGAAACAGCAATGTTTGTAACTCATAAGGCCCTTCAGCTTCACGGTGGATATGGATTTATGACGGATTATCCTTTAGAAAGAATGCTTAGGGATGCTAAAATTACAGAAATATATGAAGGAACTTCAGAAGTAATGAAGATGGTCATTGCCAATCAAATTATTAAATAATGCTTTTTTAAGGAGGATTAATAGATGAAAATTGTAGTTTGTATTAAACAAGTTCCAGATACTAACGAGGTTAAAATCAACCATGAAACTGGAACTTTAATAAGAGATGGAGTACCTAGTATAATAAATCCCGATGATAAATATGCTTTAGAAGAAGCTTTACTTATAAAAGATAAATATGAGGACGTACATGTAACTGTGTTAACCATGGGACCTCCTCAGGCTGAGGCTGCATTAAAAGAAGCTATTGCTATGGGAGCAGATAATGCTATTTTATTAACTGATAGAGCCTTTGCTGGCTCAGATACTTGGGCAACTGCAACAATTTTAAGTGCTGCTATAAATAAAATATCAGATTACGATATTATATTTTGCGGTAGACAAGCAATTGATGGAGATACAGCACAGGTTGGACCAGAAATGGCTGAGTTTCTAAATCTCCCCCAAATTACCTATGTAAATAATTTAGAAGTTAATCTTGAACAAAGGGAAGTTATTGCTCATAGATCTGTTGAAGATGGCTACTATATTATAAAATCCCAAATGCCAGTTTTATTGACTGCAATAAAAGGATTAAACTCTCCTAGATATATGTCCACTTGGGGTATTTTCAATGGTATAGCAAATACTCCTATTACAAAATGGTCTTTGCAAGATTTAGATGTTGACACTACTCAAATTGGACTTAAAGGTTCTCCAACAAATGTATTCAAAACCTTCGTGCCTGTGCGAAAGTTTCATGGTGAAGTTATTAATGGAGCAAACAGTAAAGAGATAGCGGATAATTTAATATCAAAATTAAAAATTATGCAAATATTATAGGAGGAAATATATATGACTAGGTCAAAAGTAAATACTGGAATAAACATAAATGATTATAAAGGAATTTGGATTCTTGCTGAACAAAGGGAAGGTAAAATTCATCCTGTATCTCTAGAACTCCTAGGTATAGGAAGAAGCTTAGCAGACAAATTGAATGTTGAACTTACAGCTATACTTCTAGGTTATGATATGAAAAATTCTGCTAAAGAATTAATTAAATATGGTGCAGATAGAGTAATATTTAATGAGCATAAATTACTACACACTTATACTACTGATTTATATACCACTGTAATTTCCGACTTAATTTTAGAAAGAAAACCTGAAGCTTTTTTAATAGGAGCAACAACAATAGGTCGTGATTTGGCCCCTAGACTTGTAGGAAGAGTTGGAACTGGACTTACTGCCGATTGTACAAAATTGGATGTAGATGAAACAGACGGTAAAATACTTCAAACTCGTCCAGCCTTTGGTGGAAACTTAATGGCTACAATAGTTTGTAAAGATAATCGTCCTCAAATGTCTACTATCAGGCCTGGTGTAATGGAAAAATCTCCTTACAGCCCAAATAAGGAAGGTTATATAGAAGTTTTAAATCCTCTACTAAAGGAAGAAGATATACGAGCAAAAGTAATAGAAATCGTTAAAGAAGCTAAGGAAAAGGTTAGTTTAATAGATGCTAAAATTATAGTTTCTGGTGGCCGTGGTCTTGGTAACAAAGAAGGTTTTGAATTATTACAAAAATTAGCAAATAAACTAGGAGGAGTTGTAGGTTCCTCTAGAGCTGCTGTAGACAATGGTTGGATAGATCCTTCTCACCAAGTTGGACAAACTGGTACCACGGTAAGACCTAGTCTTTATATAGCTTGCGGAATTTCAGGGGCTATACAGCATTTAGCTGGTATGAGTGAGGCAGAATGTATTGTTGCCATTAACAAGAATTCAGATGCTCCTATATTTAAAGTAGCTAATTATAGTATTGTAGGTGACTTACATGAGATTATTCCATCAATAATTGAATCCATAGATAATTAAATTTATAAAAGCACTAAAGGAATGGAATGCACTCCACTCCTTTAGTGCTTTTTAAACAATAAATTTTACACTATTATATATTAATCTGAAATTTGATGTATAATTTAATTATATCATTAATTGACAAAGGAGCGAATATTTATGAGCTATTCTTTTAAACTAATCCCTAAAGAAGAACAAAAAAGTAGTGTTTGGGCCGGCGGAAGTTCAACTCAATTAGCTATTTATCCTGAGGATGCTGAATATAGTAAAGTAAATTTTAAATGGAGATTGAGCTCCGCTAAAGTAGAAATTGTAGAGTCAAATTTTACACATTTACCTAAAGTAGATAGATACATAATGACCCTAAACGGCGATTTAAAATTAGACCATGGTGAGCATGGAAATGTAAATCTTAAACCCTTTCAAGTGCATAACTTTAATGGGGAGTGGACTACAAAAAGTTACGGCATGGTAACAGATTTTAATTTAATGCTTAGAGATGGGTGCAAAGGAAACATTTCTCCAATATTAATGGCCAGTAATTCAAATCATGTAATAGAAAAAAATTTATCCCAAATTGAAGCCTTTTACTGTGTAGAAGGAACTGTTACTATTCTAATAAATAATGAAGATAATATATCCCTTAACCAAAATGATTTACTTCTTCTTTATACTGATAATGAGGATATTATTGTTACTTTAAATTCTTTAGAAGAAGATTGTAAGCTAGTTAGAGCTCAAATTTATCAATAGTAACGATTATAATAAAAATCCAATTTAATTGGGTTTTTATTTTTTTATGAATTTAATTAAGATATACTATTGATTTTTACTTAAAGAATGATATAATAATTTCATAATGCATACTAAACATATAGGTATTATAGATATTATTTTAAAAGGAGAGTTTTTTATGAGTATTTTGATTTTTCCATTGTTAATATTATTTTTATATTTTTTAAAAGTTAAAAAAATAAGTTTTGGTAATAGAGTATTGATTTCTATGATCCTGGGAATTTTAGCGGGAATTTTATTTAAAGAAAATGTTAAATCCATAGAGATATTAGGTAAAGCATATGTAAATTTAATTAAAATGCTAGTAATACCCTTGGTTATTTCAACGGTTATAAACAGCATTGCATCCATAGAAGATCCAGGTAAATTAAAAAAAGTTGGATTAAAAACTGTAGGATGGTTATTAGCAACTACTGCTACCGCTGCTATAATTGGAATAATTGTATCATTAATTATAGACCCAGCATCAGGTATAGAGTTTGTAAAAGATTCAAACTATAAAGTTAGAGAAATACCTACTATATCTAATATAATATTAGATATGATTCCTTCTAATCCAGTTTCTGAAATGGCAAATGCTAAGATTATACCTGTAATTATTTTTTCAATATTAATAGGTATATCCATAACAATTGAAGGTGTTAAGCATCAATCTACTATAAAACCTGTTAAAGACTTTTTTAAAGGCTTTTCACAAATTATGTTTAGAATCACAAAGATTATACTTAAAGTTACACCTTATGGTGTGCTAAGTCTTATGGCTTCCGTATCATCAAAGTACGGATTAAATACGCTATTGTCTCTTGGTAAATTAATTGTTGTAGTATATTTAGCTTGTGCTATACAAGTAGTTTTAGTTCATGGTGGCCTATTAGCCTTCGTAGCCAAGGTAAATCCTTTAAAATTCTTTAAAAAAATCTACCCTGCTCAAGTTATAGCTTTTACAACTAGAAGTAGTTATGGAACACTGCCTATAACCATCAAATCCTTAACAGAAAGAGTAAAAATTTCTGAAAACATTGCAAGCTTTGTGGCTCCTATGGGTGCTACCATGGGAATGAATGGTTGTGGCGGATTGTATCCTGTTATTGTAGCTATGTTTGTGGCTAGAGTATTTAATATTCCTATGAACTTCTACAGCTATATCTTATTAATTTTAGTTACTACTATCGCTTCCATAGGTACCGCAGGAGTTCCAGGAACAGCTTCCATAATGGCTACTGTGGTTCTTGCAAGTATGGGACTTCCTGTAGAGGGAATCGCAATGGTTATAGGGATAGATACTTTCTTAGATATGGCCAGAACTGCCACTAATGTTACAGGTGCTTCTGTAGTTGCATTGTTAGTTGCAGAATCTGAGGGAGAGTTTAATCGAGAAGAATTTAACACAAATAAAACTGATAGCTTAGAATTAAGTATATAAAAAATCAAGGTAACTAATTGGACATATCTCCAACTAGTTACCTTTTTAATTAGCAAACCGCTATAATCTTTTCTTGCCAAGTATTTTTTCTATACATGACATATCCATATACACATATTATAAAATTACTAAAGCACATGGAAAACCATATGCCCGAGGGGCCAATTGTGGTAAAATACTTAAACATTAATATCATAGGAAGCCTCACAAACCAAAGTCTACCTACCTCCATACTCATGGAATACTTTGTATGTCCTGATCCTTGAAATATTCCCTGTAAAACACTAAATATGCCCATAAGAGGCATTGAATATGAAATATACTGAAGGTAAGTTATTCCTTGAGATATTACATCGGCGCTATCTCTTGATTGTATGAAGAAGTTAATTATTTGCTCATCTTTCCATATTAAAATAAAACATCCTATAGCTCCAAAAGTAATAGTTAATTTCATAGATTTTATAAAGGCTTCTTTTATTCTTTCTATTTGATTACAACCTAAATTTTGCCCTACTATTGCAGTCAATGCAGCTCCAATTCCCATAGCTGGCTGAGATACTAAAGAAGTTATTCTATTTACCATACCAAAAGCTGCAATCGTTGCATTTCCATAAGAAACAATAAAGCTATTTAAAACTATAAATCCTAAAGCTGAACCTGATTGTCCAATAGAAGAAGGTAATGCTACATCTACAATCTTTTTCACTATTTCCTTGTCAAATTTAAAGTTTTTAAAACTAAGCTTGATGTGCATGGAAGAATTAAACAACATATATATTCCTAAAACTGCAAGTATAGCTTTTGATAACAAAGTAGCTATAGCAGCTCCTGCAATTCCCATGTTTAATGTAAATATAAAAATAGGGTCTAAAATAACATTTAATATGGCACTGATTCCGCTAAGTATAGTTGGAGTTATAGTATTACCTTGGGCATTCATAATTGAACTATAGTTAAAAAACAGAAAGGTAACGGGCATATCTAAAAAAGTTATTTTCAAATATATATTACTAAACTCTCCTAGTTCTCCAGTTCCCCCCATAAGTTTAATTATAAAAGGGCTTAGTATATATCCTAATGCTGCAAAAATAATTGAGGCTATTAATGATATTGCTACAAGTTGACTTGCATATTTATTTGCTTCTTTATATTTAGATGCTCCTATTAGCTGTGATAGAAGTGATGTCCCTGCAATAGACAATCCAATACCTAATGATATAAATAAAAAATTAACTGGCCATACAAAAGAAGTAGCTCCAAATTGAACGGAACCTAATTTACTTACCCATACCCCGTCAGCTAAATTATAAAGAGTTTGAATTAAATTATTTATCATAATTGGTAATGATAAAGTGATAATTAATTTATACATATTTCCATTTAGTATAAGATTTTTTCTTTGATTTACTTCCATTTAAACTTCCTCTCATATTACTTATTATGCCACATTAATTATTATATCATTTAAGTAACACAAAATGGTAGCTAGATTTGTTCTAGCTACCATTTGATTAAATTTCTAAAGCTCTTCAATCTATAGTCCATTTACGATGTTATCTGGCTTTTCTCCATTAAGCACCTTTATCATATTATTCCAAGCTATTATTTGCATTTTTTTAAAAGCTTCAGTTGTAATTCCTGCAATATGTGTAGTTAAAATGAGTTTACTTGCAGCTTCTTCAGGCAAATTTAGCAATGGATGTTCTGGATGTGGTGGTTGAGGGCTAATGGTGTCTACAGCGGCTCCTTCTATTCTATTTTCTATTAAAGCTCGTGCTAAATCTTCTTGATTGATTATTCCACCCCTTGCAGTATTTATCAAAATTGCATCTTTTCTCATTAAATTAATAGTATCTTTATTTATTAAATTCTCCGTTTCCGGCATCAATGGCACATGTAAACTTATTACATCACATTTTCTTAAAATTTCTCCTAATGGCAAATAATCTATTCCTAAATCTGTTTCTACATCTATTGGTTTTCTAAATGGATCATAATAGCTTATCTTACAATTAAAAGGTTTTAGCCTTTTAACCACTTCTTTACCTATATTACCCAAGCCCACAAGACCGATATGGCATGATTGTAATTCTCTCATTCCTCTTACTTCATAATCTCTATAATTTTCTTCAAAATTACCTTTCTTAATTTGTCTATCTGCTTCAACTGTACGTCTTAAAGATGCCAATATAAGTCCAATAGTATGCTCAGCTACAGCAACTTTATTTACCCCGCTAGCATTGCACACATATATTCCTGCTTCTTTTGCAGCTTCAGTATCAATACCATCATATCCAGCGCCCTCTGACTGTATCAATTTAACGGTTTTTAATTTATTTATAACATTTCTGCTAGCAGGAGATAGGGAAAGGAATAAAAATGTAGCATCTTTACTTTTTTCAATTAATTCATCCTCTGTATAAGGATTGTTTATATATACAAGTTCAAATCCTTCTGGAGGTTTTATTCCATACCTCTCAATCCTGCTTTTAGGACTACTTACAACAACCTTTATCATATTTAACCTCCCGTATATGAAACTTTAAAGCTTATTAAATACTACATAAGAGCTTCTAAATACCATTTTAACGACCAGTCTATATGTTCATTTAAAGCAATAATTAACTTCTCTAATTCTTTGTTTTTTATCAAACGCAATATTTCCATATGTTGTGAAATACTCTCTGCACTGGATCTAAAATTGAGATATGAAACATATTGATACAGTTTAATCTTTAAACCTATACTATTATATAAACCTTTAACATAGTCATTATCACATCTAGTGATTATTAAATTATGAACTTTCATATCTATTTCTGTGAATTCTCTTTCTTCTGCAATTCCCGCTTCAAATCTTACACTTATATCAGAGTATTTATTTAGTAGCTCCGATACTTCTAGTTCAGAAACATTATTGATTGAAGTTTTAACTGCTATGATTTCTAAAGCTTTTCTTACTTCAAAAATATCCTTTATTTCTTTAAAAGAAAACATTTTCACAATAGTTCCTATGCCATCTCTAGATTCTACAACCCCCTCAATTGCTAGCATTCTAATAGCTTCTCTTACCGGTGTTCTACTTATTCCTAACTCTTCTGCTATAAGGCTTTCGCTTATTAGTTGCCCAGGCTTTATGCCATTATTGAAAATTTTTAGTCTAATCGCATTGTAAGCCTCTTGAGCCAGGTTCTTCTTTTCATTTTTATTGTTTTTTTTAATCATATTTTTGTCACGACCTTTTTTAACTATTTCTATATATATTTTACATTATCTTTAAATATATTGCATTGCTTTTATATTCTATACTAATTCTAATTTGCTATTTTTCTTAACATAATCAACTAGGGCATCAGATACATATATATATTCAAGTTCTAATGTATTTTTTATTTTAACTATTTTTAAGTTATCTTTATCTGCATTTCTCAATACCTTTATAGCAATTTTCAAAGCCTCATCCTCATTTTCAGATATCAAAGGTATCTTGCAATCATCTATGCATTTTACTGCTATGCTATTAGCATATATTGACTCGTAATCTAGTTGTTCAAAAACTTTTCTAGTTATTATATCAAATATTCCCATACCAATTGCATTACCATGAGACTCCTTTGACACATCCAGTAGTATCATTTTATTAATTTTAGGTACCTCTAAAACGTATTCCTTTAAAATATAGCTTTTACCTAAAATATTTGGATCGTATCCTGCACCAGAAATGTTTTTACCTATCTCCTCTACTATCAGTATATCTATTTCTGGTATCATAAGGGTTGGCATATTTTGTCTTGCAACTTTAACCAATTCTATTTCCCGAGAAATTAAATTCTTTGATGGAATAAATTTAATTTTAGCCGTTTCATCATAGGCATTTTCTAATATACCAACGCCAAATCCCACATTAACCTTTTCCATTATAAGGGAAGCAGCTTCCTTTATAATGCTTCCAAAATTATCGAACTCTTCTTCATGTATAGCGGAACATCCCACATGATTTCCTAGTCCAATTACTAGCATTTTACACAAACCACTTTGTATATCCGCCACAAAATCTGTATGAAGTTTAATTCTATTTATAGGCACTATTACATCCGCTGAGGCAGCTACTTTATCAAAGTAAATATCAAAGCCTTTTTTTGTTTTACCAAGATGCATAACATCAGTTTTTGTAATAACTGGAACCCCCATATATTCTTCAGTTATACCATAGCCGTAGAGTACTTCTCTTTGCCCTTTCTCTGTTCCACCACCATGGCTTCCCATAGCTGAAACTATAAAAGGTTCTCCCCCCATTTCCTTAATTTTATCTATGGTAAGCTTTACTATTTGCTGTATATTTTTTATTCCCCTGCTGCCAACAGCAACGGCTACCTTTTGACCTGGTTTAATTATAGATACTATAGATTCCTTTTTAGCCTCAAAATTTATCGTTTCCTCTATACTATCTAACTTTTCTCTATTAAAGCTTTGCCTTACCTTGTGCATATTAGGTAAAGGCATATTTAAGTCTTCTTCTAACAGTATTGGCATTTATTTCACTCCTTTAGCTCTTACCCCTTTATAAGTTTAACAAGGAACATAGTTGTTGGTTCGAAATAGGTTGTTAACATAAGAATTACTAATAATGCTCCTATTAATAGTTTAAGGTATTTCATCATTTGCTCCATTTTTACTCCAGCTACGGCTTGGGCAACAAATAAGTTTATACCATACGGTGGTGTTACAAATCCTATAGCCAGATTCATAGTTAACATTACACCAAATTGAGTGGCTGTCATGCCAAGTTTTGTTACTATTGGTAGTAATATTGGAGCTAATATAATTGTTGCTGGTATATTATCAATAAAACATCCTACAGCTAATAATAATAGGTTTATAAGTAATAATAACAAGAATTTATTTGATGTTACACTAAGCATAGCAGTAGCAAGTTTTATAGGTATTTGTTCCATGGTTAAAAATGCTGCAAATACAGCTGATAATCCAACCATAAACACTGTAGCACCATTTATCTGCATACTATCGAATAATGCTTTATAAATATCTTTAAATTTCATTTCTTTATATACAAACACACTTACGAAGGTTGCATACACAACAGATACAACTGCCGCTTCCGTAGGGGTAAATATTCCTGCATATATTCCTCCTAAGATAATAACTGGAGTTAGTATTGCCCATATTGCATCCTTAAAAGCTATCCATAATTCATCAAAGGTTAATGGCTTAGCATTTTTATCCCCAAGAATTCCACTTTTTTTAGATACTATATGATTTACAACCATAAGTCCTAAGCCCATGGAAATCCCCGGAATCAATCCAGCTATGAATAAATCTCCAATGGAGCTTCCCGTAACAACTCCATATAATACAAAAGGAATACTAGGAGGAATAATTACACCTATAGTACCAGCACTTGCAGCTAATGCAGCACTATAAGCCTTATTATATCCCCTTTTTTCCATTTCAGGTATCATAAATCCGCCAATTGCAGCTGTTGTTGCCATGGCAGAACCGGATATAGCTGCAAAAAACATACAAGCTATAATGGTTACTAACCCTAAGGCACCTGTTCTTTTTCTTAACAATAGATTGAAGAATTCAATAAGTCTTTTAGCAACTCCTCCTGAACTCATTAAGTTTCCAGCAAGGATAAAAAATGGTATCGCCATCAATGGAAATGAATCCGCCCCTGCTACAGCATTTTGGCTTATCATTACAAGAGGTATATCAGAAAAACCTATCATAGTTAATAATGTAGCAACACCTATTGCATATCCTATTGGCACTGCTAAAAACAACAATCCAAAGAATGAAGAAAATAGAAATATAGTAGATGTCATAGTGACTCGCTCCTTTCATAGTTTTTAAATACCTTTATTTCTTCGTATATATTTCCAAGAATTCTAAACAGGATTACTAAAGAACTTAAAGGCACACTCAAATATACAAGATATAAAGGAATTCTCATACCAGAAGATAATACTCCCCTTTGAATCATCTTATCAACCAATTGAAAACCGTAATTTACTAAGAATATATTAAAGGCTAAAGTTATAATATTTCCTATCATGTTATAAATAGCCTTTGCTCTTCCTGTTAATTTGTCTCGTACCATTTCAATAGATATATGTTGTTTATCCCTAAAAGCTAAGCTTGCCCCTAGCCAAACCTGCCAAATAAATATATATCTACATAACTCCTCGCTCCAGGAAAGTGATGAATTAAACACATACCTCATTACTACTTGTATAAATACTATTATTACTGTGAAAGCCAAGCTTCCGACTAACAAATATTCCTCTGCTTTATTGTAAAAATCTTTAACTTTAATAAGACCTTTCATTTTATCACCCCTAATATATAAATAAATTTTTAATGTGGCTGGAATGCATCTAAATAACTTAATATGATTTTAGATCCTTCCAGCCACATTATTTCAAGTTCAAATTACTTATTTATATTTTGCCAATGAGTTAAATATCTCTTCTCCCATTTGCTTTTTGTATTTTTCATACATTGGGGAAACTGCATCTGCAAATTTTTTAAGATTTTCAGGAGTTACATCGTTTACTTTCATTCCTGCTGCTTCTAACTTTTTAATATATTCCTCGTTTCCTCCGTCCTCTTGAGCAATTTGCCATTCTGTTAACCACTCTTTTGCTCCCTTATCAAGTATAGCCTTATGTGCATCGGATAAACTGCTATAGAAATCTGCATTTATAATATTTGCACAGAATCCATAAACGTGGTTAGTTTTACTGAAGTACTTTTGTACCTCTTGGAATTTTGAGTCAAAAATTAATGACGCTGCGTTTTCTTGTCCATCAACGGTTTTTTGTTGTAGGGCTGTAAATAATTCACCAAAACTTATAGGAGTTGGGTTTGTTCCAAGTAGTGTAAACATATCTATAAATATTGGACTTTCCATAACTCTCATTTTAACACCCTTTAAGTCTTCTGGTTTTGTTATAGGCCTTACGTTGTTTGTAATGCTTCTCATTCCATTGAAGCTATAGCCCATATTTTTTATTCCAACCTTATCTAATTCTTTATTAAGCAAATCTCCAGCTTCTCCATTAAGAGCTTTAAATGCATTCTCAGTACTACTGAACATAAAAGGCATGTCTAAAGCACCAAATTTAGGAGAATACATAACAAGTGTGGATGTGGAAGGTAATGCCATATGAAGTGTTCCTAGTGCTACAGATTCAGTCATTTGAACGTCTCCACCTAACAATGCATTAGGATAAACTTCAACTTTTAATTCCCCACTGGATTCCTTTTCCACATAATCAGCAAATTTCATGGCTGCCTGTGTTTGCGCATTGGATTCTGGAGCTATTAAACCATACTTAATTACAATTGTCTTTTTAGATTCATTACCCTTAGCTTCTCCTGTACCGCTGGTGGTGTTTGTTTTTCCGCTACAACCTGTTGCTAGTACTAATGACATTGCTAATAGTGCACTTATTAACTTTTTCATTTTCATTGATATGCCTCCCCATAATTATCTTTTTAAATTATCTTTATAACAAACTACTTTAAGGCGCTTGTTCAAGCGTCAATTAATTGATAATGAATCTTCATATTTTATCCACTTGTTTATTTATCTTATAATATTTCAATATACCCCTGATCAGCATCTATTCTAATTCTGTCTCCATCCTTTATAGCTTCATAAAATTCATCTTCTACCTTATCTACCATAGGAACTTCCATTATAATGGCACTAGAAACTAAAACAGTTTCTGGATATTTTATAATCATACCTTTAGGACAATTACCTTTCATATTAAGCTGATATAATCCATCAGCTTGTACAACTGAACTGCCTTTTCCACTTGGGAAAATTAAAATTTTATTGGCAATGGATTTTCCTTCTAAGGAATGGGCTGGTTCTATAACTGTGCCAGTACTTGGATCAATTAAGTAAAACATAATATCATCATTAGATATTATCACTTCTCCCTCAACAACACCTTCTGAAATTTTATGACAGCTAAATTTTCTTTTAGTCATGTTATATTACCTCCCCAGTTAACACTGCTTCAATGCAGGTATCTAAATCTCTAATAACAAAATTAATTCCCCTACGTTTTGGATAATATGCACATTTTGGTGATTCTGTAACACCTATCTTGCCATTTAAATGCCTCCAACAGGGTTGGTCTGGGCAAGTATCTGGTACTATGTTTCCTCCAGCCTTTTCAATTACAGCAGTTAACCCCATCCTATCTGACATTTCCTTAACGTGACTTGATGTTAATATCCACATTTCTTTTTTTAATACCTTTCCATGAAGTTTTGATGCTATATGTCTTACTTGTTCAATTGTAAAGTGAGGGCATCCAAACATTGCAAAATCAATTTTTCTGTTTCCTTCTAGTGATATTTCCTCTAAGATTTCCTTTAAGTCCTCATTTGTGATAACTACTTTTCTCTTAGGTTCTTTCCCTCCAAATGCTGCTTCCACAGTTGGAGCTTCAGGTGTAAACCCTAGGATATGATACATTCCATATGCCCCAGATGTATTTAATTGGGCACCTAAATTTGTTAAAGATTCTTTTGATATATGCTCTGGAAGTCCAACAAAAACAGGAATGCCTTTACCTATTTTTTTACCCATGTAACCAAGTAGATGATAGTCAAAATCTGTTCTCATATCTGCTTGAACTTCTACAAGGATATCTCCTTTTCTATTTTCCTCATATAATAGACCATATTCTGGAACAAAACCTGTAATTGCTGCACATAATGCACTATTTGCTCCTTCTCTATTGCTTCTTGCACCCCAAACGGAATTAACAAAAGGTGTTGCACTGGACTCAGAAAAGGCTACTACCTCGCCAAAATGCGGTACATTGGTATCGATGTATGGAGTACAATTATAAGATAAAACAGCACCTAATCCTTTATAGGCTTCATGTGTTCTATGCATTAAATCAGCTGCTTCCTTTGATACCATATCCTTGTCCTTAAAAAAAGACAAACAAAATCCTGGATTAACAGTAGGTGCTACTCTACATTTTGCCCCAGCCTTCAATAACCTTTCTGCAAACCATAAGTCAGCCTCTTGATTACTTAACGCCACATGGGCTCTAGTTATAGGCACCATCCTAGGTGAATCAAAGGACTCCCCTATGGCTACCTGAATCTTCATTGCCAATGCTGTGCCTTCGCCATACTTTCCATCCAACATATCCTGTTGCTCTCTTGTTAGTTGCATTATTAATCCCCCTTATATACTAAATTTACATTTCTTAGCTGTATACATCTATTATAATAGGTGTATTTGAAAATGTAAATAGCAATTTAGTAATATCCCATTCCAATATTTCGTCATTTTTTTACAAAAATAGAAAGCTACATTGCTGAATTAATAAGCAATGTAGCTTCCTTTCTTTATTTACTGTTATTTATTTCATAGTCTAAAACATAAGTGCCCCTATAACTCCTAGTATAAGTAATGGTATATTGTAATGTAGGAACGTAGGTACACAAGTATCCCAAATATGGTCATGTTGACCATCGGCATTTAGGCCAGCCGTTGGTCCAAGTGCTGTGTCAGATGCAGGAGAACCAGCATCTCCTAAAGCACCTGCAACTGCAATTAATAAAATAGTAGACTTTACGCTAAATCCTACAGCAGATGCAAGCGGTACATATATAGCTGCAAGAATTGGTACTGTTCCAAAGGAAGTTCCTATACCCATGGTTACAAGTAATCCTAGTAATAGCATGACTGAAGCAGCTATCAATTTGTTTCCTCCCATCATACCAGCCGCCGCAGTTACTATATGCTGAACGCCACCAGTTTCTCTAATTACTGATGCATAGCCTGCAGCAACTAACATTACAAATGCTATTAATCCCATCATTTTAATTCCGCCGTTTAACAATTCATCTAAATCACTCCACTTAATAGCTTTGGCTATTAACATGATACCTATACCAACAACTGCTCCTAATGGTAATGAACCAAATTTTAATTGAATTCCGAGTGCCGCAACTCCTGCAACTAATGTAGCCAAGTGAGCTGATGTTACTTTAATTTCAACTTTCTCCTTTACAGCCGCAGCCAATTGTTCTGACTCGGCTATAGCTACAACTCCGTATTCTCTTGGCTTTCTATAAGTAAAGAAAGAAACAATAAGACCAATTAACATAGCAAGTCCACCAATCCAGTTTGCTTTCCAAACCATATCTAAAGTTACATTCATTCCATTAGCTATCATCTGATCTTTTATTATACCATGAAATATTAGTCCATAACCTATTGGTAAAGTAATATAGGGAGCCTTTAAACCAAATGCCAAAGCACAAGCCGCTCCTCTCCTATCCATTTTTAATTTGTCCATAAGTGATAGTAATGGTGGGATAAGAATAGGTATAAATGCTATGTGTACTGGTATTACCGTTCCAGATAAACAAGCCACAAAAGCAAATATAAGCAATAAAGTAATTTTTCTTCCCTTAATCCACTCTGCTATTTTCATAGATAAAATTTCCGCTGCACCAGTTTTGTGTATGGCTGCAGCTAAAGTACCAAGTAAGATATAGCTTAAAGCTGTTTCTGAATTACCGCCCATGCCCCCAATCAGCACACTCATTGTTTTAGAAATCGGCATTCCTGCCGTAACTCCTCCAACAATAGCAGCCACAATTAATGAAAAAATAACATTTAACTTTAAAAGACAAAGTATTGTCATTGCTAAAACCGATAATACTACAGGATTTGTTAACATGAAAATTACCCCCCTTTTTTAATGTTTATGTGAACATATAATGCAGTTAAAAGTAACAGAAAATTAAGAATATTTTTCTTATAATCCATGTTATTTATCTTCTATTTAATCTATAAAATTAAAAAATCAAATACACAATGGGCGTTGCTATAATTAAAGAAAGAACTACCCTTTCAAACCATATAATCACTATATCCTTTAAGTTAATAGGAATGTCTGTTGACAAAATGCAAGGTACTGATGCCGATAAGAATAATATTTCAGATATACAAACTATTGCAATTATAAATCTTGTACTAAATTCCGCCCCCGCGGCTATAATAGCAGGTACATACATATCTGCCAAGGTTATAGCACTAGCTTTTGCTGCTAATAATGGATCTGGTATTTTCAGCATTGCTGTAAAAGGATAGAATAAATATCCACCAATATCAAATATTTTTGTATATTCTGCTGCTAATAGTGCAAGGACACCTATGGACATAATGTTTGGACCAATATTTATGGCAAGTTTAATACCATCCCTTAGATTAGTTTTAACATTGTGTAATAACGGAGGAGCTTTTTCCATGGTCTTCATCCCCTCTTGCCAAGCCCTTTTAATAATATCGCCTTTCTCTTCTGACTCCAAATCAGGTTCCACATTATTATAGTAAGTTTCTGGTTTTTTACTTAAAGGATATATTGCCGCCGTTATAGCTGTCACAATGAATGTAACCACCAGAGTAATCCAGAAAAAAGCGCTCCAATATTCCATAATTCCTAAAGTATTTGCAACAATAATCATAAAGGTTGCAGAGACAGTAGAAAATCCTGTTGCTATGATGGAAGCTTCTTTTACATTATATTTTCCTTCCTTATAAACTCTATTGGTAACCAGTAAAGCTAAAGAATAACTCCCTACAAAAGATGCTACTGCATCAATTGCGGAACGACCTGGGGTTCTCCATATAGGTCTCATTACAGGTCTCATAAATACTCCTATAAATTCCATTAACCCATAGTCCACAAGAAAAGCTAAAAATACAGATCCTATTGGAACAATGGCAATTACAGGTACAACAACAACTTTAAATACATACGGTACCATTTTAGGATCTAACAAAAATGCAGGTCCTACATTAAATATAGCTATGAATGCTGTTATTAAGCCTAATATATTTAGTAAAGAAAACACTGTAGTTGTTTTATTTTTGTTCCATGTTTTATTTGCAAAAGGCAGTATAGTACCTACGGTTATCATAATACCGCCATAGACAGGTATAAAATAAGGTATTTTTCTAATCCATGTAACAATATGGTCTATTGGAATTGTCTTTTTACCTGCAAAGGTAATTGAAGCAAAAAACATGAAAATACCAATTAAACTATAAACGATCAATTTTATTCCGTCCATGCCTGTACTCGTTTTCCTAGGTTTTTTCTTAATGACCTCCAATTTAAACCTTCCCCCCTCTATATACAATGCTTATACTTACTTATATTCCCAGCAATTATTATGCCACCACTATTTTCTTTTTAAACTACTATATTTTAATGATATCATGTAAAGGAATACATAAACGGATGCATAAATTCTATGCACTTCTACATAAAGCCTTGAAAATAAAAGCAAAAAAATTTTGCATGTGCATAAAATTCATGCATAGCTTTTATTATTTAATTTAATTCTCCTATTACTCCTTCTACAACTTCTACTAAGCTATTGCTAGTAACCAGTTTGTAGCATTTATTAATATCCAAATACATTACTCTATCATTTTCTAAAACAGCAACTTCCCCTCTAACTTTGTTATAAGCAGCTTTTGTAGCAGGAGATAATTTTTCTACTTCTCCAAAGTCTATTGCTTGAGCAGCAGTCATTACTTCTATAGCTAAAACATTCATTACATTATTTAAAATTTCTCTAGCTTTTCTAGCTGAAATTGATCCCATACTTACGTGGTCTTCCTGATTAGCGGAAGTAGGTATAGAATCCACACAAGCTGGGTGAGCTAATACTTTATTTTCTGAAACCAATGCAGCTGCAACATACTGCGGAATCATAAAACCACAATTTAATCCACCCTTTTTAACTAAAAATGCTGGTAATCCACTTAAGCTTGGGTTTACAAGCCTTTCAATTCTTCTCTCACTTACATTTGCAAGTTCTGCTACGGCAATTCCAAGAAAATCAAAGGCTAGTGCCATAGGCTGTCCGTGGAAGTTTCCACCAGATATAACCTGTTTATTTTCTGCAAATATTAATGGATTATCTGTAGCTGAATTTATTTCTGTGCTAACTCTATCAATTACATATTCTATGGCATCTCTACTAGCACCATGAATTTGTGGAACACATCTTAGTGTATAGGCGTCTTGAACTCTTATCTCTCCTTGTCTTGTGGTTGATTTACTTCCTTCCAGAATTTTCAACATATTTTTTGCACAATTAATTTGACCTTTATGAGGCCTTACCTTATGAACTTTTTCATCATAAGCATCTATTATTCCATTTAGAGCTTCTGATGTCATTGAAGCTGCTATATCTGCTAATTTTGTAAGATTTTTCGCATCATAAGCTGCTAATGCTCCAACAGCTGTTAGTACTTGAGTACCATTTATAAGGGCTAAACCTTCCTTAGAAATTAACTCTACCGTATCTATTTCAGCTCTTTTCATAGCTTCCTTACCAGACATTAATTCTCCCTTATATGTAGCTTCACCTTCGCCAATCATAACTAAAACCATATGAGATAATGGGCACAGGTCACCACTGGCACCAACGGAACCTTTTTCTGGTATTGTTGGATGGACTCCCTTATTTAGCATTTCTATTAAAGTATTTAATGTACTTAATCTTATACCTGAGAATCCTTTTGCCAAAGCGTTAGCTCTAAGTAGCATGGCTGCTCTTACTACCTCCTCTGGATAAGGATTACCCACTCCGCAACAATCACTTAAAATTAAATTTCTTTGAAGTTCTTTAGTTTCTTCCTTTGATATACTAACATTTGCAAACAACCCAAAGCCTGTGGTAATTCCGTACACAACTTCCTCATTGTCTACAAATTCATCTACAATTGATCGTGATTTTTCTACTCTTTCAATAGCTTCTGGGGTCAACTCAACCTTATAATTTTCCCTTGCAACCTTCACAAGCTCTTCTAAGGTTAAACTATTACCATCAATATAAATAGCATTCATTTATAACTTCCTCCTTTTATATAACATTAAAATATAGGTTTCCTATTGTACTTCATCCAATAAGTTATTTTCAATAATTTGACCTAAAGAAAAATCATGAACCTTCAAATAATACTTCACAACTTCTTCTAATGCTTCCATTGGCACAGGTCCAACTAACTCTGCTCCTGCTATTGTAACTCCATATCGCTCTGCTTCTGATTTAACTGCTTCCATTACTCTATGAATTGGAGTTTTTGTGTAATTAGTAAGATTCATAGATACTTGTACCATTTTTTTATCAGTAATACTTAAGCCAATAGCCCTAACATAGCGAAAGCCTCCACTAATATGTCTCATGGCTTTTGCAATTTTGTTAGCTATTTCCACATCCTCAGTATTTAAATTAACATTAAATGCTACTAATGAAAATCTAACACCAGTAACCATAGCACCAGATTTAGCATTAAATTCTGCTGGCCCTTCATCTGGCATCCATTCAGGATTTTTTAACTTTTCTTCGAGGCCTTCATATTGACCTTTTCTAATATTAACCAAACTTTCTCTTTCAGGTTTTAACGCAGCATCTTCATAATAATAAACAGCAACTCCTTGTTCTCCCATATATTTACCAAAACTTCTTGCCATCTGAATTGCCTCTTCAGTAGTAACACCTTTTATTGGAACAAATGGTACTACATCAACTGCACCTATTCTCGGATGACTTCCAGTATGTTTTGTCATATCTATAAGCTCCACTGCTTTGCTAGCTAATTTTTTTGTACACTCTAGCATAATATTAGGCTCTCCAATATAGGTAAACACTGTTCTGTTATGATTCTTATCAGAATTTACATCAATAACCTTTACTCCTTTAACATTTGTAATAGTTTTTTTGACTTCTTCTATTACTTCCAAGTTCTCTCCTTCACTTATGTTTACTTCACAAAGTATAATTTTCATTTTATCCCCCTATTCTTCTGAATATTTTTTTAGTAGTTCTATTTCCTTTTGAAAATTTTCTTTTACATTTTCATCTTTAATAAGTGGAAGATTTGCTTCTATATTTAAAACGCAACCTAAAACCCCTGCATGAACTAAAAATCTAGCTTCTTCTAAATCTGATGAGGCATTTGGATTTGATTTTCCTTTTAATAAAACCCAAGAATTATATACTTCTTTGCAAAGCAGTCCATTTTCTAATGGCACATTAGCTGCACCAATAGCTGCATTTTGTATTGCAAGAGAACGAATTTTTTTCTCTTCATCTGTATCCTTAGGAAGAGCATAGGCATCCTTTATTTTTTTAAAGGATTCAGTGTCTTTTACTGCTCCTTCCAATAATTTCTTAGAAAGTTCCTCTGCTCTATCTGCTATAAATAAATATCCTCTTTCTGAAAGTCCATAGTCTTTTTTAGTAGATAATCTAGATACCATACCAATAAGGCCAGCTGCCATGGCTCCAGCTATTGCGGAAGCTGATCCTCCTCCTACGGTAAAATCCTTTGTATCTAGTATCTTATTTAATACATCAATATAATTCATAAAAATCATCCTTTATATTAAATTTTGTCTACTACAATTTTCCCTCTTTTTATGACCTTCTCCACTACGTTGCCTCCTAATCGGTATATTACATCTTCATAGGTTGAAACATCCCATATTTGAATATCTGCTAATTTTCCAATTTCAAGAGACCCTCTATCATTTTCTAAATTAAGAGCTATTGCTCCACCCAAAGTTGCTGCTCTTAAGGCCTCTGCTGGAGTCATTCCATGTTGCCTACATGCGAGAGCCATGACAAATTGCATTGATTCGTTCCAACAACCTGGACAACAATTGGTTGCTAAAGCCAAAATCATTCCTTCTTCAATCATAGGTCTTGGATTAAAAGGCTTTGGATGCTTAACTGCAAAATCAATTACTGGTAGTAATACACCAGGAATACTGGCCTTAGCTAATTTCTGTAGTACATTTCTTGGAGTATAATTTAAATGATCTGCGGAAATCATCTTCATATCTACAGCTAAGTCAGACCCTCCAATATAAGAGTAAGCATCTGTGTGAATTTTTGACTCCATTCCAAAGTCTCTTGCAACTTTAAGTAGTCTTTCTGATTCTTTAGCTGTAAAGTGTCCATCATCACACCATATATCAGCAAATTTTGCAAGCTTTAACTCCGCTACATTAGGTATCATTTCCTTTAGTAATATATCCATGTACTTTTCTTTAGAAATATCGCTAGGCCATCCATGAGCTCCTAAAAAAGTAGACACTATATCAATAGGTAGGTTATTATCTAAATCTTTATTTACCTTTAACATCCTTATTTCATCTTTCGTAGTAAGACCATAACCACTCTTACTTTCAACGGTGGTAGTACCAGAAGATAACATGTTAATTGCCCTAATCCTAGCTGTATTATAAAGATTTTCATAAGAAGCATCTCTAGTCATTTCTACAGTTACCATAATACCTGTTTTAATTCCCATCTTTTTAAGAACTTCAGCGTCATCGATGGTTAATCGTGCTGCATATTCTTTAACTCTTGATCCTCCAAAAACCAAATGAGTATGACAATCAATAAATCCAGGAGCTACTACTTTATCTTTACCATCTATTATTTTAGCTTCACTGCAATCCACTGCTTTATTTACTTCTTCTTTAGAGCCTACAGCAGCTATTTTTTCTCCTGCCACTGCAATCCACCCATTTTCTATTAATCCAATAAGATCTGAGGCACCTTTTTTGCAAGTTATTAGTTGAGAACAATTAGTAATAACTAAGTCTGCCTTCACTTTACTTGTTGCATTTTCCAATTGAGCTCACCCCCATATATAAAATATGTACCCTCCCCTTATTAGGGAAAGGTACATCTGCATTTAAAATATCAGTCAATTATACTATTGTTATCTCATTGGCATTCCTTCTGGTCCAAAGGTTACTTTGTCTGCTGGTTGCCACCATAGTGGAACTTTAATGCTATCAGTTGTTAATTTTCCCTTACCATTTGCAACATCTCTTGCAATTTCGTATCCTGCTTGAGCATGTCTTATTACACCTATACCTGAGTCAACAGTTAAGGATGCTTCAAGTCTTAGGTCTGCTTCTTCTGTTCCATCAGCAATCATTGTAACTCCTGTATGAACTGCTTCTCCCATGGAATAGTTTGCTTGTATTGCTATAAGATCACATCCTGCTGCACAGTTTAGTAATCCATTTAGGTATGGCCAGTCAGAGATTAAATCTCCTCCGTCCTTCATGTTTTCTGATTCGAAGGTTGGGTTAACAATTGAACCTGAGTCTAAGTTATCTCTTGAGAATCCTACTGGCCCTTTAATTTCTCCCTTTTTAATAAGATCGTTTACAGCAAGGCCAAATCTCTTTCTTTGTCCGAACCCCATGTAGCAAATTCTTGCTGGAAGTCCTTCTATTGGTAAGTTCTTTCTTGCAAGTTTTATCCATCTTTCTACAAGTGGGTCTCCAGCACATATTTCCAGTGCAAGATCATCAAGTCTCTTAAGATCTTCTGGATCTCCTGATAGACATGTCCATCTAAATGGTCCTCTTCCTTCACAGAATAATGGTCTAATGTATTCAGATACGAATCCTGGTATTATAAAAGCTTCTTCTTTAGGCATTCCTGCGTCACGACACTCTTTTCTTATACTTGTTCCATATTCAAATACTTCAACGCCTTTCTTAAAGAATGCATTCATTACTGCCAATTGTTTTTTCATAGTCTCTCTAGCTTTTTCTAAATAAAGCTCTCGATTTTCTGCTCTAAATTTATCTGCTTCTTCTCCAGTATATCCAGATGGTATATAGGAAATTGGGTCATGACATGGGCACATTTCACTGATAATATCAGGCATAAATCCTTTATCATATGCTTCTTGGAATACATCTGCTGCGTTACCAACTACTGCAATTGATAATGGTTCTTTCTTAGCTATTGCTTCTTTTGTAAGTGCAATAGCTTCATCTAGTGAATAAACCTTCATATCTAGATAGTTCTTTTCTATACGTCTATCAATTACTCTTTCATCAGCATCTACTATTATTGCAACTCCACCGTGCATTTTCATTGCCCAGCTTTGATTTCCACCCATTCCACCTGCTCCTGCAGTCATATAAACTCTTCCTGTTAAGTCGTTATTATATCTCTTAATTGCTATTGCTGATAATGTTTCAAAGGTTCCTTGTATAACTCCCTGAGTTCCTATGTATTCCCATGGAGCAGCTGTGTATTGTGCAAACATAGTTAAGTTCTTGTCCTGAAGATCATAGAAGGTTGGCCAGTCAGCTTTCATAATATTTGTAGTTGCCATTACTACTCTAGGTGCTAATTTATGTGTTTTGAATATTGCCACTGGCATACCTGATTGAACAACTAAAGTTTCGTCATTTTCTAATTCTTTAAGAGACTTAACAATAGCGTGATATGACTCCCAGTTTCTAGCGCACTTACCGTTACCACCATAAATAACAAGTAGTTCTGGAATTTCTGCATTTTCCATATTGTTTTCAAGCATTCTTAATATGGATTCTTGCTTCCATCCCTTACATCTCAAAGTTGAACCTCTCTGAGCTTTAACTGAATATAGTATTTCTGGCTTTTCCATAAACATTTCCCCCTTAAGTTTAATTTTTATTTTTTAATTATCTATATTATTAGCAATTGTCGTGCCAATGGAAAAACCCTCTATAATCCTTATATTTTTACGAAATCCTAAGAACTTATGCATAAATTTTATGCACCATTTTTAAAATCCTTTAAAAATTAGCAACAAAAAATTTTGCTACTGCATAAAATTTATGCAGTAGCAATTTTTTTTATTATCTACCTTTTTATATTCAATTTCTTTATTCTATACTCTAGGCTTTGACGTATAATGCCTAAATCTTTTGCAGTTTTAGTCAAGTTCCACGAATTCTTATTTAAACTATCTATAATTAATCTTCTCTCAATAGTTCTAAGTGTCTCTGGCAAAGTACTTTCTTGGCTTTCTGACATTTTAATGGTTGTACCCTTTGAGATTACATTTTTTATATATCTAGGAATATCATCAATATTAAGTTCCCTTTTGTTTTCTCTCGTTCTAACCATCATATTTTCAACAAAATGCTCCAGTTCTCTAATATTACCTGGCCAATTATAACTTAATATAATCTCTCTAAGCTCTTTTGAAAAAGTCTCTATGTTTTTATTTAGCATATCGTTATATTTTTTAATAAAGAATTCCCCTATACATATTATATCCTCTTTTCTTTCTCTAAGGGATGGTAGGTATATACAATGTCCTGAAATTCTATAAAAAAGATCTTGTCTCATCCTCTCTTCTTCAATAAGTTTTTGAGGATCTTCATTTATTGCACTAATTACACGGCATTGTATTGGAATTACATTAGAACTTCCTACTCTTCGAACCACTTTTTCCTGCAACACTCTCAAAAGTTTAGATTGCATTGAAATAGGCATCGAATTAAGCTCATCTAAAAAAAGGGTCCCTCTTCTTGCATCCTCGAATAAACCACTTTGTGTTACAGCTCCTGTATAAGCTCCTTTAACAGTACCAAAAAGTATACTTTCTAGTAAATTTTCAGGGATTGCAGCACAATTTATAGCAATAAAAGGCTCATCTTTATTTTTACCAAAATTATGTATACTTTGTGCAAATACCTCTTTCCCAGTACCTGTCTCACCTACTATGAGTATTGTATTACTTAATAACGATACGGTTTGGGATTCTTTTATAACATTTTTGGTAGCTTCACTATCCCCCACTATATCAGCAAAAGTATATGTAGTACCATTACTTTGATATTTTTGCTCCTTTTTTTCGCCCTTACTAAACAATTGCCTTTTCAATTCAATAGTCTCCGAAAGTAAACTTTGAAGGCTTGTCTCATTTTTACTAATAGAATACACTGCTATAGCTTCTCCGTCTTTTATTATAGGATATGTACTATATGATAAATATTTTGGGATTGCATTTTTATATGCATGGGCTTTATATTTTTCAATTATAGGCTCTCTAGTTTTATATACCCTTCTATGCTCGGCCAGCTCTGGGTTATACTCTGGATTGTAATCATAGGCTTCCCATAGATATTTGCCCACTACTTCTTCTGAAGATAATTCCTCTAGGGCTTCTTGCGCTTTGTTATATAACATGACTTTTCCATAGTGATCGCTTAGTATAACTCCGTCACTTATTGACTCAATAATTTTTTCTAAACAATATATCTTTATATCCTTATTGTTAAAGTCAGTTAACTCATCTATATAAATTATATAAATTTTTTCTTCTTTAATATATGAAGCTTTAAACTTATAAATATTTTCTTCAGAGGATTTAAAGGTTTTATAACAACCTATAATGTCCCTTAAATTTACTGGTAGTAAATTTGAAAACTTTTTATTTATTATATTTCTACTCCCACAAATACTTTCCACAACACCATTAGACCACAAAACTTCTTCATCTTCATTAAGTATAGCTATACCCATAATATATTCAGCTAATAGCTTACCAAGTATCTTATAATCCATGTTATTTCCCCCAATCATATATTTGTGAATGATAGTTTTTAATATCACACTTTAACTATTCAATATATACTGAATATTATCACACTTCAAAACCATTGTATATATTAACAGCTTTCAAGGAGACTGTAATTTAATTTGTACCCAATAAATCAAAAAGGAATAATATAGTAATAGTAAAACTTAAGTAAAGGAGCATTTAAATGTTTGAATCTATATTATTAGTATTGGCTTTATCTTTAGATGGATTTGTAGCTAGTATTGCCTATGGTGCAAATAAAATAAAGATACCTTATAAATCTATAATTATTATTAATATGGTTTGTTCATCTTTTCTAGCAACATCTCTTTTCTTAGGATGCCTAGTTAAGAGAATAATATCACCCAATGTAACCTCTCGTATTAGTTTTCTAGCTTTAATGCTATTAGGTATATATTACTTATTTGAAGGCATTATTAAGAATTATTTAGATAAAAACTGGAATAAAAAACTAAGAGTAAATTTATTTAATCTTAAAATTATAGTGGATATATATGTGGATGAAACAAAAGCAGATTTCAACAATTCAAAGGACCTTAGCTCAAAAGAAGCTTTGTATCTTGCAACAGCCCTTTCCTTAGATTCCTTAGCTGTAGGCTTTGGGAGTAGTCTTGGTAATATCAACTATGTACAAGTGATAGTATTTTCTTTGATTTTAGGAATGGTTGCCATACCTTCAGGACTCTTTTTAGGAAAAAAGTTTGCACAGAAATCTAAGGTTAATTTGTCTTGGTTGTCGGGAACACTTTTAATAGTTTTATCTGTCTTAAAATTAATTTAAAAAACTACTCTGGAGCTTATTGGCTTTCAGAGTAGTTTTTTGATATTATAATTAATACTTGTATATAATAAGTTATACTATTTATTTTAAAAGGTGGTAAAAATGAATTACATTATCTTTGATTTAGAGTTTAACCAATATTATAATTTCAAAGAAGGACAAAATGATGAGGCAAACCCCAAATGCCCTTTCGAAATAATTCAAATTGGAGCAGTAAAACTGGATACAAATCTTAACACAATTTCAACCTTTAATAAAATAGTTAGACCTGAACTCTATACTAGAATTCATCCTTATGTAAAAGAAATTACTAATATAACAATGGAACAACTAAGTACTGGGGTATCTTTTAAGGAGACGTATAAAGAATTTATTCAGTTTATAGATGCTAAAAGTATTTTTTGCATTTGGGGTATGGCTGACATAAAAGAATTTCTTAGAAATGCAGAGTATTATAAATTAGAAACTTCATCAATTCCCAAGAAATATATAAACGTTCAACAATATGCTTCTAAATATTTTAATTTTCCACGTGGAAGTAATATTGGCTTGAGTAAAGCTGTAACTTTATTAAACATTCAAAGTAATGCTTTGTTTCACGACGCTTTCAATGATGCTTACTATACAGCAGAGGTTTTTAAAAAAATTTATAATAATGAAATGAAACCTAAAATATATAACAATATTATAGGAAGGTATTCAGATAGAAATAGTTCCTCTAAAGGAACCATAGATACCTTTAACCTAATAAAACAATTTGAAAAAATGTTTAAAAGAGAAATGACTGAAGAGGAAATATCTATCATTAAATTAGCCTACATAATGGGAAAGACAGGTCAATTTTTTAAAGAACAGAAGACAGATACTAACGTATAGATATAAAAAATCCCTCTATGAGGGATTTTTTTAAACTTAAACTACATATCGCATTGTTCTATTTCAATGGAATAAGTTCCGCAACTTTCACATACTATTATCATTAAAACATAACTATTATCAACTTTTCCCTCTCTTAAGAGTTGTGTAAAGTTTGTATGTTCAAATTCCTTAGATATATTACTTATTACATATTCATTGTTTTTAGTAAAAATATAAAAACTATACTCTAAAAATCTAAAATGCTTAAGCTTTTCTGCTATTCCATTTTTACATTCCATGCAAGGCTCTTTATAATAGGATAAGTCAAATTCTACTTTGTTGCTTTCATTTAAAAGTCTCCTAATTTTGCCTAAATCTATGCCTGTAATTTCATTTTCTTCATCATCTAAGAATATAAAATCACAATTTTCACTTGAAAGATTATATTCCTTGTCTTTAAATATAAATTTATAATTGTCCATAACCCATCTCCTTAAAATTTTACTTTTGATTCTTCATATCTTCTAAAATATTTTCTATAGTGTGTAAACACCTAGCTCCTTTGCAAGCTCCAGTGCCAGCCCCTGTAACTTTCTTTATTTCCTCTACAGTAGTTGCCCCAGATTTTATTGCCTTTTTTATAGTAGCTCTATTTATATTATTACACACACATACTTTTTTTAGTTTATCCATAATTTCTTCACTTATATTATTTTCCATCTCATACCTCCATGTCAATTAAATATAATATTATATCTTCTAATGCAACATTGCAATATTTAGGTTTTAATATATCAATTTTGTTTTTTAGCTTGCTCTTAATAGTATCTATATATTCTAAGGTAAAAGGCAAAGATTTTTCTACTAAATCTATATATTCCTTAGAATAAAAATCTCTATTATTAACAATAGCAAAAAGTATCATGATTATACAATTGTTTTTTATTAGATTTTTCAGTTCTTGAGTATTATCTCCTCTAAAACACTTTGCATCCTCTACTACTTTTATAGTAAGGTTTATTAACTTATTAGTAATTACATCCAAGTAATATTTTCCAGCCAATTGCGACATTAAAGTCATATGACTATTTTTCAAATCATCTTTTACATCTTGGAGATCGTCGCAAAGCTGAAGCAAGAATCCATATCCATAGGCAAATATTTCTTCATCTTTAGTCAGCATACCATTAATAAGATAGCCATCTACTAAAACAGAAGCTCCTCCTTTTTCAATAGATATACCTAGTATATCCTTTTCATATGGAATACTTACTGTCTCTTGTTGACTTAAACTTTTTATTTGGCCTGCATGTATAAGCAATAGTTTTTCATACACCTTTTTATATTCTTCCCTCTTAAATATTGCTTCAATACACTCTATTAATTTATAAACCTTTTCCTCATGTGAATTAACACCTATAATAGGTTCACCTTTTAATCTTCTTGATAATCTTATATTGAAATCTTTCTTATGTTCCATACTGACTGAAGGATCATCTAAATAATTGTCAGTGTAAGGATAAAGCATACTATATCCAAAAATGGCCTTAGTAAATTTAATATCAGCCCCTATAATCTTTTGAAAAATAGCTATTATCCACACATTTCTCATAGCTTGACCTATATCTTCATAATCGATATCATTATCAAATTCTCTGCATTCTTTTATAAAGTCTTTAGTTGCTTTAAAGAATTTTTTCTTCATTTGATAATCTATTATTCCAATTTTAAAAGTATCTTCCTTTAAGATAGCTCTTTCAATATATTCATTCCCCTTCCTTTTCCACTCCTCACGTTTTTCTATTTCCAAAGGAAAGCTCTCTATATGATTTATTATATCATCAATAAATGTATTAAATTTTGTTTCTATTAAAATTTTTTCTATATAAGTGTTAGCTTTCCTATGTAATTTAAATTCTGTACTAGCCTCCCACCAAATATCTCTATATAAATTAATCATATCTAAAATAAATCCCCTACATAATTATTTTCTTCTTATTTTTATTATATTAGTGTTCACGAAAACTTTCAAAGCTTATATTTCTAAACTGATTTTTTTAAAACCCTATGAAAAAACAGACTGTAATTTTACTAACCTTTTTTAAAATTTTATTCTATTACTACCATTTTTGAGTTTTAAATTTTTTATAAATTTCTTCTTAATTGGAAAGGATAGTGGCAATCCCCAAAAACAACATAATAAGTCCAAAGATTATTATTTATTTTGCTAGTTCTAAATATAATGATGATTTCTAAAGCCGCTAATGCATAAACGCTTCCCGTTTCTGAACTGCTAAATAATAATTGTAAGCTAAATACATAGATACTCCGCCACCTGTAGACCATCCTACTGTAATGGCATTTTTAATTTGGAGTTTTTCGCAAAAATCATTTACATCCTCACTAAAATCCTTTAATGAATCCCAACATTTTGATGAGGTCATATTGCCGTTAATTAATAAAATCGTTTCCTCACCAAAGCCTGTCTCCCTATATCCGCTAACCTCTCAATTGCTAATCTCTACTGTCTTAATATCATACTGTTGTATCATTTTATTACACCTCTCCCCTAAGTAATTATCAATAATATTACCTATATATATTATTATCAAAATATTCCAGACTCAATTAAAAAAGTTATTTGTCACCAAAATTAGTTTAGTGACAAATAACTTTATTTTATGTCTATAATAATTATTTCACTCCTGCTTCCAATTCTTATTGGAGGACCCCAGGTTCCATACCCAGATGAAACTACAACTTGAAGATTATCTTTTTTCAAATATCCATGATCTATTTCAAATAATCTACCTGTAATAAAATTAAAGGGCCACATTTGAGCTCTATGGGTATGGCCTGAAAAATGCAAATCTATACCCATCTCTTCACTTTCTATTATTGAGGTTGGTGTATGGTCGATTACTATTTTAAACTTAGATTTATCTAAGTCTTTTACAATGTCCTCTAAGCTAGGTCTTTCTCCTTTAAACCTCTTTATGGATACATCATCTCTCCCTATTACGTAAAAGCTATTTTCTACAAGAAAAGCTTCATTTCTAAGAACATGAACTCCAGCTTTCTTTAGTTCTTCAGTAATCACATCTCCATGACCTCCCATGAAATCATGATTTCCTAAAGCTGCATAGGTTCCATATTTTGATTTAATCTTAGAAAATTCTAAGGCCATATTCTTATCAACAAAGGGTTTAATGTCGCTATCAACTATGTCTCCAGCAATAATAACTAAGTCTGGATTAAGCTCATTAATTTCTTCCACCATTCTCGCAAGCCTCTTGTTTTCAATTAAGTTTCCAAGGTGAATATCAGAAATCATAGCTATATTCAAGGAAGGGACATTTTTGTTGTTCTTTGATACGTTAAATGCGTTTACGTAAGAATTACTCCCATTATATGTACCGTATATTCCTACAAACATGAAAAAAATAATTACTAGACTTATTACAATATAATTTAGAGCAGTGGAGTTAGCCCCAAAGGCCCATTTTAAAAAATGTATAATCGGAAATAATATCAATGAATAGCCTAAAGCTACCATCCAATATACTCCTACTAAATAAAGTATATTATTAATAGTACTTGGCATGAACCTAGATAGTAGCATTGAAATAATATAAGAAAAAGCAATTATCCAAAATATAGGCCAAAACACTTTAGGGCTCAATGTAAGTATTGTATTTACCCCTTTAAATATACTAGCACCAACGTAAAAGTTAGCCATAAAGTATATAAATAAAAATGCTAAAATTATGAGTAAAATTTTATAATTCACAACTGCTATCTCCTTTAAATATTTCTAAATCTACTATTTTAAATAATATCAATGAAGAAGTCATTTGTATTATTCCACCGATTACTATGGTAGTAGAACTCCCCCAAAAATCGGACATCACTCCAGCAGCATAGGCAGCTATAGGTATAAGTATCCATGTAATAAATCTGCTTGTAGCTTGAACCCTTCCTAAAAGATATTTAGGTGTTACAGATTGTCTGATGGTTGTTACGCAAGGATTAATCAAGGACACTGCAAAGGTACCTAATGCATTACTCAATACTAACATCATATAGCTTCTTGCAATTCCAAAGATTACAATTGAACTACCTCCCAAAAGCATACCAAGAATTATAATCTTTATATGAGAAATATATTTTATTAAATGATTGGTAAGCAGTGATCCTAGTATGGCACCTACACCACCTATAGATAACAATACTCCAACTTCACTTGCATTTAAACCAACTATACTCCTAAGGTAAAAAAACATAACGGTTAAAAACAATGTGGTTCCAAGTGACGAAAAAATTAGCGCAGTATTAGTATATAATAAGCTAGGTGTTTTAAACACAAAATTGAAGCCCATTTTTAAATCTTCTTTTAAATATTTTAAGTGCCTAGCTTTTTTATCTATTGATTCTTCTGAAATCTCTGTAAATAAAACCGCTACTAAAGTACCTAAAAAACTTACTCCATTAATAATTAAAGCGTATCCTGGGTTAAAAGCTGAAATTATCAGTCCTCCTATAGAAGGCCCTATTAATATTCCCATGTTATAAATTCCTGAATCCAAAGAATTTACATAATGCAAGTCATCCTCTTTAGCTAATAAAGGAATAACAGAAAACTTAGCTGAATTATAAATTTGTGATAAAAACCCTGAAATTATAGTTATTAAATATATATACGGTAGCTCTAATTTCTCCCATAGATAAAAAAAACCCATGGAGCAGACCAATATGCTTTCTAGGGCATCGCATACTAATAAAAGCTTCTTTTTATTAAATCTATCTACCCAAACCCCTGAAATGGGCTGAAACATATTAGGAATTTTACCTATTGCAGTAATAGTAGCCATTTGTGTTATTGATCCTGTGATGTTATAAACTATCCAAGGTATTGCAATAATATAAATCTGATCTCCTATGAATGAAATTAAGTTTCCCACCATTAATTTATAGATAGAAGCAAGCCTTGAAAAATGATTTTTATTAACCATATATGATTATCTTTCTAAATAGCTTTTAAGCTCAGATTCTATCATAAAAAGAAATTCTTTATTCAAGTGATATTTAGATTCTTCAACTTTTACAAGTTTTGTCCCTCTTAACATACTTAAATGATGATGAATAGTTGACTTTGCAAGGTTTAATTTATCCGTTAGCTCCTGTAAAGTTTTATCTCCTTCATAGAGAAATTTTACAATTCTAAGTCTAGCTTCATCTCCAAGAGCTTTATAGCTTTGTATCAAAGCAAGGTCTGGAACATACGCATCTTTAACACTATGTATACTTTCATCGCTTACAGGGTAGTAAAATATTTTCGTATTTATATCATCAGCTTCAACAATCCAAGGTCTATAAATATACTGGGGAATAAGTAAAACACTAGATATAGTTGGTTCTGGCAAATATACTCTTCCCCCAGTAACCCATTCAACAAATTTTTCAGGAGTGAGGCTTTTAAGCATTCCACCTTTACTTTCAATGTCTCTTTTTAAAATTGATAGTATGTATTCTTCATCTGGTTTAATTACAGCCTCATACCATCCCCTCATTAGTTTCACTAAATGCTCTTTAAGTTCATAAAAGGTCACACTATAAATGAATTCTATGTAACTTGGAAAAAACTTATTATTTGATGAGGCTTTGATTAACTGAAGCTTAGCTAATTCATCTCCACAAGAGGCCTTTTTTCTACTTTCTTCATTTGCTAATCCTAAAAAGGGGATTGAATAAAACCTTAGCTCCTCTTCTTTTAAATTTTCAATGTAGTCCGTAAAGTGATCTAAGTTTTTAAAATCCTTTATACATAACAATTGAAGCAAGGTTTTCCATGTGTTATTTTTTCTACTATACATCAGTTCTTCTTTAATATCTGGACTTAACTTTCCTATGGTAGTCTTCCAATACTCTGCTGACCTTTCAAGAGTGTGATGCAGCTCATCGTAGGTAGATGCTGCTATTCCTAAGGCACACTCCCACAAAATAGAGTATTTCATATGGACCTCGTAAGTTATTTTTGTACTGGAACTAATATTAAGTACCTTCATAAAACCCATCCTTTCACTGTTTATTCTATCATTATCGAATAACAGATTCAATATTTATCGAATAGATTTTATAAAATTAAATTTAATAGTATATATCGGAAAATTCTAATTCAATTGCTCTACTTATATTTTTTTCATAATTAATTGGTTCTTCCATAGTTGCAGCAATTTCTAAGCATTCTTTTTCAATGGGAAATGATATAGAGATTTCTGTTCCATAATCAACTTTACTCCTAAGTCTTATATTCCACCCTTGCAGCTCTACAAGAGACTTTACAAGGGATAAACCTATGCCAGTTCCTTCATTATCTCGCGATAAACTCTTGTCCACTTTCTGAAACCTACTAAATATTTTACTTTGCATATCCTCTGGTATCCCTACGCCATTATCTTTTATATTAATTGTCACAATATCATCATTACTCCATATTGAAACATATATGTTTCCACTTTCCTTACCATATTTAAACGCATTAGATAGTACATTAAGCATGATTCTTTCTATTAAATTTTTGTCGCATCTTACATATATCTCTTCTTCTTCTGTATCAAATATTAAACTTATATTTTTTCTTTCTACATAACTAACAACGGACAAGGTAATATCTTCAACAATAGCCACTATATTTTCTATGTTCATTATAGGATTAAAAAAATCTGTTTCTATTTTTGTTATATCAATTAAGTTATTAATAAGCCTTATAAGTCTTAGGCAATTCTGATCGATTATTTTATTATACTTGCCAATTGATTCTTTATCTAACTTATGTAAGTAATTGTTTTGTAATTGGACAGCGGAATAAATAACATTAATTGGAGTTTTTAATTCATGAGAAATGTTTGCAAAAAAATTGCTCTTTATTTCTTCTTCTTTTTTCTTTTCTCTTAGTAACTCCTTTGTCTTCTCTGCATTTTTTCTATCTGTAATGTTTCTTATGGCAACAATTAAATATTCTCTATCTTCTCCATTCATAGCTAAAGAGGATGTCTCGGCAAATATTTTGTTACCTTCATTTATAAACTCATACTCTACTGGATTTAATAAAATACTTTTATCCTTTTCATTAAGTCTCTTATATAACAAATCGTGATATTTACTATGTATAAACTTACTAATACTAGAATTAATTATATCTTTATTATCTTTTATTTGGAGCATTTCGCAAAATCTTTTGTTGCCAAATTTTATTTTATCTTCATCTAAAACCACTATTCCATCAGGTATAAAGTTCATCAATCTTTTGTAATATTTATTGCTTTTTTCTAATTCTACGGTCTTTTTATTTAACTTTTGAAAAAGCATATCATAAGGATTAATTATTAAATTTATCAATAACACCTTAAAAAAATAATAATAGGATAAGAATTTTAAAATATGCCCAAAAAAATCAGCTATACTATATACATCTATATATAAATTGAAAGTCAATTCACTTAATACTTCTAATAAAAGTGCAGTAATAAATAACTTTTTATTACCTTTAGTTATTTCATCTTCAGATTTTATGTATAAAAAAATAACTATAAACAATCCAATGGATATTATATATTCACTTACTATTTTAAAATTAGTCAATCCATATCCTTCAACAAAGCATTTAGGGAAAAAATCAAAGACAAGAATTCCTAATAATATAAAAATTGTACATATTGTATTCAATATTACTAAGCTTTTAATGTTAAATTTTTTATTGATATATTTTACTGATAGCATAAGCACTATGCATTCATAATATCTTGCGCTTACGTATAATTGGATTGGTGTATTTGTATCTGTTAAAATAATTCCTAAACCTTTATAGGTAAAAATGTGAAAAATATCTATTAAGCTTATAAAGCCGTAACATATACCTAAAAAAGTTAAGTTACTATTTTCTGATACCTTTATTGTAGCAAATACTATAATCATAAGAGTTAATCCAAAAATAACTGTACTTAGTTCAATAATACTATGAAATAATAGGTAGTTAATCCTGCTTATAAAATAAGTCAAAATGCATATTGATAAAAGTATTAATGGCTCCTTAAATTTACTATAGTAAATTTTTATATAATCCATATTATCCTCCCCTTTTAATAATATTTTACCATTTTCAACATGCTAAATTATACATATTTTGTCATATTTCACTTTAAAATTATCGCAATATTCACCCTTTTTTTCGCAGTATATTCCCCTATTAAAAAAAAATTACCACCGAATTAATCGATGGTAATTTTTTTAATGCATCATTTTTCCTTCCCTCCAGATGCACCTTGACTCTTCATTATTTTCTTCATTCCTTCTGTAGCTTCTATCTTTCCATCATGCATAACCCATAAGGCCTCTACTCCTTCTACGCTTTCAACCAAAGCGCGGCTTTCTTTATAAGGCATTAAATAAACTGTAGTAGATAAAAAATCTGCTACTCCTGAATCTTCTGTCACCACTGTTACTGCTCTATAATACTCCCCTGGCATGAGAGTTTTAGGATCTATTAAATGATGAATAATTTTATTCTCTACAATATAATATCTCTGATAATCGCCACTGCTTACTACAGATGCATTATTAAGAAAAATAGTCTCTAAATTTTTCTCTTCTTCAGATACTATTGATCTATCTGGATTTTGTATTCCTACACCCCAACGCTCACGAACTCCGTCAAGAGGTTTTCCAAGGGCCCTTACATTACCTCCTGAACTTATAATTCCTGAGGTAAGCCCTGCAGCCATAATTTCTTTTGCTACTATTTCTGTTGCAAAACCCTTTGCTACCGCCCCTATATCTAAAGTCATTCTTTTATCTGAAAGAAAAACTGTGCTATTTTCAATATCAACTATTACTTTATTTATATCCGTATATTTCAAAGCTTCTTTTAAATCTTCTATAGGAGGTAATTTTGCATTTTCAGGAGTATCTCTACCCTCTTCACGATAATCGTGCCATATGCTAAGAACCGACCCCATAGCTATGTTAGTCCTTCCGCCTGTACGATTATACCAATCCTTTGCAAAAACAATAAGATCTATTATATCCTTATGAACCTTTACTGGTTTTACACCTGCATTATCATTTATTGTCTTTACATTATTTACTCCTTCATAATCATTATAAATATCATAAAGTTTGTGAAGCTCTTGAAATCTTGCATGAATTTTTTCCATATAAGAATTAAATTCCTCTTCACTTCTTGTGTAAGCTACTACTGTGGTTAAAGTGTCAAAGGTGTCGAAAAAACTATTTGTATATTTAGTGTATTCATTTTTAGGTGCTTTCTGACATCCTGAAAAAGGAAGTATTAAAAATAATATTATCATTAATGCACTTGTTATTTTTCTCATTGTTACCTCCTAGCATGTGTAATTAAAAATCCCCCACTTAAAGTGAGGGATTTGATATGTTTATATTTTATTACAATTATTTTGCGTTTGCAAGTGATTCTACAACAGCATTTCTGTAACCACCGATATCTATAGTAACTGTTGATGTTAATTCAGCTACATCTGGTACTTGAGTATGGTTATCATCAACTTTTTTAGTTTTTAAAGCTTTTATATCTTCTATTGATTTTCCAGCCATCCATTTTTCAAATTCAGCTGCTTGTTCAAACCACTCTTTTCCTATCTTTGAAGAACCCTTCATATTATACTTTTCTTTAAGTTCTTTCTTGGAAGCTACATCTGCAACAGTTTTGTCAGAAGTAACTTTACCTTCTTTGCTAAAGTTTACTTTTGTTTGAGCAACGTCTATTATAGTAGCAACTACTTTACCATCTTTATCAAATGCAGTTGCAGCTACAGTTGTATCAACTTGAGCTACTGGAAGAACTTCTTTACCGTTTTTGTCTACGCCAAGAGCTTTTGACTTAGCCATTGACACTTCATTACCAAGACCTACTTTTACTGCTCCTTCTTTAATTTCTACAGCATTTTTATATGCTTCTTCTAAAGCAGCTACATACCCACCAACATCTATAGTAACTGTTGATGTAAGTTCAGCTATATCTGGAACTTGAGTGTGACTATCGTCAACCTTTTTAACCTTCATTGCTTTAACTTCTTCTACAGTCTTACCAATCATCCATTTTTCTAATTCAGCAATTTGCTCATACCATTCTTTTCCGATTTTTGAAGAACCCTTCATTTTATAATCTTCTTTAAGCTCAACCTTAGTTTTGATTGGAGCTTTTACATCAGACTTAATTTTAAGATCTTTTTCATAGTTTACTTTTGTTTGTGCTGTATCAATAGTTACTTTAACTATTTTTCCATCTTTGTCAAAACCAGCTGCAACAATAACTGTGTCAACTTGTCCAACTGGTAAAACTTCTTTACCATTCTTGTCAACGCCTAAATCTTTTGATTTACCTATTGTTGTGATAAGTCCTAGACCTAGTTTTGCTATTCCAGCCTCATCTTTCTTAGTGTCTGTAACTGGCGCCTTTTCTCCTTCTTTTTTAGGTTCAGTTTTTGAACCACATCCAGCAAATAATGATAAGCTAAGCACAGTAGCTATTAAAATTGATAATGATTTTTTCATATTTACCCTCCATCCCTTCAATGAACAACTTTTTAATTTAAAATACAAGTATATTTTAACACATTGTTAATAAAGAAACAATACCATTTGAGTGATTTTTTTTAAATGCAAATATTTATTATTAAATAATGTTCAGTCTTACAATACATTAATATTAGACAAAAGAATTTTTTTAGCTTATTTTCGCTTACATTGTCTAAAATAAGCTAAAATTCGATTTTAAAAAATACGATTAAAAATAGAATTATAAATAAAATCAGCGATTTTACTCCAACATCAACCATAAATGTTAATATAAATTTTAACAATATTTCTTTACATTCATTATCTCAGTTTGACTTCTAATTTTAATAGACAGCCCTAAGTTCCGTAACCGAAGGACACCATAATGTAAAGATTGTTTTTTTAATATCCGTTTTAAATTTATTTTATATAAATTTTTATTACTAAAGTCATTTATTATTGAATAAAAGATAACACTTTTACTCATAACTATAATATATCTTTAAGATTACAGTTTAATCATTATAAGGAGGTTAATTTTATGAAGAAAATTTTATACTTATTAATATGCGTATTTGCTACCTTATCACTATTTGCATGCAATACCGCTGGAGGAAAAGTATATAAAGATGGTACTTATACAGTAAAAGGCGAACCTTGGCAGTTTGGTCAAGAGGAAGCAGTAGTAATTATTAAAAACGATAAAATTACAGATATAAACTTAAAAAGATTAGATAAAGAAGGAAAAGAACTTAATTACGATGATTGGACAGGACAAGAGAAAAACGGTAAAATATATCCTAACTTAAAACAATATAGACTAGATATGGCTAAGAAAATGATAGATAAACAAAGTTATGATGTAGATACTATTTCTGGGGCTACTGTTAGCTCAAAAAATTGGAAACTGGCAGTACAGAAAGCTTTAGATCAAGCTAAAAATAAATAATTTTTTAAAGTAAAAGGTGGCTAAAAATATTTTGCCACCTTTTACTTTAATTTCTTGCCAATAATTCTATTCAAATTCCTTAGTTCTATAATCGTAAGGATCTATTTTTTTCAGCATCATAAGCTCTTCTTTAGTAGGTTCTGGAGTATACTTTATTTCAGTGTAATTTAATTTGAATCCTGTATTCTCCTGAACTTCCTCCAAAGAAGATGTAGGATGTATGCTATCTAGCCATAGCTTGCCATCTCTAAATTCAAATACACATAGTGGAGTTACTATTTTCCATAGGTTTCCCCTAGTGGTTACAAAGTCTACCTTTTCTACAAAGGTTCTTTTGTCATGTTTAGTTCTCCAAATTATAGCCTTTTTTGCTGTAGGTATGAGCACCGCACTTCCCGCTCCACCTGGCAGCCTTATTTTAGGCTTGTTGTAATTACCTATAACAGAAGCATTTACATTTCCATTGACATCGAATTGAATTCCTCCTAGGAAGGCTACATCTAGTTCCCCTCTCATAGAAAGATCAAAAACCTCTGCTAATGGAAAGCTAGCTTCTGAAGTACTCCATAAATCTGCTCCTGCGGAGGAATAATAAGAATCCTTTATGGATTTTGGATTTACTCCTCCTGGAATATTTAAATGTACTAAGTTTGGGGCATGCATACTGCGAGCGAGCATCATAGCTACCATAGGCATGTGGGAAGATACTCCATGAAAGACCTTTTCTTCGTCCTTAAGCATTCTGCTTATGGCACAGGTCATTATATCACTAATTCTCATTATCTCATCCCCCTCCCAATAGTTTTTCTATCCTTGTTCTCATAACTATCAACATAGGTCTGTATTTCCTCAGGTTTTTTCATAGTTATAAATTTTGATAAAATAGTTTTATCAATGTCGTATTTTTTATAGCAAGAGCAAGGCGATGCTCCATTTGGCACATGAACTACTGCATGTACTAAAAAACCTGGTACATCCACTAACTCTGGATTGCTGCTCATCTTGCTAGATGGAACTATTTGCTCTGTAGTTACAATAACCTTTTTAGACGCCCTGCTTATAAGTACATCGTCAAATTTAGGTCCATATATTCTACAGTTACCAAACTCATCACATTCTTGAACATGAATTATTCCTATATCAGGAACTATAGCCTTAACTAAAGCTACAGGTTCTCCACCAAAAGGATCTTCTACCATTTTAAAATAGTCATTGTAGGTAAATAAATCACCATATTTTAAGCCTTTAACTGGCATAAAAGGAATTCCATAAGCTGCCGCTCTTAATGCACTTATTACAGTATAGCAAGCATGTTCATTCCCCTTAACTTTTCCACCTTCAACAGCTTTTCTATAATGAGTAGCTAATCCATATTCTGTTTCATAGCTTATAAACCCTGCATCCACACTTTCTGCACAATCCGTGGCGCATAAAAGATCCACTTCATGAGCCCCTGCAGTTTTTATTACCTTTAAATTCTTCTTACCCTTACGCACTAATTCTCTCGTAAATGCCATAGGTGCCCTATGAAGAACGTTTCCTCCAAAGGCAACGGTATCACCATTTTTAACTAAACTCGCTGCTTCTTGTAATGTTATTACTTTGTTTTTCATAATTTATTCCCTCCGTTATTTTGCCGCATTGCATGCTATATGCACTGCATCCCATACCCCTGCAAAAGGAGGAGCGTAACATAAGTCAGTCATTCCTAAATCTGATGTTGTCATATTGTTGTGAATAGCTATGGCAAACATATCTATTCTTAACACTGCACCCTTTTTACCTATAGCTTGAGCTCCAAGTATCCTTCCACTTCTTTCTTCATAAATTAATTTAATCCAAAGAGGTGTTGGATCTGGGTAATACGGTGGATGATCGAAGGCTTTAACAAATACCGTTTTATAGTCTATAGCTAAATCTATAGCTTCTTTTTCTGACAATCCTGTTCTACCTAATTCATAGTCTAAAACCTTTATTGCCGCACTACCTAAAGTCCCTACATACTTATTATGTTTGCCTAATATGTTTTCTCCAGCTATCCTTCCGCATTTATTTGCAGTTGTTCCAAGAGGTATAAATGCATTTTCCTCTTTTACTTTATGATAAACCTCTGCACAATCCCCTGCTGAATATATATCTGAAATATTAGTTCTCATTTCTCTATCTATTATAATAGCGCCGTTTCTTCCTAAAGCTATTCCTGAATCTTTTACAAAATCCGTAGCTGGTCTAACTCCTATCGCAAGCACTACTAAATCTGCTTCATAAGTACCTTTATCCGTTCTTACCCCTTTTACTTTATCGCTTCCAAGGATTTCTTCTACTTTTTCTGTTAAATTAAGTTTGATACCGCTTTGAACCATGATTTCTTCTACCATGTTTGTAATTTCTTCATCAAAAGGTTGTAATACTCTAGGCGCTAACTCTACAACTCTTACATCTTTACCTGTATGTTTTAGGGTTTCTGCTACCTCTATACCTATATATCCCCCTCCGACGATTACTACATTTTGTACGTCAGATGCCTCTACAGCTTTTTTAAGTATCATTCCATCTTCTAAAGTTTTTAAAACATAAACTCCCTTTAAATCCTTACCTTTTAGAGGAGGTACTATTGGAGTTGTTCCCGTAGAAATCATAAGTTTATCATAACTATCTATAAAAAGCTTTTTATTTTCTAAGTCTTTTACTAATACTTGCTTTTGTTCTGGTATTATTTTTACTACTTCATGTCTTAGGTTAGTTTTAATACCTGTCTTTTCAAATTCTTCTCTAGTTCTTGCAATCATTTTAGTATAGTCATCGTTTATTCCAGCTACGTAATATGGCAGACCACAAGCTCCATAAGATAAGAAGCTTCCTTTTTCATAAACCACTATTTCTGCATCTTTGTCCATTCTCTTTATTTTAGAAGCCGCTGACATTCCTGCCGCTACTCCTCCTATAACTATAACCTTCACCAGGTGCACCTCCTTATAGTTTTAAAATTCTCTCCTCTGCATCCTTCAATGCTTCTATTGGAGACATGCCATTAGAAAATGCCTTGCTTAGGTTATCATATAGCACTCCAAATTTATCTCCAGCATTATTAATTTTAGAAAGAGGTTTTGCATAGGTTTCTATAAGCTCTAAATGTATATCGTACCAATTATAAACCTCTCTATCCTTAAGGTAAGTAGATTTTCTTACAGGAGAACCCGCATATCCTCCAACATATCTGTCTACAGACTTTGAAGTAATATATCTTAAAAATCTGTTAGCCTCATCCATGTTTTTAGATTTAGCATTAATACCAAAGCTCCAGGTTACGTTCCATGAGGTCTTTAAAGCAGCAAAGCCTATATCTTCCCTGTCTAAACATTCCTCTCCTAAAACTACTCCTAGTTGTCCTCCCCAAGTTGTTATACATGCCACCTGCTTTTTCTGAAAGGCTTCTCTTACTCCATCATTCCCATAGTTTCCAGTATCAATAGGAGCAAAGGCTTTAAGGCTCATATATTTTTTCAACGCTTTTAGTCCTTGTAGGTTATTAAAGCTTGGGATGTTAAATTCATCTATTGCATCTACACCTTCATTTCTTAAATAAGGCAAGAAATCTAAGAATATTTCGCTAGGGTGAGCTTTAAGAGCTATTCCTCTCATGCCGTCTACACCATTGCACATAGCTGCCATATCTATTAGTTCATCTGTTGTAATAACCTTAGGCAGTTTTTTTCCTAAAAGTTTTTCTACTATAGATTTTCTATACAATACTATGTGTCCATCGCAAAAGGAAGGATATAGGAATTGAACATCATCTATTTCAATTTCTTTTCTTATTATAGGTAGTATATCTTCGTATTCATAATCATCACCGTAATTTTTATCTACAGGAGCTAAATACCCCTTGTCTACAAAGTCCTTTAACCAAAGATGTCCTGCCACCATAACTACATCGTATTCTTTCTTGCCTTCAAAGGCTTCCATCATAGATGAATAATAGTGTTCCCAGGGTACAATTTCAAAATCTACATCAAAATCCTCATTAAAATTAGACAGAATACCATAGTCTTCGCTTTTATAAACATAAACTGCTGGATCTGCCACTGCCAAAACCTTAAGAAACTTCTTCACCTTTTATCCTCCTAACCCATAACCTTTTAGTTATATTGCAGGTTCCTTATCTAATATTCCTACTACTATAGCATCCACAGGAGCTTCCCTATGAAGTGCATACTTTGTAGGCTCTCCTGTAGTTATTAATACTAGCTCCCCTATACCTGCACCAATTACATCTGCAGCAATAAAACATTCCTTGTCCTTGCCATAGAAGGGTTCTATTACTAAAAACTTCAAACCTTGAAGACTATCATATTTTCTTGAGGATACTACAGTACTAACAACTCTTCCAATAATCATAAGTAAACCTCCATATTATTTAAGTATTTCCATGATTTCCCCATTGCCAATAGAAAAAGCATTAGCTTCATCTGTATCTATATGCATATCTAGGGCGTAATCCTCTCTAACTCTTACAAATACATTATCAAATATTCCTCCACGGTCATTTAAGCATTTAACCATAACTTTTTGTCCATCTTTTACACCATATTCTACGGCATCCTTTGGGGTCATGTGAATATGCCTTTGAGCTACTATACATCCTTTTTCTAGTTGTAACGTAGCTTTAGGTCCTATTATAGTTAATCCTGGAGTTCCATCTACATTTCCGCTATCCCTTACTACAGGTTTAATTCCCAAAGTTCTTGCATCCGTTATACTTATTTCTATTTGGGTTTCTTTTCTCAAAGGTCCAAGTACTCTAACATTTTCTATCTTCCCTTTAGGCCCAACTAAGGTTACCTTTTCTTCTGCTGCAAATTGACCTGGCTGAGATATGTCCTTGACTCTGGTCAATTCATGACCAGAGCCAAATAACATTTCTAAATCTTCTTTTTTTAAATGGATATGCCTTGCAGAAATACTAACAGGGATTTTAGTTTTGTTTTGTTCTAGTGTCAATCCTTGAGCCAAAATCTCTTTTAACACTAATTCAGTTATATAGTTAACAGTTTCCTCTTTCTTTAGCATATTCATTATTCTTCACCACTTATTTTATCATTGGTAATATTTTTTCTATATCACCGTGAGGTCTTGCAATTACGTGAGAAGCTACTAATTCTCCCACCCTTTGAGCTGCCTCAACTCCTACTTCAACAGCTGCTTTTACAGCTCCAACATCGCCTTTTACTATTACAGTAACAAGTCCTGAGCCTATTTTCTCTGTTCCTACAACCTCTACATTTGCTGCTTTAAGCATTGCGTCTGCTGCCTCTATTGCTGCTGTTAATCCTCTTGTTTCAATTATTCCTAATGAACCGTTCATTATAAATTCCTCCCTTTATATTAAAAGTAATTATTTTATAGCTGGCAATATTTTCACTATATCATTGTGTGGTCTTGGTATAATGTGAGAAGCTACTAGCTCGCCTACTCTTTGAGCTGCTTCTATACCAACTTCTAAAGCTGCCTTTACAGCTCCAACTTCACCTTTAACGATTATAGTAACAAGTCCTGAGCCTATTTTTTCCGTTCCTACTATTTCAACTCCTGCTGCTTTAAGCATTGCATCTGCTGCCTCTATTGCTGCTGTAAGTCCTCTTGTTTCTATCATACCAATTGAATTCATTTCTTTTTCCTCCTTAATTTTTACCTTTTTTTGTTTTCTTTTTTACTTTTAAATCTTTTGTTTCAATTGTTTCTATAGCATCGTTATCTCTAACAATAAATTTCATTATTTCCTCATGAGGTCTTGATATAATAATTGCAGCCTTAAGATGTTCTTCTTCACATCCAAGTTTTGCCGCCTCTATTGCTGCTTCTACATTGCTAATGGAGCCACCAATTATTAAAGAAACTAGTCTTCCACCAAGTTTATTCTCACTAGCTAAAAGCTCTACCTCTGAGGTTTTACACATATTATCAACTAATTTTAAGGCTGTAGTAAAATATCTAACTTCAACTACTCCAATTGCCTCATATTTACTCATTTGTATCATCTCCACCTTGCTTCAATGAAACCTCATTTTTATTAAAGCTAAACAAAGGTTTTGCAATGGCATGTGCTGCAACTAACTCTCCTGTGCTTTGAGCTGCTTCCGAACCTATTTCTAAGGCAATTTTCACAGACTCAATATCTCCTTCAATTATTGTGGATACAAGGCCAGAGCCTATCTTTTCCATACGAACCACATCCACATAAGCCATTTTAACCATCATATCTGCTGCTCTAAGTGCAGCAGTGTATCCTATGGTTTCAATAATTCCCATAGATTTATGCATTGTTTTCACCTCAAAGCTTAACTATATTTATTTCTTTTTTACTTTTCCAACATTAAGAATATCTTGTAAATCCTCGTGGTAGGAAGGTATGCATGAAGTCAATATTTCTTCTTTAGGAATATATCCACTTGCTACCTCTCTAGCTACTTCTAAGGCTACGTTTACATCGCTTACACTTCCTATAAATTTAACTTGTACAACTACAGGTATGAAAGCTCCATCTCCCCCTTTGGGGTTATTACAATCCATAGCCATTATTTTTATATCAGCAGACTTACAAGCTTTATCCATAGCAGCTAAAGCTACACTATAACCTTGAACTTCTAAAAGACCCAATGCTTTTTTATTCATATTTTTCACCTATTATTTAAATTATTCTAAAGCCGCCTTCTGCAAGTACACATCTACGTTTTCTAGTGAAGTTTTTAGCAGAAGTTAATCCTTCTCCTGTAGGTCCTGCAATAGACATAGTGGTATATCCTTCTCCATCTGCCCCTACTCCCGCTAAGGAAGAAGCATTTTTCACAAAAATCGTTGTGCCAATTGCTTTAGCAAACTTAGTTAAATTATCTATATTTCTTGAATGCATCATAGCTGTATGCCTATTTCCGTGTTCTGCTTCTACAGCTAAATCTATAGCTTCATCTACATTCTTAACTCTTACTATAGGCATAACAGGCATCATTTGTTCTAACTGAACAAATGGATGATTAAAGTCTGCTTCAAAAATTAAAAGCTCTACTTTTTTATCTACTGTCACTCCCATTTTTTCTAAGAACAACTTAGCGTCTTTTCCTACCCATTCTTTTGCCACATGCCATTCTCTCTTATTATCAAGGGAACATCCTCTAGCAACGCTGTTTACATTTTCCTCTAATGCAAAACTCATAACCATTTCTAATTCCTTTTTAGATAGCATGTAAGCACCGTTGTTTAACATGTGAAATATTAAATCATCAGCTACTTTATCCACTACAAATACTTCTTTTTCCGCTATACAAAGTATGTTGTTATCAAAGGAAGCCCCTTTAATTATTTCTTTAGCTGCATGTTCTATATCTGCAGTTTCATCTACTATAACTGGAGGGTTGCCAGCTCCTGCTCCTATAGCTTTTTTACCAGACTGTAATAAAGTTTTTACTAATCCTGGCCCTCCTGTTCCTACAAGCATTCTTATTTTAGGATGGCTAGTTAGAAGACTTAACGTGTCCATAGTAGGGTCTTTAACCATATTGATTAAATTGGTTGGTCCACCTGCTTTTGATACGGTTTTATTTAAAAGTTCAACTACATTTGCGCAAGATTTTTTCGAAGAAGGGTGAACGTTAAATACTACTGAATTACCTGCTGCAATCATACCTATAGAATTACATATTATAGTTTCTATAGGGTTAGTAACAGGAGTAACAGCTCCAATAACTCCAAAAGGTCCTTGTTCTACTATAGTTAATCCGTTATCACCTGAGAAAGCTTCTGTTGTTAAATCCTCTGTACCTGGAGTCTTTGTTGCTGTTAACTCTAACTTTGCAACCTTGTGTTCATATCTTCCAAGCTTTGTTTCTTCATAAACCATTCTTCCAAGAGATTCTTTGTTATCTAGTACAACTTCTCTAATAGCCTTTATGATTCTTTCTCTGTCTTGCACATTATAATTTTTAGCAAAATTCTTTTGTGCTTTATCCGCAGCTTCAATAGCTTGTCCCATGTCTTCAAATACACCAGTTATACTATCCGTAGGGCTTGTATAAGCTGTGCTTTCAGCAGATATCTTGCTCCCGGCCATGTTAATTTCTTTTAAAGTTTCTATGTTTACATCACTAATCTTTGCTTCCTTGGTATTTTCTGTTTTAGAAATATTTTCAATTACCTGTTCTACTATACGTTGCAAATCCATTTCTGTTATATTCACCTTCAAGAGGTACACCTCCTATTTGCTTAAATTTCTTATAACTTGTTCTGTAACTTTAGCAATTATATCTCTCATAGCTCCATCTTTATCATTTAATTCTTCTTTTTCTTCTACCTTGCAAGGCGGAACTCCACCAGTCTTTATACCCATTTTTTCTCTTATCTTTAAAAGCTCACTAACTTGGTTGCAGCTTAACTCATTTGCTCTATTTATTATGTTACCAGTATACATAAGTATTAAAGCATAATGTTCAAGAGATTCCATTCTATACCAAGCTTCCATAACATCTTTTCCCCAAGTTAAAGCTCCATGATTAGCTAATAGCACTGCATTATAATCCCTACAATAAGGCGCTATAGAATCTGGCACTTCTTGACTACCTGGTGTTGCATAAGGTGCTACTGGCACATTTCCAAGCAATACTACCGCTTCTGGCAAAACAGCTTTATCCAACTGAATTCCTGCTATAGCAAATGATGTAGCCACTGGTGGGTGAGCATGCACAACTCCATTTACCTCAGGATTTTCATTATATACTCTAAGGTGCATTTTCACCTCTGAAGAAGGCTTATTTTTACCAGAAATTATATTGCCTTTTAAATCCATTTTAACAAGCATATCTGGAGTCATAAATCCTTTACTCACACCTGTAGGAGTACACCATATAGCATTGGGTCCGCACTTTGCAGAAATATTCCCATCGTTAGCTGCTACAAAATTTCTACTGTACATTCTTCTTCCTATTTCACATATCATATTTTTTGCTTCAAAATCAGAATAATATTTGCCTTTTAACAATTCATATCCTCCTCTCATAATTCAACTTCAATCAATATAAAACTCGAATAAACCAAATTTTTCACATTATTTTCTCTTTTCTATAATATTATTTTCCTACTTTATATTGTATTTGTCAATATTTTTTGGGTTTTAATTTGGTTTGTTTTTGATTTATCTTTATTTTTAGGATAATTCCCAAAAACCCCAACCTAATATTTGCTAATATTCAGGCGCAATGTTATAATAAAGTAAAGAAAATAAAGGTATAAAGGTGATATAGCATGCTACCAATTGCAAGAAGAAATAAAATTAAAGAAATAATAACAGAAAAAAAGAGTGTTATTGTATCGGAATTAGCCAAAAATTTCAAGGTAACAGAAGAAACCATAAGAAAAGACCTGCAACAATTAGAAGAAGAAGGGCTTTTAACTCGTACCTACGGCGGTGCATATATCTCTGATGGAGTTGAAAATGATGTTGATATCAATTTAAGAGAGCATATATATATTGAAGGAAAACAAAAAATTGCTCAAATGTGTATCAACTACATCAACAACGGCGACTCAATCTTCTTAGATGCATCTACCACTTCTTTATATATAGCTTCAAACCTAAAAGAAAAAAGGTTAACTGTTACCACTAACTCAATCAAAATAATGAACCTCTTAGCTGACAATCCTAATATAAAGCTAATCATTATAGGCGGAAGAGTAGAACATCCTTCAATGTCTGCCTTAGGTAGAAACGCAGAGTTCAATATAAACAACTACTTTTTCGATGCCGCATTCATATCCTGTCGAGCTATAAATATACTTCATGGAATTACAGATTCCAATGAACAACAAGCAGAAATACGTAAAATAGCTATAAATCACTCAAATCACACCTACTTAGTTGCGGATTATACAAAATTTGATCGAACAGCCTTTACTAAAATTTGTGATTTTGATGTTATAGACACACTAATAGTTGATAAACCACTTTCTCAAGAATGGGAAAATTACTTAAAAAACTTCGAAACCAAACTCATTGAATGTGATTAATTAGTTTTTAGTTGATAGTTTTTTAATTAATAGTTATAGATAGAATTTTGCATTACAAAATTCTTAAACTAGTAAACTTAAAATTCCTATGGAACTTTCCTATTAAAGAAATTCCATAGGAATTTTTTCCTTAACTAAATAACTAGCAAACTAAAAAAGTTTTGAAAGACTTTCGTTATATGGTGGATAAGCTATGCCCTTTTCTGTAATTATAGCTGAAATTAATTTATTATCCGTTACATCAAAGCAAGGATTATAAACCTTAACCCCTTGTGGTGCCATTGGCTTTTCGTACCACTTTGAAGTCACTTCTTCATCTGGTCTTAATTCTATATGAATATCATCTCCATGGGCACATTTCAAATCAATAGTTGATAACGGTGCACATACATAAAAAGGTATGCCATAATGTTTAGCTAAAATAGCTACTCCTGAAGTTCCTATTTTATTTGCCGTATCTCCATTTGCTGCTACTCTATCACAACCTACTAAAACCGCTCCAATTTTTCCTTCTTTCATAACTATAGAAGCCATATTATCACAAATTAAAGCCACATCTACTCCAGCTTCTTTTAGCTCCCAAGCAGTTAATCTTGCTCCTTGAAGTAGTGGTCTTGTTTCATCTGCATATACCTTAAAATTAACTCCTCTTTCTTTACCAAGATAAATTGGCGCTAGAGCTGTACCATATTTAGCTGTGGCTATAGCCCCTGCATTGCAGTGAGTGAGTATTCCCATACCATCTTTTAATAAAGATAGAGCATATTCCCCTATAGTTTCACAAACCTTAGCATCTTCTTCTCTAATTGTTTCAGCTTCATCTTTTAAAGCATTCTTAACTTCAACAGGAGTTTTTCCTTTTTCCTTTAAAATTCTTGTTTCCATTCTGTCAAGAGCCCAGAATAGATTTACTGCTGTAGGTCTTGAGGATGCTAAATATTCTTTAACCTTCTTAAAGTCTTCATATAACTCATCATAAGTTTCAGCTTTTGACTCCTTTGTTCCTAGATAAGCTCCGTATCCCGCTGCTATACCAATAGCAGGAGCTCCTCTTACTCTTAAGGAATATATAGCTTCCCATATTTGATTTTGACTTGTTAGTCTTAAAAAAATCTTTTCATTAGGGAGTAACGTTTGGTCTAAAATTACTAGTGTACTATTTTCATCATCTAATATTACAGATTGTATAGCCTGATTTTCCATAAATTTCACCTTACCTTTTACACTCTTCTATTAACTCTAAATAGCTATCACCATTTAACATAACTTCTCTGTTCATAATAAGCTTCTTTCCAACTACCAAACAGAATTTTTCTGCTTCGGTTCTCTTTTCTTTATCCTCTATAGAAGTAATGTCTTTTACGTGAGCTAATCCTAAAATTCTTCTACAAAGCTCTAATCCCGCAACTCCAGCAGTGTCCCTTAATATGCTATTTAAGTAATATTCTTTAAAACCTTCATATTTAGCTACTTTTTCTGTAGCCTTTTCATGGAACAACTTATTGAACTTTTCTTTAAACATATCCACAACATCTTTAATAGCGGATTTAGTCCAGTTTATATAATTTTCCTTTTCCGCTCCCTCTTCCATGGTAGCTTGTCCACTTACCATTGCAAAAATAAGATGAGCTACTACATTTCCTACGTCATATCCCGCCGGTCCATAAAAAGCGAACTCTGGATCTATAACTTTAGTGGAGTCTTCTTTTATAAATACAGAACCACTGTGTAAATCTCCATGAACTAAACTTTGAGCGTTATTCATAAATTCAAATTTTAATTTTGCTGTTTCTAGAATAAACTTCTTATCATCCCATAGCAATTCCTTAGCTAGTGGTTTTGTAGCTTCAAATATATCATTTCTTGGGCAGTCAAAGAAAGGTTCTGTGTATACTAAATCCTCAGATATTTCGCAAAGTTCTGGATTTATAAAGCTTTTAACAGATTCCTTTTTTTCTTTATGACCCATAACTACATCAGTAGTAAGCAATAAAGTATTAACCATGTAAGTAGTTATATGATCTGCAAACAAAGGAAAACTTTTATGCTTTAAAAGAGCTGTTCTTAATATTTCATGGTCAGACAAATCCTCCATTGCACAGCAGTTCATTATTGGATCATAATGATATACTTCTGGAACTAGTCCAGGAGCTAGGGAATATTGTAATTTTAAAATTTCACTTTCTATTCTATTTCTATCTGGTGATAGTTTAAATTCATCAGAAATTCTAGCCACAGGACCCGCTTGTTTTACAATTACAGATTTATTGTTCTTTTTATCTATAACTCTAAAAACATAATTTAGATTTCCATCTCCAATTTCTTTACAAGTTAATTCCGCATCTTCTTGGAAAAACTTCAATACGGTTTTTGAATACTCTATAGCTTCTTCTTCCTTCATAGTAAAATATTCTTTGGTAAAATCTATTTTTGACATAATTTCATCCTCCTATCACTATCGTTTTTTATAATAAGTCAATGCAAGAGCAAAGGCTAATACTGTTCCTTTTACAATATCCATTGCATAATAAGGAACTGAAAGCATTACTAATCCATTTTGTAATATACCTATTAAAACCGCCCCTACTAAAGTTCCTATAGCATTAGCCTTTCCAGAACCACCTACAGAAAAACCTATATAAGCAGCAGCCACAGCATCCATTAAATAAGGTGCTCCAGCATTTATTTCCGCAGTCATTACACGAGAACCTAAAATTATTCCTCCAATAGCTGCAAATAGTGCGGATAAAAGATATGCTATCACTCTATATTTAGTAACAGGTATACCAGATAATCTAGCAGCCTCCATATTTCCACCAATAATATACATATATCTTCCGTGTTTTGTATAAGTAAGGAATATATGCACTACTAAAACCACAACTAGCATTATGATTATTATCCAAGGAACCTTACCAAGCTGTGCAAATAATGGACTTATTTTTCCTGGTGCTGTTTCTCCATTTGCCATTACCATGTTTTGTGATATAACAGCTCCTTTAGTATAAGTTAATGCTACTCCTTGAAATATAAACATAGTAGCAAGAGTCATAAGCATATCTTGGACCTTTACCTTTACTATCATAAAAGCATTTATAGCTCCTGCAACTAAAGACGCAAGTAGCGCCACTAATATAGAAACAAAAGCATTTTGTTCATGCCACACAAACATTGAAATAACTATAGCTACGGAAATAGAAGCTACAGAACCTACAGAAAGATCAAATCCTCCAACAGATAATGAAATGGTTATACCAATAGCTATAATTGTTACTATAGATATGGAACGTAAAATATTTATTATATTACTTTGAGTTAAAAACCTTGGGGAAGCTATGCTAAAAAATATTAAAAGCAATACAATAGTTAATAAAGTTCCGTATTTATATAAAAAATCGAATAAACTAAAACCGTTATTTTTCTTAGCTTTATTTTCCACTATTATTTCCTCCTGTAGAATAATATAGTATTTCTTCTTCATTAGTATCAGATGTTTTAAGTTCTTTAACTATTTTTCCGTCATACATTAAGTATACCCTATCTGTAATACCTAAAATTTCCGAAAGTTCACAAGAAGCATATATTACCGCTTTTCCTGATTTTGCCAAACTGTATATGAGTTCAAAAATATCTTTCTTTGCTCCTACATCTACACCCTTAGTAGGCTCGTCAAATATATATAGTTCTGAATCTGTTACTAACCACTTTCCTATAGCTACCTTCTGTTGATTTCCACCAGATAGATTTTGAACCTTAGCTTCGTGGCTAGGAGTCTTAATTCCTAAACTTCCTATCATATCTTTAGCTACTTTCTTCTCTTTTGAAAAATTTAAAAATTTACTCGCATTACAAAATTTATCAAGATTTGAAACACTTATATTTATAGCAACGGATTCACTAACCAATATCCCTTCTTTTCTTCGCTCTTCTGGCACAAGTGCTATGCCCTGTTTTACCGCTTCATGAGGACTTTTAATAGAAAGCACTTTATCATTAAGTATTCTTTCACCAGTCACATTAGGTGTTGCCCCAAAAATAGCCTTACACAGTTCTGTTTTACCTGCTCCTACCAAACCAGATATACCAACTATTTCCCCTGCATTTACATGAAAGGAAACCTCTGACACCATCTCACCATCACTTAAATTTTTCACTTCAAAAAGTTTTTCACCAATAACATTTTCCTTTTGGGGAAACTGTTCGTCCATTTTTCTTCCTAACATATATTCTACTATTTCATTTGGAGTGGTTTTACTTATATCTTTTTTAACTACAAATTCTCCATCCCTCATTACTGTGATTTCATCACAAATTTCGAAAAGTTCTGGCAATCTGTGTGATATAAATATTACTCCTACATTTTTCTTTTTTAGATCCTTTACAATTCTAAAAAGTTCCTCTGTTTCAGCACTACTAAGTGGTGCTGTAGGTTCATCTAATATTAGAAACTTACAATCTTTTGAGATTGCTCTTGCAATAAGAACCATTTGTTTTTCTGCTAAGCTTAGTTCACTTACAAGTTTTTTAGAAGATATCTTTACATTCATATTATCTAAAATTTCTTGAGATTTTTTATAAATCTCTCTCCAATTTACTATAGAGCTCTTATCATCAGATTCTATCATATGGTTTAACATAATATTTTCAGCTACAGTTAAATAATGAATAAGTGCAGTATCTACCTCTTGATATACTATTTGAACCCCATATTCTTTAGATTCTTTAGGAGATCTAATAGTAGCCTTTTCATCATTAAAATATATCTCTCCTGTATAGTGGTTATAAGCACCAGACAATACCTTCATCAATGTGGATTTTCCCGCTCCATTAGCTCCTATTAAGGCATGGGATACTCCAGTTTCAGTTGTAAAATCAACATTTTTCAATGCCTTGACTCCTGGAAATTCAATAGAAATATTTTTCATGTCCAATGTTATCTTTTGCATTAAATCTATCCACCTCACCCTACCCTAAAATATTTACAGAGAGAACACATAAACCATGTGTTCTCTTGTATGGTAGTTATAATTATTTTTTAAACATTTCTTTTAATTCAGTCATCCAAGCTTCTTGGAATGCATCTGATTTACCCCAGCCTGGTACTACTTCAGAAAGGTTGTCCATATTAACTGCTTTTCCTGCTTTCTTTAATTGCTCTTGAGTTATTAGACTAGCTTCCATTTTATGAGTTTGTGGAGTTTCTTCTCCTGCTATTTTCTTAGCTAAAATTCTAAGATTTACAGCACCTATAAGCTTAGGATCTACCGCAGCAGTAGCTACCCATGGGCTTCCTTCTTCTTGCATTAACTGAATATCTGCATTGGAAATATCTATACCAACGATTTTAACATCTGTTCTATTAGCTTCTTTAACCGCACGAGCTGCTCCTATAGCAAAAGCATCCCACGTAGCAAAAATTGCATCTAAGTTTCCTTTCGGATATTTTGTAAGCATTGCTGAAACTGCATTTTGTGTTTGAACAGAAGTATCCGCTGCTGCCACACCAAATCTATCTAATTCTTTTATACCAGTATTATCTTTTAAAAATTGAGTATATACTTTATTTCTGCTTACCATTGGTGGGAATCCATCAACCCAAAGATATGCTAATTTACTTTGTCCATTGGTTACTTTCTTTAACTCATCTAAAGCTAATTTAGCTAAAGATTCATCATCCTGAGAAGTCATAGTAACTCCCTTTATGTTTTGTATGTCTGAGTTAGAGTCGAAGGTTACCACTGGTATACCTTTTTCAGTTAATTTTTTTACATCTTCTATGGTAGCTGCATCGTCACCATGAGAAATAATTACTCCATCATACCCTTTTTCCATAGCCTGACTTATAGCGTCGTGGAACTTTGCTGTATCTCCATTAGCGGTAAAGGTATCTACTTTAAATCCCATAGATTCCCCTTCTTTTTTAGCTCCTGCTAAATACTGAGCAGTATGGTCGTCTCCCCCTATTTTACGGATAACCATAATTTTTATACCATCAGAATCCTTAGCTATCTTTTCTGGGATATTCTTTGAGTATTCTACCTTTTTACTGTCTGCATCTACTTTCTTGTCTGATTTACTTCCACATCCTGTAAGTCCAGTTACTAACGTCATAGTAATTGCTAGAGTAAGAGTTAAAAACTTTTTATTCATACGTGATCCCCCTTAAAAATAATGATTTTAAAAGTTTAATAATACTAAAATTAACTTCTCAACTCGTTATAAAATATACACCCCCACTCAACTTCCCAAACGTTTACAATAGGTTCTCAAAAACAAACCAAAACATTCTAGTAAGAAACCAAATTTTTAACTATATATTAACATAAGATTTTGACACTTTCAATGCTTTTTTGATTTTAATTTGTTTATAATTGGTTTTATCTTTATTTCCTTTTATTGTTGCAATGTTTCAATATATCTTCTGCTACCTATTTACTCCTACACTGCATAAATTTCATTGACAATAGTTAATTTTTATAGTAGTATAGTTTAAAACTTAATAAAATATCTATCAAGAGCGGTGGAGGGACTGGCCCTATGAAACCCAGCAACCTGTTAATATAAGGTGCTAAATCCAGCAGCCAAAGGCTGAAAGATAGAAGTAACGTGAAATTAACCTCTTCTATTTTAGAAGAGGTTTTTTAATTTTATAAATAAAAGGGGCGATTTTAATGAGTAAAAAAATTTTAAATTTTAACACACTTCAAGTTCATGCAGGACAAAGTCCTGATCCAACTACAGGTTCAAGGGCAGTTCCAATATATCAGACATCCTCTTATGTATTTGAGAATGCCGACCACGCAGCAGATTTATTTGCATTAAGAGCAACAGGCAATATCTATACCAGAATAGGCAATCCTACCACTGATGTATTTGAACAAAGGATGGCGGCTTTAGAAGGTGGCGTTGGGGCACTTGCTACTTCTTCAGGTGCTTCAGCTATTACTTATTCTATATTAAATATAGCAAACTCAGGAGATGAAATTATCTCCGCTGCTACAATTTATGGAGGAACCTATAGTCTGTTTAAATCAGCACTACCTAAACTGGGAATTCACACTCGTTTTGTTAATCCTGACGATCCTGAAAACTTTAGAATAGCTATAAACGAAAAAACAAAGGCCATATTTATTGAAACTATAGGTAACCCTGGCATAAACTTAGTAGATATTTCAGCAATAGCTAGTATCGCTCATGAAAATGGCATACCACTAATTGTAGACAATACCTTTGGCTCTCCTTATCTAATTAAACCTTTTGAATTTGGCGCTGATATAGTAGTTCACTCAGCTACAAAATTCATAGGTGGTCATGGAACTTCCATAGGGGGAGTTATCGTAGACTCTGGTAACTTCAACTGGTCTGAATCTGGAAAATTCTCTGACTTTACAACTCCAGATCCAGGTTACAATAATATAGTTTATTCAAGAGATTTAGGAAAACTAGCATATATAGTAAAGGCTAGAGTTCAACTCTTAAGAGATACTGGAGCATGCATAAGTCCCTTTAATTCCTTCTTACTGCTACAGGGACTTGAAACTCTTTCATTAAGGGTAGAAAGACATGTTGAAAACACAAGAAAAATAGTGAAGTTTTTATCACAGCATCCTAATGTAGCTTGGGTAAATTATCCAGAACTTGAGGATAATAAATACAATGCTTTAGCTAAAAAATATTTTCCAAAGGGAGTAGGCTCTATTTTCACCTTCGGCATAAAGGGTGGACTTGAAGCAGGTAAAAGATTTATAAATAATCTACAAATATTCTCTATGCTTGCTAACGTGGCAGACGCTAAGTCCTTAGTTATTCACCCGGCTAGCACCACTCATTCACAGCTTTCTGAAGAAGCTTTACTAGCTGCAGGTGTAACTCCAGATATGATTAGGGTTTCCATTGGAATTGAAGATGTAGAAGATCTAATTTGGGATTTAAACGAAGCCCTAAAATAATTAAATCATCAAGGAGGTGATGAAATTTGCCTATTAAAATTCCTAACAATTTACCCTCTAGTGAAATATTAAATAATGAAAATATTTTTGTTATGGATGAAAAAAGGGCCTATCATCAAGATATACGCCCTCTTAAAATAGCTATACTAAATTTAATGCCAACTAAAATTGTTACTGAAACTCAGCTATTAAGGCTTTTAGGTAATACTCCACTACAAGTGGATATTACCCTCTTTCACCCTCAAAGTCATACATCTAAAAATACTCCCCAAGAGCATCTTCTATCCTTTTACAATACCTTTGATGAGATAAAAGAGAAAAGGTTTGACGGGCTTATAATAACAGGGGCTCCTGTAGAACATTTGGATTTTGAAGATGTAGACTATTGGGATGAATTAAAATTCATAATGAATTGGAGTATAACAAATGTAACTTCCACTTTCCATATCTGTTGGGGGGCTCAGGCTGGACTTTACCACCATTATAATATTCCTAAGCATACCCTCGACGAAAAAGCTTTTGGAGTATTTTCTCATAATGTAAATTATAAAAATGAAAAGCTCTTAAGAGGCTTCGACGATGAATTTTTTGCCCCTCATTCTAGACATACCTGTGTAAGTAAAAAAGATATAGAAAAGATTGATAGTCTTAAAATTCTTACCGAATACCATGAATGCGGTGTTCATATAGTGATGTCAATAGATGGAAAGCAAATATTTGTTATGGGTCATTCCGAATATGATCCTCTCACATTAAAATCAGAATATGATAGGGATATTTCTAATGGAGTTGCTATTTCTGTACCTAAAAATTATTATCCTGATGACAATCCTATAAAATACCCTATTGTACGATGGAGAAGCCATGCTAACCTTTTGTTTTCAAATTGGTTAAATTATTACGTTTATCAAGAAACCCCTTATATGCTTGATTAAAATTAGTGAATACAAAACAGGAGAAAAAATCATCCTTAATCCTTTATGACTTTTCTCCTGTTCTCCTATATTTATAATTCTTTTAACCAGTAATCTCAGCTATATTCTGCATTTCCATAAGCTGTACCTTATTGTCCCCCGCCATCATAATAATATCCCCTGCTTCAATTATAGTTGCACCGCGTGGGGTTATTAACTTACCCTCTCTTCTAATCATTACTATCAATATATCCATAGGTATATCCAGGTCCATTATAGCCTTTCCTACCATTTCACTGTGCCCAGGGATTTTTACTTCCAAAAGCTCTGCGTGAATTTCTCCTGAATAATCAGTAAAGGTTTTTAGCACTGTTTCTTCTTCCGCCACTAAATCAAGTTTTTTAGCTATAGGAATAAAAAGCGTTCCTTGAACCAAAACCGACACCAGCGCTATAAAAAATACAATATTAAATATTTCATCTGCGACTCCAAGACCTGCTGTTAATGGGTATGTGGCAAAAACAATGGCAGCAGCACCACGAAATCCTACCCAGGCAACAAGCAACTGTTCCTTAATAGGCTTTTTGAACAAAGTCAAGACAATGAATATAGCCACTGGACGGGCGATAAAGATAATAAAAAGTGCAATTACCATTCCCTTCATGGATACACTAGGTAATCTGGATGGAAAGGATAGTAATCCTAAGGTGAAGAATAAAAGAATTTGCATAAGCCAAGACAATCCATCAAAATAACGAACTAAGCTTATTTTATGAACAAGTCTACTGTTCCCCAAAATGAGCCCTGTAATATAAACAGCTAAGAATCCATTCCCTGAAAGTAGTCCAGCACCAGCATATGATAACAATGCCGTACTAATAACGATGATGGAATAAAGTCCATCAATATCAAGATTAATATTATTTATAAGCCATACTGAAAGTTTACCTACAATAGCACCAACTAGCACTCCTATTGCAATTTGAGTTAGCAAAAGCACTACTATACTTTGACCTTTACCTAATATTAATCCAAGAAAAACAGTGGTTAACATATAGGCTATTGGGTCATTTGATCCACTCTCCATCTCAAGCATGGGAGCTAAACCATTTTTAAGGTTAAGTTGTTTTGAACGAAGGATAGAAAACACCGACGCTGCGTCCGTAGATGATACAATGGAGCCTAGTAACATTCCTTCAAGAAAAGTAAACCCAAATACAAAATGAACGAAAACTCCTATTAAAAAGGCTGTAAGAACTACTCCTAGGGTTGCAAGCGCACCGGCGGCCAAAGCAACTGGTTTTGCTGTTTTCCAGCTTGTACCGAATCCCCCTGAAAACATAATAAATATAAGCCCAATATTACATAAGCTTTCTGCAAGCTTTGGATCATTGAAATAAATACCTCCTGGTCCATCAGACCCCATAAGCATTCCCATAGCAAGAAATATCACAAGGGTTGGTATCCCATATTTGTATAAAACTTTACTGGAAACTGCGCATATAAGCAGAATAATTCCTGCGACAAATAATACAGCCATCTAACTCCTCCTTTTCATCTTAAATTTATCCATATTTTATTCTATCAGTTTATGAAGTTAAAGACTAGACTTTATTTCTTCTTAGTACTGCAAAAATAGACTTTATGTTATATAATTAATACAAAAACTAAAGGTGGGTCTAGATGAGAAATTTAAAAATGACAATAGAATATGATGGAACTAGATATAAAGGATGGCAAAAACAAATTAAAGATGTTTCAACCATACAAGATAAAATAGAGACTGTTTTATCTAAAATGACAGGAGAAGATATTCAGGTAATAGGTTGTGGAAGAACGGATTCCGGTGTGCACGCTGAAAATTACATAGCGAATTTTCATACTAACTCTAATCTTAGCGTAGAGGAAATGTTAAGTTATTTATATACATTTTTACCTGAAGATATACTGGTAAAATCCATGAAAGATACCAGCGAAAGATTTCATGCAAGGTATAATATAAAATCAAAAACCTATGTTTATAGAATAAATAACAATAAATTTAGAAGTGTATTTAACAAAAAATATTATTATCACATTACCGAAAAGCTTAATTTAAGTGCAATGAGAGAAGGAGCAGAATTTTTAATCGGAACTCATGATTTTCAAAGCTTTACCAGATTGAAATCTAATGATAAATCAACTATTCGAACTATCAATTATATAAATATTACAGAAAATCATGGTATGATAGAAATAGAAATTAACGGAAATGGTTTTTTATTAAACATGGTTAGAATCATTGCTGGAACTCTTCTAGAAGTAGGTAAAGAAAGCATTAAACCAATAGATGTAAAAAAAATATTAACTGAAAAGAAAAGAGCAGAGACTAAATTAATTCTTGACGCAAAAGGATTATGCTTAAGAGATGTTCAATATTAGCAGTTAAATTATGGTGTAGCAGAAGCATACTAAATTCTTAGATTTTGGTATGCTTCTATTTTGTTAACTATATACTATTCCGCAGCCTTAAAATTATATATTGGTGTTATTTTATGAACTATCTCTACGGTATCCCCAATGTTATTTATTATTTCCTCCATAGGCTTATAAGCTAATGGACACTCGTCTATAGTTTCTTTCTTCACTGACGTAGTAAAAATTCCCTCCATTGTTTTTTTAAATTGGTTCAATGTAAATGAATTCTTAGCTTGAGTTCTGCTCATAAGTCTACCCGCACCATGTGGAGCTGAAAAATTCCAATTTTCATTCCCCTTTCCTACACAAATGAGGCTGCCATCACGCATATTTATTGGTAGTAAAAGCTTCTCATTCCTTTTGGCCGAAACTGCACCTTTTCTTAATATCATAGTTTCAGTATCAATATAGTTATGAATAGTTGTAAATTCCTCTACTACATTAAGTTTCATTCCCTTAATTATTTCATGAATCATAGCCTTACGATTTAACTCCGCAAACCGTTGAACAATTTTCATATCATGAATGTAATCTCCAAAAAGCTCTCCTGATACATAGGCTAAATCTCTCATAGTATTATTAAGAGATTTATACGCTTCTTCTTGATATAGGCTTGCAACCTCATGCCCCAAATGTCGACTCCCTGAATGGATAACAATATATAGGTTTCCCTCACTATCTTTATTAACTTCAATAAAGTGGTTGCCTCCACCTAAAGTTCCAATGCTTTTTCTTGCCCTGGAAAGATTTACTTTATTTTTGCATTTAAGTTCATTTAAGTCAATATCATCATTAAACTTATGTTCCTTATCTCGTATTTTAAATCCACAGGGAATTTTTTCATAAATTAACTTATCCAGTTTCTGGAGTTCTATACGGCTATTTTCAATCTTTATTACCTCCATGCCGCATCCAATATCTACACCAACAAGATTCGGAACTATTTTATCCTCAATTGTCATTGTTGTTCCTATGGTACAACCCATGCCACTGTGTACATCTGGCATTATCCTTATTTTACTTCCTTTTGTGAACTCTTGATCACATAAAGTTTGAATCTGTTTTATTGCGCCCTCTTCAATATTTTTCGTATAAACAATTGCGCTATTATATTTACCCTTTATTTCAACCATTGTATATCTCCTATCTATGATTTTATTTCCACATCAAAAATATACCCTATAGCTCTAACTCCATGTTTATCTGCCCCTTTTAGACAAAATTTGATAGATTCATATTAGCATAAGAAAAATAATTAATCCATAGCAATTTCCATTGTGCTTATCTCCTCTATATGGTAAATTTAATTAGAAAAGTAAATCATAAATTTTCAAGTTGGAAGGAGACTTCAATTGGATAGAAGAACGATTTTAAGTATTATTAGAAAAGAATACAAGGGAGATATTGAAAAAAGTAGAAAATTTGAGCATATAAAAAGATTTTTTTCCATGATGGAAAAAGAAGAGTATACAATTGACGATGACACTTGGAACGACATGGATATGAATAGGGTCTATGAGAAACTAGACAGAACCTATAGCACACTAGGGGAGTGCGTTTTATACTTTATGCTAAGAAATCCTCTGAAAGATGAGGAAAAACTAAAAAATAGAGATATTTTAATTGAAACCTTTAAAAATGATTCGAAGTTAAGAGAGTCGCTTTCATCTATATTCTTTGAATTAAGTACTGACTCAAAAAATACCTTTTTAGATATGATAGAAAGTGAGCTTGTAGTAAATAAGTTCAAATATTATTTATATACCCTATTAGGCAAGATATTTCCTATAATAGCTATTATTTTAACTATACTTTCCCCTGAAAAGTATGTGATGATGGTACTTGGCTCTGCTTCCTTAAACATGTTTGTAAATCACTTAGAAAGAAACACCATAAAATCTCGTGGAATAATATATCTAAAAGACATTTTAAAGTCTGCTAAAAAAATATCCAATATAAAAAATACTAATATTAAGGATTATACAGATACCATAACAACTAATCTTAAGCAGGTTAAAAATATTGATAGAAGCACATTATTAATAGGACTTGTTAATATGTGGGCAGGTTTTTTTGAACCTATATCAGTATTGTTCCTTATAGAAGAGTGTGCTTATTATAGAATATCAGGGGTTTTAAAAGAAAAAAAGGAATATTTAATAAACCTCTTTCATACTCTAGGAGAATTAGAAGCAATAATGTCTATCTCTGGTTATCAAAATAATCTAAAACATCCTTATACTAAGCCAATATTTACAAAAGAAGTTTCATTAACCATTACAGAAGGAGTTCATCCCCTTTTAGATAATCCTGTTGCAAATTCTATTTCTATTAAAAATAAAGGTATAGTACTTACTGGTACAAATATGTCTGGAAAGTCAACATTTTTGAGAATGATAGGCATAAACATACTTTTATCCCAAACCTTTTATTTTGCATTAGCTAAGGATTATAAAGCTTCATTTTTTAATATAGTATCATCAATTAGTCCTAATGACGATTTATCAAAAGGGAAAAGCTACTATATGGCTGAGGCTGAAGGAATACTTAGAATAGTTAATGCTCTAAAAAAACAGCTACCTGTATTTTGTCCAATAGATGAAATATTTAGAGGCACAAACCCTATTGAGAGAATAGCTATGTCAGCAGAAATATTGTCCTACTTAAATAATGGAAGAACTATTCCAATTGTAGCTACCCATGATAGAGAGCTAGTTGATATTTTAAAGAATATTTATGAATTCTATTATTTCAGCGAAGATGTTGATAATAAAAATGGGTTAAGTTTTGATTATAAGCTTAAAGTTGGAGTTTCTCAAACAAGAAATGCAATAAGACTTTTAGAATATATAGGCTATCCAAAAGAGGTAACTGAAAAGGCATATAAGCGAGCTGAAACCATTGAGGGCTTCGTTTAGTTTATTTTTAGCTAGCACCAATTTTACAGGGTGCTAGCTTTTTAAGTTTTATATTTTTTTACCTAAATGAGGCATTTACTGCTTTTAATAAGGTACGAACATCATACATATGAGGAGTAACTGGACAAATCTTTTTATCAAGCCCTAGCAAGGTATATACAGCAATTCTTGCCGCACGGATAGAGTACTCTTCAGTAAATACCATATCCTCTGGAATTTCAACAAATTGACTAATCATTGCAAGGTTTGTTGACCCTTCAGGTACTACCTTAGGACGATCACTCATAGCACGTGGCTGAAACTGAGCATCAATATATGGCATCATACATGGTATGACATTAACTACACTATCCATTATTTCATCAATTTCATCCTCAAAATGTAGGTGGCTCAATAGCTCAACAAGCATCTCTTCCCCAGTACAATCTCTCATAACTTTCTTTACATAATTACCTTCTTTGTCTGTATACAAACCATATCCCCAGAAAATTGTAGTATCTTCTGGCTGATTTTTAAAGTGGGGTTGTGCAGCAACTACTATAGACATAAGCCAGTTTGAATCTTTAAAGGTCATCAAAGCACCACTGCCAGGTTTATTACGAGAATATTTTTCAATCATTTTAAGCAATTTATCACCTTTGCAAGTAACAGTAAAGGATTCCCAATTGGTTTCTTCAGCATTTCCGAAGAATGGTTTTGGGTTTCCAAGGCCTTCTTTTTTAGCGGCAATTTTTGCCCAAAGATTACCAGACATAGGATTTTCAGCTATCATCTTAGCAGGAGTATTAAAATCCCCTAAGGAAGCGTTATCGGTCATACACCCGTTAGTTACAATACACAAGTCTCCATGGTTAAGCTTAAGAATGCCTTCTTTTCCGTCATGTTCATAACAGATTGTTTTAACTGTGATGTTATCACCTTCTTCAAATTCTAAATCTGTTACAGTGTATTTTAAGCTAAAATCAACACCAAAATCATCCAAATAAGTCTTTATAGGCAATATAATAGAATCATACTGGTTATATGGCGTTCTGGTTACACCTTCAAGAGTTTGAATTCTTGAAAATTCAAATATCATACGATTCATATAACGTTTTAATTCAAATAGACTAGACCATTTTTGGAAAGCAAAGGTTGTCTGCCACATATACCAGAAGTTTGTCTCAAAAAAGTGAGGGGTTCCTGCAAACCAATCACATATACGTAAGTTATCTAATTTTTCTTCAGGGGTAAGCATTAATTTTACTAGTGCCATACGGTCAGCATTATCAAACCCCATAGACAAAACGTCTATTACTTCGCCATCTTTATTAATAAGCCTTGCATTCGCATGGGTTGGATGATCATGATCGAAAGCTAAAATTTCATCACATACAGACATTCCCTCTTTTTCTAAAGATGGTATAGAAGAAAGTAGTTCCCATGTGTTTTCGTAAGTTTCTTCGTTTAGCATTCTTCCACCACGGCAGATAAATCCATTTGTTGCATTTCCTGCGCCATCATTACTTCCACCGAGAATATGCATTCCCTCTAATATATGAATATTTTCTCCTGGAAAATCACAATCTCTAACTAAGTAAACAGCTCCTGCAAGTGATGCTAACCCACCACCCACAAAATACACTTGTTTATTTTCGTATTCTTTTTTCATATTGGTCGCCTCCATGATTTTTTAAATTTTAGGAAATTAGCTTATTCTATCTCCCTACAACGTAAATAATAATACTTTTATCATGGTATATATATAATCAAAAAATAGCGCCTGTACAATTTTCATACACTTTGCTTCAAATGTATAAAAAAACAAGTCATAACAAACAAAGAGTTTATTATGACTTGTTTTCATATCTTTCTAGAGCCTTTACAAAGTTTCCTTCAACTAATTCGCTAAGCTTTTCAATTATTAACTTTGGGTTTTCCTTCATTCCTTCTTTTATCCATTGAATAACTAAGCCAGTAAATGCATGAGTATAAAAATTTGCAATAAATTTTTTATCTTCTTCCTTAACCTTCATATTGCAGGAAACTTCATTAACTACCCCCATAAGTAATTCATTAGTAACCGAATAAAGATACATGTCTAAATGGTTTCTTCCTAGGGAATTTAAAGTATTAAAACAAAATTCTTTATTATCTTCTATATACAGAAATATTTTATAAAATCCGTCTGTCCAGGTATTATAACTAGTATATTGAGCTATGCTTTCAACGGCTTCTGTTTTATAAATCCACTCAACTAAATCAAAAATATCTTGAAAATGATAGTAAAAGGTTTGCCTATTTAAGCCACAGTTGTCAACAATATGCTTTACAGATATCTTATTTAATGGAGTATACTTCATTAGTTCTTTCAATGAACTAGCAAGAGCTTTTTTTGTTATTAATGAACTAGACATTTTCCCTATTTACTCTCTACAAATTGAATTTTTAATCCGTTTGGATCTAAAACAAAGAAAAATCTTGTATTGGGATTAGGCTGAAATGGGCCACTATGAATCTTTATACCTTTTTCTTCAACAAGCGTCATCATTTTATCTAGAGATTTTACTTCAAATCCTAAGGAAATATCTATTCCCATATTAACATCTTTAATTTCTTCATCATATATTAGTTCAATTTTTGTCTCTCCATCTCCTAAAAACACTATTTCCATTCCTGGCCTAGCTTGAAATCTTTGGCAAATTGGAAGTCCTATTACCTCATGATAAAACTTTAAAGATTCTTCCATGTTCTTGACATTTAACGTACTCCAACAAAATTTCATAATATCTTCTCCTCATTATTTACTTAAATATATTTTATTAATTGTTATTTAGCTTCTTGTTATAATTTTACCCTAAGTATACTAGTTATTCCATAGACTTATTACTAAAATCTGTAGGTAATGAGTCATGGCTATTTATATTTATTACTACTATTTTAAAGTACGCTTTAAAAATTCCCTCGTACGTTCTCTCCTTGGATTATTGAAAATTTGCTCTGGACTTCCCTCTTCTTCAATAACTCCTTTATCCATAAATATTACGCGGTCTGATACGTCTTTTGCAAATTCCATTTCGTGAGTTACTATTAACATTGTAAGACCAGTTTCCGCAAGCTCCTTCATAACCTTAAGAACTTCTCCTACCATCTCAGGATCTAGGGCTGATGTTGGTTCATCAAACAACATAACATCCGGTTCCATAGAAAGAGCTCTAGCAATAGCTACACGTTGTTTTTGTCCCCCTGATAATTGTTTTGGTTTTGCGTTAACATACTGTTCCATGCCAACAACTTTCAAGTATTTCATAGCTGTTTTTTCCGCTTCTTCCTTGGAACGCTTTAACACCTTCATTTGCCCTATGGTGCAATTGCTTAAAACATTGTGATTATTAAATAAATTAAACTGTTGAAACACCATGCCAAGCTTTGTACGATAAGCGTAAATATCGTGCTTATCATCTAAAATATTTTCTCCATTATATATAATTTCTCCACCACTTGGTTTCTCTAAAAGGTTAACACAACGAAGAAGGGTTGATTTACCTGATCCAGATGAGCCAATGATACAAACTACTTCCCCTTTATTTACTGAGAAATCAACGTCTCTTAGAACTTCGTGAGTTCCAAAGGATTTACTTAAATGTTTAATATCAATTACTTTTTCCATACTATCCCTCCTTTGTCTAATTTCTAATCATATCTTCAGCTCTTGCTACTTGCATTTGATTGCCCATCATAATGTAATTATCAGGACCATCTAGTTTTCTTTCAATAAAACGTAAAACTCTCGTTACTGTAAAGGTCATTACAAAGTACAATACACATGCAACAAAGAAGGATTCAAAATACTTAAAGTTATTTCCTGAAACTGATTTTGTTTGGAAATATAACTCTGTCACACCAATTACGTTAAGAACTGAAGTATCTTTAATATTTATAACAAACTCATTTCCCGTTGCTGGTAAAATATTTCTAATCACTTGTGGCAATACTACGTTTATCATAGTTTGAATGTGATTCATACCTATTGCATGAGCTGCTTCAAACTGCCCTTTATCTATAGAAACAATACCTCCACGAACTATTTCTGACATATAAGCACCTGTATTAATTGATACAATAAATATTGCTGCAGTTAATCGATTCATATCTATACCAAAAGCTTGGGCAGATCCATAATAGATTACCATAGCTTGAACAATCATAGGTGTTCCACGGAATATTTCTATATAAACAGATAAAATAGCGTTTATAACTTTTAAAACAATTCTTTTAGCTCCTCGTTCTGGAATTGGAATAGTACGTATAACCCCTACTAATAGACCTATGATAGAACCTATAATAGTGCCGGTCATAGAAATTAATAGTGTAACGCCAGCTCCACGAATGAACATTGGCCAGTTCTCTTTCATAATATCTATTATCAACTGAAAGCTCATAATTATCCTCCTTTAAAAATATCTTGAAACCAAATGCTATAAATACACCTGGTTTCAAATAATTAATTATTTTGCTGCTGGTTGATTTTTAATAGCAGCATCCATTATTTTTGTACGTTCTTCTTCTGATATACCTTTTAATATTTCATTGATTTTCTTAGTTAATTCGCTACCCTTTGCAACACCTACAGCAATTGCAGTGTCATCATCTAAAGTAGTAAAGCCTTCTTTAAATTCCACCATTTTAAAGTTTGAGTTAGCAGCTTCTGCACTAACACCCTCTGGACGTTCTGATACGTATCCATGAATCATTCCTGATTCTAGAGCAACTCTCATTGCTGGGAAGTTGTCCATTGCGGGCTGTTTAGCTACACCATTGATTTGATCTATTACTGAATAGTGGAATGTATTTAATTGAGCAGTTATCTTTGCTCCTTTGAAATCTTGTATTGAAGTTGCACCGTCATATTTTCCACCTTTTTTAACAACCATAACTAAATTTGATTTATAGTAATTCTCTGAGAAGTCAATTGACTCTTTACGTTTTGCTGTTGGTGACATACCAGCGATAATTGCATCTATTTTTCCTGAAGTCAACGCTGGCACAAGACCATCCCATTCTGTTTTAACAACAACTAACTTTTTCCCTAAACCATCTGCAATCTTTTTAGCAATCTCTACATCGTATCCACCTGCATATTCTGCATTACCATCAATTTTAACTCCACCATTAGAATCATTCATTTGAGTCCAATTAAATGGTGCATATCCACATTCAAGACCAACTTTAAATGTATCTGATTCTACCTTAGCTTGCTCCTTTGAACTTTTAGATCCACACCCTGTAAAAAGCATAATTGCTGATAAAGACGCCGCTATTAATACTGATAATTTTTTTCTCATAACTATTTTCTCCTCCTGTTATATTAATTTTAGTTTTTTAGAAAACGCAAAAAGACCTGAGATGAACTCAGGTCAAAAAAGCTTACACTTTTCCCTAATTCCTCTTCTTTTCCCAAAATGAGATAGCACAACTCAATAAACCGGGAAGTTTATTGAGACAGTCCTGCAGTTCTTAGCTGCAGACCCAGCAAGTAATACTGAGAATATTACTAACTTCGGCGACATTTCCTTCTCCTTAGCATCAATGCCTCTCAAGCTCCTCTAAAGACTGTTAAATACCGCGCCTCTACCTCACCTGTAAAAGTGAGGCCTTATTAAATTGTATTTTAATATATTCTACAACAACATATTATATTTGTCAACCTATATCCATAATTTATTCAACATTAAATTATCTAACAAGGATTGGCCCAACAAAGGCCCAAAGCATAACCCAAATCCATAGTGCCGCAGCACCAACCCAAGCTGCTTTTAGAACTGCTTTCATATTGCTGCAACGTGCGATACCCAATTGACCTGCAAGATTCGCTGTCGGATATAAAGAACCTGTAATTCTTGTTGCAGCTAAAATTGCAGTAGCCCAAACTTCCATTGGTAAATTAACTGAGCTAACTAAGTCTATGAACATTTTGTGCACTATAGTAATTTCAGCAACAGCAGCTGCTTCTATGCCGAATCCACCAACCAGAGATGCAATTATTAAAACCCCTGCTTTTCCACCCCCAGAAACTAAGCCTGTTAAAAGATTACCTAAGGCATCAAAGCCTCCACCAATATTAATCATACTAAACATTACTTCGAAGAAAATAAACACCAAAAACATATTTGTCATTTTTGATGCACCTTCAACAAAGGTGTCAATTGCAGAGTCAATCCCCAGTCTACTGCTAATAGTAAGAACTGCGGATAAGATCAACATTACAATGATAGCATAGCTTGTGCCCTGCTTTGTGATGACACCAAAGCCAACTAAGAGAGCAAATGCTATTAAAAACAATATTGTTGTGCGTTTTTGTTCAGTAGCAATAACCATTTTATTAATATCAATCATATCATCAGTTATCTCATATACTTCAACACCTTTTAGTTTCTTTTGAATTTTAGTTACTGCAAAAACTGTAGCCCCAATCCATACTATGCTAAATGGAATAACGGCCCATAACATTAATTTACCATAAGAAAGTCCTGTAACTCCCATAGTGGCAATAGTAACACCTGTCAGTGGCCCCATGATTAAACCAACCTCACCTGCAACCTTAAGTAGAGTACATACAGCACTTGGTGTTAATCCTACAGCTGCCACAACAGGAATGATAACAGGAGCAATTATTGCATTACCACCAGCCAATGTTCCAAGTAATCCACATATGACAATAGAGCTAATTATAACTGCTGCCATACCTTTTTTCTCAGTATTTACTCCAATTCCTTTTACAATCCAGTATACAAGGGTTTGACTTACTTTTGTCTTATTCATTAAGTAGCCAAGTCCACTTCCGAACATGATTATAATGCCTATTATTGCCAAAAACGATCCTAATGAGGTTGCAAAAATTCCAGCTAGGCTTTTAAGTCCTTGTCCAGTTAAAACCGCAGCTACAATTACACCTACTATTAAACCTGCTAAGTTAGATTTATTTCTAAAAACCATTATTAAGTACACTAGTAGCGGAATTAGTGCTAATAGTGATGGTGTTGATATCAATGCATATTTTCCTAGTTCCATATTATTTCCCCCAATTTTAATTATTTTTTAATAGTATTTTCCCTATTTTATTTGAGGTTTTTGTACCATGAAGAATTGCAGGTACGCCAGCTATAAAAACATGATTAATTCCTAGAGGTTTTACAGGAGAATGTAAAAATGTAGACATATCTTTTATTTCATTAAAATCAAATACAGTTATATCTGCTACATTTCCAACCTTTAGTACTCCTCTATCTGCTAGTCTAATAATCTGAGCAGGAAGTCCTGTAATTTTATATATAGCATCTTCCAATGACATTAACTTGTTTTCACGAACCATCTGTAAAAACCTTGGGAATGTACCAAAGCTTCTTGGGTGTGGATTATAGTCCAAATCATAACTAAAGTTGTACCCATCACTTCCTATGGATATATACATTTCCTTCATAATATTAAGAACATCATCCAAACTTAGTGAATAATATATTGCAGATATTTCACCTCTACACTTAATTAAAACTTCTACTACCGTCTCTTCTGGTGATAAATTATACATCTTTGAGATTTCTTCAATATTTTTACCATCTATTTCAGGTATATGACCATGTGTAGATGATACCCCTACACATCTTGCTCCACCACGTCTATCAATTTCAGTTGCAATATCCATAAGCAGCCTAAAGTCTTTTGTTTTTAATCTTTCTATCATCTTTGAATTGCCACCATCATGGGCCCAACCAGGTACAAGAGCAGATAGTCCAGTGGATGTAGCTTCATAGGGATATTGATCACAAGTAATATTACATCCCCTTTGACGAGCAGCTTCGATATTATCAAGAAGCTTTTTTGAATTACCCCATTGCGGCTTTCCTATAAGTTTCAGGTGTGAAATATGTAGATGAACACCTGATAATTCTGTCACTTTAATCATTTCATCAATAGCTTCAAAGACTAAATTGCTTTCATTTCTTAAATGTACAGTTAATATCCCATTATTCTTTTTAATTACTTTTGAAAGTTCTACAAACTCATGTAATTTACCATAACTACTTGGCGGATAAATTAAGCCTAGAGACATACCAAATGCTCCATTTTGTAATTCTTGGTGAAGAATATTCTTCATTTTATCCAGCTCTTCATATGTGGGTTCCCTATCATCAAAACCTACCACACAAGCTCTTAGTGTGCCATGGCCAATCAAAATTCCAGCATTAATTGATAATGCGTGCTTATTAGCAATTTCTAAATAATCTCTCATGTTATCCATTTTAAAAGATGGATCTTCAAGAGGTATCTCAATTGTTCTTGAAAAAAATTCTCTTATTTCTGCTCTATTAGATTCATTTGAAGGAATTAGAGATATACCACAGTTTCCTCCAATTTCTAGTGTAACTCCTTGATTCAACATGCTTTCTGTTTCCTTGGAATTAAGAGGACATGCATCTGAGTGGGTATGAAGATCAATAAACCCTGGGGAGATTACTTTTCCCTCACAATTGATTATCTCATTTCCTATAACACTTGAATCCTTAGTAATGTCTACAATCCTACCATCTTTAATACAAAGGTTGGCCTTATAGGGAAGGTTCCTTCTCCCGTCTACTACTAGTCCATTTTTTAGAACAAAATCATACAAACTAACACCTCCAAATATTATTTTATTAAATACCACAGCGCGCTTACTTGTCGGCTATACTAATATTATGAAATTATTTTACATTTTATTACGTTTAATTCATATCAATGAAAAGTGGCAAAACAAAAAAGCCAATCAAAATAAAATAATTGCTTATTATCCTGATTGACTTTTATACTTTGTTTATTAACATTTAGTTTACTCTTTTATCTCTTTAAATAATTCATATGCTTTTGCTTTAGATTCTTCAAGAACCTCTTCCCCCAACTGAGTAATTGAATAATATTTTCTTATCTTTCCATCTACATTTCTATCTTCAACTTTCAATACACCATTTTTCTCAAGATTATGAAGTATAGGATATAGTGTTCCTGCACTTATTTCATATCCGTGCTCCCTAAGCTCTTCTATCATCCAAGCTCCATAAAAAGGCTCCTTTTTAGCATGATGTAATATATGAATATGAATAAATCCTAAAAATAATTTTCTCATGATTTGCTCTTGCATTTAAACTCCTCCTATGATATTCTTTACTTATAATTTCAATATCGCTTTTCGATATCGACTATCTATATCAATTTCCGCTATCTATTCTATTATTTTATCAATCCGATAAAATACAGTCAAGGAGGGTATTTATATGAAAGAGATAATTAGTTACTTTTTAAAAATTGGTTTATTAGGCTTTGGAGGTCCCATGGCTCATATTGCACTAATGGATTCAGAACTTGTTGAAAAAAGAAAATGGTCAACAAAAGATGAGTTTTTGGATGGTCTTGCAGTATGTAACCTACTGCCAGGTCCCGCTTCAACTCAATTAGGTATATATATGGGATATATGCGAGGTGGAATTCTTGGAGGAATTTTAGCAGGTATTTCTTTCATTTTTCCTGCGTTTATAATTATAACAGTATTAAGTTATATCTACTTTAAATTTGGTGAGATTCCTAGTATAGCTGGCGTACTCTATGGAATTAATGCAGTAGTTATTGCTTTAATATCTTCTTCTCTATTAAATATGTATAAGAAAACAATTGCTATTAAATCACAGTTCATTATCTTTTTAGCAACAACAACGGCTATAACCCTTTTTAAAGTAAATATGATTGTTGCAATGATACTGGCTGGTATATGTGGAATATTTTTATATTCAGATTCCTTTAAAAATAAAAATCATAGAAATCTGCATTCTATTGCTTTTCCATTAGTTTTTACCCCTTTACTTTCAAAAATGTTTATATTTTTTATAAAAGTTGGATTATTTATCTATGGTGGCGGTTTAGTGATTATACCTTTTATAGAAAATGAAGTAGTAACTAAATTAGGATGGCTAACTCAAGCAGAATTTTTGGCTGGCATAGCTTTAGGCCAAGTAACTCCTGGTCCAGTAGTAATAACTGCTGCATTTATCGGTTACAAAGTTTCTGGATTCATTGGAGCATTATTATCAACTGTTGCAATCTTTTTGCCTTCATTTATATTTATTTTAATTGCAGCACCATACCTAAAAAAATTAAAGGATATTCCATGGGTTAAAGCTGCACTAAAAGGAGTAAATGCTGGCGTTATAGGATCAATTTTATCCTCCATTATACTTCTTATTCCCGCAGCCATAGTTGATATACCAACCTTATTATTTGCAGTAATAGGTTTTATTTCAATAATAAAATACAAACTTAATGTTTTCTGGTGTGTTGGAATATCTGGTTTATTAGGTTTAATATTAACATTAATATAAGTGGGAACTTGGTATATATTACAATATTCCAAATAGCATAAAACCAATGGTGTTAATAGCAAAATTAGCACACATGTGTACCATCCAAGAGGTATAAATGTTATCACTTTTTTCATTAAGCCAATTAAATAGTAGCCCAGCTACTAATAAACTTGTAATCAATAATATAAATAGTATTGGTGTAAACCAGCTTGTCATCATAGCAATATGGTAAACAGAAAAAGCTGTAGCGCTAAAAAAATAAGCAAATTTTCTGCTGGTAACTTTTTTTAGAGTTAAAAACGCAAATCCCCTAAAGAAAAATTCTTCCAATAATGAGTTGATAAAGGAGATATAAAGAGATACAAAGACAAAATTACCTTTATTAACTCCAATATTATTTTCCAACTCTACAGTAACCTTTGAAAAATCAAAATAAGGACTCATGATAAAGTATGAGGCAATAATAAACAAGTATACCGCTATTCCTAATAATATTGGAAAAACCATTCCCCTTTTGCTGAACACAAAAAGATTGCGAAAAGATACACCTTTATCCATGAAAGAGTATACAATAGGTAAAACTAAAAATAAAAGAAGTTTAATAAAAGATTTAACAGCATAGCTAGGGGAAAGTATAGCATCTACCCATGCCATAATAATACACCCTAATATAATAAAAAACATAATAGAATAAATACTTTTCTTATTTATTATTTCTAAAGCTTTACCACTTTCCAAATCCCTATCCCCCTATGTTTACATAACTTTATATCATATGTATTCATTATAGCATATTCTTACTGTTTTAATAATAAATACACAAAGTGTTAGGGACTTAAAATATAAAATAGTTTTCACATACAATAAAAAACCCTTGAAAATTCAAGGGTTGGTCTCTATCGTCGTCCCACAAAAGTTAAGGCTATCATTCCTGCTCCAGTATGGGTTCCAATGATGGGGCTAATGTTACATATTATAACTTTTGACGCTAATTCTTGTTCTAAAATGAGTTGTTGCAAATATACGGCATCCTCTTCACAATTGGCATGTCCCACCATAATAGTTTGACTTTCTATATTCTCACCATCTTCTTTTAGCTTTTGCAATAAATAGTTAAAGCTTTTTCTCTTTCCTCTCATTTTAGTTACATTAACTAATTTTCCTTCTCTATTTACACTTAGTATAGGTTTCAAGTTTAAAATGGTCCCTACTGAAGCTTGTGCTGCATTAATTCTGCCCCCACGCTTTAAATGCTCCAAGTCATCAACGGCAAACCAATGACATACTTCAAAACGCTTATTTTCTATCCACTGCTTTAGTTTATCTATAGAAAATCCCTCTTGCCTTTTTAAAGCTGCTAAATATACTAGTAGCCCTTCACCAATTGAAGCACATAAAGAATCTACAGCCAAAATTTTATTGTCCGGAAACTCTTCTTTTAAATCATTTATTACTAATCTAGCGGCATTATAGGTACCACTTAAACCAGATGAAAATGAAATATATAAGATGTCTTTTCCTTCATTTAAAATATCAGTAAAAGCAGATTTATATGTATTATAATTAATCTGTGTCGTTGAAGACATCCTACCCATTTTTAAATGACTATAGAAATCACAAAAACTCATCTCTCTTCCATCAGGATAATGACTATAAACCTGATTTTCAATAATAAACTCCATAGGCAAAACAATTATATCTAAACTTTTAATGATATCCACTGGTAAATCAGATGTTGCATCTGTAATGATTATATAATCCTGCACTATAATTCCCTCCTAAGAATATAGCCAAATTATAACATCCATTTACCTATCGCGTATATACACAGATTAGCCATTTTGTGAAAATCGCTCTAAGGCATTTCTCATTGTTCCTTGTATAATAAGGTTTGTCATGTTAGTAATTTCCGTAGGATTAGGAGTAAAATCTGCTTGAATCCAATGTGTCATCATTCCTACTAAAGAAACCGTATAGTAATGTGCTATAAAATCTTTTTGTGCTTCTTTTACTTCTAAATCAAATGCAATATCATAAACAATATTTTTAACTACACGAAAAACGGTTTTATACATAAAATCTTCTAAGTATTCCCTTCCTAGCGATTTAAATACACATAAGGTGACTTTTCTATTTGATTCAATATAGTGAAATAAATAAAGTAGTTCATTAGTCCACGAATCATATGTACTATTTATTTCTAATTGTTTTAACGCTTCTTCATGATAAAACCATTCCAAGAGTTCATAGATATCTTTGAAATGATAATAAAATGTACGTCTGTTCATATGGCATATATCTACAATATCTTGAATTTTTATTTTTTCAAAGGCTCGTTCACTCATCAACTTTTTCAGTGCTTCAGCCAATTTCTTTTTTGTTTTGTTAGTCTCATTATTCATTTACTTCACCTTTTTAATGTATATAATTTTTTCTTCTATTGTAACATACCTTTTAAGAAATATCCCCATTAATCAGTTGTTCTTTAAATCGGTGGTATTTATTTAATAAAGAGAAATTGCCACCGATTTAAATTTTACGGTGGCAATTCTTCTTTATTAGAAATATTTAGTTGTTCTCACATTCTAATATTTACATATGAATAAATGCTCCTGGACCAAGTGGAAGACCTAAGAAGTACCATATAGTCATTAATAATGTCCAACCTATTATGAATGTAATTGAATATGGTAACATTGTTGATATAAGAGTTCCAAGTCCACTTTTCTTATCATACTTTTGAGCAAACACAACTATCATTGCAAAATAACTCATCAATGGAGTAATTATATTAGTTGATGAATCTCCAATTCTAAAAGCTACTTGCGTCAATTCTGGACTAAGCCCAAGTCTAAACATCATAGGAACAAATACGGGAGCCATAATAGCCCATTTTGCTGAAGCTGAACCCATGAATAAATTTATGAAAGCTGAAAACAAAATAAATCCTATAACTAGAGGTAGTCCAGTAAATCCTATAGTCTTTAAAAAGTCAGCCCCTTTAACTGAAACTATAATTCCAAGGTTTGTATAGGAGAAATAACTAACAAATTGAGCTGCAAAGAAAGATAATACTAAATATCCTCCCATGCTCTTCATTGCCTCAGTCATAGCAGATACTAAATCATTGCTACTTTTTATTTTACCTATAGTTTTACCATAAGCAAAACCAGGAATTAAGAATAACAACAATATAGTAGGTATAAGACCTCCATGCATGAAAGCATCTAAAGTAGCTTTTCCTGTTTTTTCATCTACAACTCTAAGCAATCCATTTTGAGGTACCATTAAAAATGCCATTACTAATACAAATACTAAAAGTGCTAGTCCCGCATTTCTAAGACCTTTATTTTCTTCTGCTGTAATTGCATCATTATTAGGCACATATTCTCCAGTGTAAGGTCCAAGATTTTTTTCTACAATTCTTTCTGTTACGAAAGTTCCTAAGAAAGTTAATAAAAATGTAGAAGCCATCATGAAATATAAGTTTGCTGTTGCACCAATTTGATAATTAATACCTGCGCTTTTTAAAGCTTCATTAGTGATTCCAGCAAGCAATGGATCAAGAGTACCTATAATTAGATTTGCAGAGAATCCTCCAGATACACCTGCAAAAGCTGCTGCTAAACCAGCAATTGGGTTACGCCCTGCTCCCGCAAATACAATTGCTCCTAAAGGTATAACTACAACATACCCTGCATCCGATGCTATATTTGACATTATACCAGCAAATACAACTACCGCTGTTAATAATCTTGCATTAACACCAGTCAATAATTTTTTTAAGGAGGTGTTAATAAGTCCTGACCATTCAGCAACTCCAACCCCAAGCATAGCTACAAGAACAGTACCTAATGGTGCAAAACCTGTGAAGTTCTTGGTTGCACTATTGAATATGTATCGCAATCCCTCTGCATTTAATAGTGAAACAGCTTTTATAGTCACATCTTTTGCTGCCTTTGCATCGTAGTAAGTAACAGGAGTGCCCGTTTTTGCTACAATTTCAGAAATTACAATTACAATTAGACTTAGTATTATAAAAATCATTGCTGGATGTGGTAGAGCATTACCTATTTTTTCTACATTTTTCAGAAAACCTTTTACTTCTTTGTTGTTTTCAGTGTTTAAATTACTTTTCAATGTCCCCTCTCCCCTTTATATAATATGTTTGCGTTTACATGAATAGTATATTATATTTTTAAGAAAACTGCAATAACTTATGCATTAAATTTCAAGATAAGAATAAGTTCTCCTACTTTATTAAATTAAATTATGAAATTGTAATTATTTCTTACAATTAACCATGATTTATGTGAAATTATGTTAATTAATTTACATCTGTCTTCTAATACAAGACAGATGTCCTGCATTTTTATATTGTTTTGCTAAGAATTTCACCTGGTAAACCTTCAATTTTACATATTATTTCTGAAATAAATATGTAAATAGATAAAAAACAAGGTATCGCAAGTATGCGGCACCTTGTTTTTTTATGCATTATCCCACTGAAGTAATCTTCTTTCCCCTTCTAACTTCTTTATTTCTGTTATATCCTGACTTACCTCTAAAACACCCTTATATTCACCCTTTGAATTTCTAAGAGCAAAATACTGAATAAGGATCATTTTTCCCCTCATGTTTATCCAAAAGCTTGCTACTTCTTTCCTTCCATTTCTAAACTCTTCAATGATTTCTTCAACAACATGTACACTTTCATGAGGATGACAATTCCTCACGTCTCGTCCTATAACAGCAGAGGAACGAGGGAAAATTCTATCCTTAGGTCTTGTAAAAAACTTCACTTTATTATTTTCGTCAACAAAGGATAAATCTACTGGTAAAGCATTGAAAATCATTAGGATTTGTTCAAGATTCAAAATTCCTGTTTCTGTCTTAAATATAAACCCATCCATGCTTTTAATAAGCTCATTTATCTCCTCATCATCTATTTTTTCAGAAGGCCTTTGAGGGCTATCTATAAATGGAAAAGAATATTCAAAGCTTTGTTTTCCCATGTCTCTCCACTCCTCTTCGCTAAAAATCTCACTAGCTGCCGGAAAGAGAATAAGCTCTTCCTTATTTGCAAGTCCACCCATTGCAAAAAATAACTTGCCTATTTCTGAATTAAATTCACTTTCAGTACAATCCTCAGATTCAAGTAGTGAAACCATCTTATTTAAACATGCTCTAGCCTCATCATGAAGTGACCACATAATAGTAAGCCCATGGAACTTTTCCATCCTCTTTTCCATGTATGGGAAAAGTATATTTTCTTTTTTTAAATAATGATCATTAAAGGCTTTGAGTTCACTAACCTTAACTAGCAAATCCTCTTTTCTTCCTTTAAAATTCTGTTCTTTAACTATTTCTCCAATATCATTAAGCTTGGCTCTTAAAGCCTTATTTTCCTGAATTAACACATCTAAGAAACTATCTTTCTCAGGTCTTTTCCATGGGTAGGAACTTAGTGACTTATAAAATATATTTATTACCTTGTCCAATACTTTTAATATTACTTTTGGCTTTTTATCCTTATTAAGCTGAAGGTAAAATACTTCGAAAGCTTCCTGCGGAGTGACCTTTTCAATGGCGTCCTTGTATTTTAAATAAAGTTCTTTTCCATCGTATTCGTTCATCAGACCTTCTACATATTCAGCTAATAAATTGATTTTAGTTTTATCTGAGTTCATATTATCCCATCCTTTCCCAAGTTATTACTATTATAATATCACATAGATTTTCAAATTTATGTACTCTATGTTACCATTTCGGAAAATATTTGCGTACTCTATGACTGTAATTTCATATTATATATAAATCTTATAATTTTATAGGACAATCAATACTAGGAGGAGAATTTTTTTGTTTAGACAAATCCCAAGAATTCCAAGCTCATGTCCCGAAGCCTTTAAAGGAAGATACGTGGTATCCCCTGGGGATACACTATTTACATTGTCACAAATATTTAGAGTAAGATTAGAAGCATTATACTACGCTAACCCACATATCACCAATCCCAATATCCTTTACCCTGGAGACGTTCTATGCGTTCCCTCATTCATACCTATTCCTTGTTGCATAGAGTTACAAAAGAGAGGAAGAATTCCCTTTGGAACAGGTGCAACTGCCTACGCAAACTTCGGACCAAGAGGTGGTCAATCCATAAGTGTACTTGCCACACTTCCTCCCCCATCCTACTTTGGTAACTATGATATATACATTACAACTGCATTTTTTAGAGATATTGGAGGCTTTGGAAACCAGCTATTCCCAACTAGAGAAGATCCCCCAACATGGTCTTCTAGAATAGATCTTCCAACTGTAGTGTCTCTAACTCCTGATGTACGAATAACTATACAGCCATCAAATTCTACTACAGGTATAGACGGAGCTGTAATATATGAAAATACTTTACGCCAATGCTGCAATGTAAATGGCTGCTAGAAGAAACTTAAATTTACTATTAAAAATTAAATCAGGGAGTTTGTATACTCCCTGCTAATCTTATTGTTTTTATTTATATTTGCCTCTGGCTTATTTTCCTAATAATGCATGTTTGAATATAATATAAGGTCATGCTTATCATTAATGTAATCCCAACGTAACCTTTATCAATTCCGCCATGAACGTTTGTTTCAATATTGGTTGCATACCATATGCTATAACGAGAAACTGACAAAAGAGTAGAATGCTGTAATATGCTTAATGCAAATAATATTCCCTTGTATTTATTAGACATATTATTCATAGTAAAAATTAATAAGCTATATATAATGCAGATTGCTATTATTAAAAGAAATACCTTATTGTTTTTACTTCCTAATAATTTACTATTGTTTATTGAATTTAAAACGTCAATTTTAATATATATCTATTATTGAAAGAAGTGTACCTATATGAAAATACAGAGGGATTTTAAAATTATTCTTATTTGATTTTAAAAATAAAAACAAGTTAAAAAATGTATAAAGCGTTACTCCCATTAACATATATTGAAGGTGATATCCCAAAATAAAATACTTTTTTTTTATAACGGTTGTATTAAAACTAAGCAAGTTTACAAATATAAATACTGTAATGCCTGATGAAATAATAAATTGTCGACATGAAGCTTGAATAATAGGAAAATCCACTTCTGTTTTAGATTCCTTGTAATATCTTAATAAATCACTATATTTTTTATCATAAAGATAGAAAATACTAAAAGAAATTAGTACAAGTGCTGCTGAGACTGCTTGTATTGTATAAGGTGCAACCAAACTCCAATATAATGCAATTGCCAATACAATAAAGGATATAATAGTTCCTTTTATATAATTATGATTTTTATCTTCTATGATAAATTGTCTATTTAACTGATTTTCAGTACCCACATGCCCTTCGCCATCTGCCTTCTTTCCAGTAAGCAATTCGTCAATTGTAATCTCCAATATAAAAGCAAGTTCTGGAAGCAACCCTACCTCGGGATAACATTCCCCTCTCTCCCATTTTGATACAGCTTTATCAGAAACATTTAGTAGCTCAGCAATGTCCTTTTGAGTCATACTTTTTTGCTTCCTTATGGTGCTGATTATTTTTCCAGTTTCTATTGTCCCCATGTAATCTCCCCTTTCTGTCTCTAAAACCATTGTTGCAAAAATATGAACATATCTCAACCGATTTATTTTAGATTTTCTCAACCTGTGGTAGAATTGCCTGAAATCAATGGTTTTCCTTTTAGTTATACCCTTATTATACCAAATATTAAAGCAGGGAGTTTATGTCTCCCTGCTTAATATATTATCATCTCTATTTTACTTCATTAAGAACTACGTTTAAATTAGGCACATTAAATTTTTGATTTGCTCCAGTATCATTTTTTACATATTCAACCTTCATATTATAATCTTAAATATGTGCTGGTTAATTAAATCTCTACCAATTTATTTCCAGACCCACTCCAACTTCTTTTACTGGCAATGTTTTATGTATTTCTGATCTAACAACAAATGAAGTACAATGGCAAGGATATAATTCCTTTAAATTATTCTGTTTTAAATAATCTATAGTTTTACTAACCTGTTCATTTACTTCAAATAAATGAAATCCTCCTATAACCCCTAATACTCTATTGTCTTTGCATACTTTTTTTGCATATTCTATTATATTGCATATCCCGCTATGAGAACATCCTGTGATAATATAAATACCATTTTCACTTTGATATACAAGGGCTGTATCATCTAACACGTAATCGTCAATTGAAGTTTCCCCAACGACTTGCTTACCGATAGCCTTTCTACTTTCGAAGTCGTTCATTTGAGGTATCTCACCTAAGAAAATTATATGCTCACTAATTTTTTTAGGTTCTTTAGAAAGAACTAGATTGCATTTATCCTTTAGTTCTTCTTGTAAAATAGGAGAGCAAATTTTTAAATCATCTATTGATTTTTCTTTAAATGCATCTGGATGAGCGAGAATTGAAATATTATTTTTATGCTTTTGTTCAAAATAATACTTTAATCCCCTTGTGTGATCGTCGTGACCATGTGAAATAACAATAGCACTTATATTTTTCAAATCCACACCTAATGCAATGGCGTTTTTTAAAAACAAATCAGAATATCCCACATCAAATAGTAGGCTAATATCCCCATCTTCAATATAATATGAAACAGCAGGTTCTCCACAATAATATTGGTCAATGTATGTATTATTATCTACTAAAACTTTTAGTTTCACCTCATTACCCCCTTTTCTTGATTACATTTTATCATGAAAAACCCTTCAACCCAAAAATAGGCTGAAAGGTTTAACTTGTCTAACGCACATTAATCTATCTATAAACTTCTATTTATCTATACTAAAATAAATAAAGATTTATTTCTAAAAATTAATTATTTAGATGCATTTAATAAATAATCGTCATAGTTTCCCTTAATGCACCTTACTCCCTCTTTTGTAAGCTTCATAACCTTGTTTCCTATTTTATTAATAAAATATCTATCATGAGATATAAATAAAATTGTACCTTCATAGTCCTTTAAAGCAGCTTCTAATACTTCTTTGCTCTGCAAGTCTAAATGGTTTGTAGGTTCATCTAAAAGCAGCAGGTTTGCCTCTATAAGCATAAGTTTAGCTAATGCTACTCTTGATTTTTCTCCACCACTTAAATCTCCTATTTTCTTAAATACGTCTTCACCAGAAAATAAAAATCTTCCCAATGCTCCACGTATTTTACTTTCTTTCATAATAGGAAAATCACCCCATATTTCTTCTAATACAGTATTATGAGGATTTAACTTTTCATGTTCTTGATCATAATAACCTATATGAATGTCTTTCCCCCAATTAATTGAACCGCATTCTAGCTTTAAATCTCCTATTAAAACCTTTAATAAAGAAGTTTTTCCTACTCCATTAGGCCCTATTAATGCTACTCTATCTCCTCTTGTAAGGTCAAAGCTTAAACCTTTAGAAAGTATTTTTTTATTTTCTACTTCCCCCACAGATAAAATCCCTTCCCTAATTTGCAGCACTTCCTTATAAGATTTATTCTTCATTTCAAAGTTCATATTAACCTTTTTTAATTCTCCTTGGGGCTTATCTATTTTTTCCATTCTTTCTATAGCTTTTCTTTTACTTTTAGCTGCTTTAGCAGAAGTGGCTCTTACTATATTCTTATCAACAAAAGTTTGAAGTCTTTCTATTTCCTCATGTTGTCTTTCATAATTTTTTATATGGAGTTTCTTTTCCTCCTGTTTAAGAAAAACATACTTTGAGTAGTTGCCATTATATCTTTTGGATTTTCCTCTTTCTATTTCGTAAATAACAGAAACTGTAGAATCTAAAAAATATCTATCATGAGAAACTATTAAAATTGCACCTTTATAACCTTTTAAATAGCCTTCCAACCAATTTAATGCATCCAAATCAAGATGGTTTGTGGGCTCATCCAACATTAATAAATCTGGTTCATTTAAAAGTATTTTTGCTAAGGACAGTTTAGTCTTTTGTCCTCCGCTTAGCTTTGAAACTTTAATATTTAAATCAAAATTTTTAAATCCAATTCCATTTAAGATGGTGTTAATTTTTGATTCTATTTCATATCCACCTTGCATAACAAAGTAATCAGTTTTAGATGAGTATTTCTTCATAACTTTTTCTAATTTCTCATAATCCTCAATAACTTCTTGTGAAGCCATAAGTTTTTCTAATTGCCTTAACTCTCTTTCTACATTTAAAAGTTCATTAAATACAGAAAGCATCTCCTCTTTAATGGAGTGTTCTAAATTCAAACCACTATCTTGCTTTAAATAAGCAAAGGTTTTTCCCCTAGACTTTATTATTTCTCCTTCATCCTGTGAGATATCTCCATAGATTATTTTTAATAGTGTAGATTTGCCTGCACCATTAACTCCTATTAAGCCTATCTTTTCTCCTTCTTCAACCTTTAAATTTATATTTGAAATTAAAATTTCTCCATTGAAGCTTTTTCCTATATTATTTAATTGTAATAACATTTTAACCCTCTCCTATTGCTCATTTGATGATTTTGTAACCCAAATAGGTATCTAAAACTCTAAGATACTTATTTTAAAATGGCTAAAAACCTAGGTTCTTGGGTTTTTAACCACCAAATGAGCTTGCTAGATGGTTATAACGCCTATCTTCATAGTTCTCACCGCCTTTCTTAAAAAAAGAAAAAGATCATGGAAATCCATGACCTTTTTTAAGTACTTAAATACAGATGCATATAGCTTTTAAAAGCTAATATAAAATATAAAAAGTCACGGAACTTTAGTTTGCCCGTGACATTTATAATCTCAATACTAATTTAATCCCATGGGGTCGCTATTTTTAATTCCATTCAATATTGTATTTTTAGCTATTGTTGGTTTTATAGTTAAATTTGCAATGTTTATCATATACTTGCGACCTCCTTTTCTTTAATCCTAATATTTATTAGTATTATACTATTTTATGAAAATTATAACAATAAATATTTTAACTCACAACTTAAAATTTACAATTATAGAGAAATATTATCAATCCACCTCTTCAAATTGTGCATGGTAAAGCTGTTCGTAATATCCCTTTTTCTCTAGTAGCTCATTATGGGTTCCCTGCTCCACGATATTTCCATCGCTCATTACTAGAATCAAATCTGCATTTTTAATTGTAGATAATCTATGGGCGATTACAAAGGAAGTTCTACCCTTCATAATATTTCTCATGGCATCCTGAAGCTTTTGCTCTAGCCTTGTGTCCACGGAGCTTGTAGCCTCATCCAAAATTAATATAGGTGGATCACAAAGTACGGTACGAGCTATGGTCAAAAGCTGTTTTTCCCCTTGAGAGATGTTGCTAGCCTCTTCATTAAGTACCATATTGTATCCATCTGGCAGCGTAGTAATGAAGTGGTGGACATTTGCCACCTTGGCAGCATTAATAATCTCTTCTTCGCTAGTACCTTCTTTTCCATAGCCTATGTTTTCTTTAATACTACCTTTAAAGAGCCAGGTATCTTGAAGAACCATTCCAAATTTTGCTCTTAGGTCATCTCGTTTCATATGGCGAATATCTAAGCCATCTATCTTAATGGAACCACCAGTAACATCATAAAATCTCATCAGCAGATTGATTAATGTGGTTTTTCCTACACCAGTAGGGCCCACTATGGCAACCATCTGACCGCTTTTCACTTCTACATTTAAGTGGTGAAGCAAAGGCTTTTCCTTTGTATAAGAGAATTCTACATTTTCAAAGGACACATTGCCACGCACTTCTTTATATGGTTTTATCATCTCTACTGCTTCTACTTCTTCCTCTTCATCTAGGAATTCAAAAACTCTTTGTACTGCTGCTACAGAGGACTGAATTGCTCCAGAAAGTTGGGTAATCTGGCTCATAGGCTGGTTTACCTGCCAAATATAACGGATGAAGGCTTGGAGTTGTCCTACAGCAATAGTTCCTGCAATTGCATAAAATGTACCTACAATGGCTACAGAAGCAATTCCAATGTAAGTTACAAAGGTTACAAGTGGAGACATCAAACCGCTAATGAACTGAGCTTTAAAACCATTCTCACATAGTTCTTCATTGGCGCCCATAAGTTCTTTAAGTGTATCTTTCTCTTTTCCAAATAATTTAATTTCATTAAATCCAGTAAATTTCTCTTGAACAATGCCATTTAAACGTCCCAATGCATTTTGCTGCCTTTGGAATATAGGTTGAGATTTTTTCACAATCACCTTAGATATTATAATAGCAGATCCTATAATTGCCACTGCTGATAGAGCCATTACCCATTGAATCTTAAACATCATAAATACTGCAAGGCTCAGCCCTAAAATAGCATTTAAAACTTGAGCAAAGCTTTGCTGAAGGGCATTAGAAATAGTCTCCATATCGTTGGATACACGGCTCAAAATATCTCCTAGAGCATTTCTATCAAAATATGATATAGGGAGTCTTCTGATTTTCCCTTGTACGTCATTTCTTAAATCCACCATAGCGCTTTGAATTGCATCGGTCAATAAGAACTGATAGACACAGTTGCTTAAAGCTCCCGCCACATATATAAAGACTAAAATTAATATAATTTTATTGATTTTACCAAAATCCACCCTTGCTCCTGAGCTAATGTCAGAAAATAATTGAGTAGTAATCATCCCTTCTAAGTAAGGGCTTAATGCAATAAAGCAGGAGGATACAATAATTAGTAATATGGCTATGATAATCTTTATCTTATATTTTTTTAAGTAGGGAATCAAACGTTTAATACTAGTACTTTTCTTTTTCATCGTTCCAATTCCTCCTTCGACATCTGGCTAGCTGCTATCTCATAATAAATATCGCAGTTTCTTAGTAACTGCTCATGAGTTCCCATATCAACCACTTTTCCTTCGTTCAATACGATAATTTTCGTTGCATCCATAATGGAGGATACTCTCTGTGCCACAATCAAGGTAATAGCATCAGTGGTTTCACTTTTTAATCTCTTTCTTAGTTTAGCATCGGTTTTAAAATCCAATGCAGAGAAAGAATCATCAAATATATAGATGTCCGGTTTTCTTACCACCGCCCTTGCAATGCTTAACCTTTGTTTTTGTCCTCCAGATATGTTACTGCCTCCCTCTTCTATGGTTTCATCAAACTGATTTGGCTTGTCTAGGATAAAATCATAAGCTTGAGCAACTTTGGCACTATGCTCTACTTCAAATTGAAGGGCATCATGTTTGCCATAGCGGATGTTTTCATTTATGCTTCCGGAAAACAGCAAGGATTTTTGCGGAATAAAACCGATTTTTTCACGCAATGCCATTAAATCGTATTTTCTAATATCTACTCCGTCTACTTTAATGCTACCTTCGCTTATATCATAGAATCTAGGAATTAAATTTATTAATGTACTTTTACCGCTGCCAGTACTTCCAATAAATGCAACGGTATCGCCTTTTTTTGCACAAAAACTTATGTCATGTAACACTGGAACCTCACCATCAGGATATTTGAAAGTTACATTATCAAATTCTAATGTTCCACTTTCATCTCCATGGGTTACTGCATTTTCTGGATCTTTAATAACTGGCTCTTCTTCCAGCAACTCCTGAATACGTCTAGCACTGATTTCTGCACGGGGATACATAACAAATACCATAGAAAATAGCATCATAGAAAACATAGCGTGAAACATGTATTCCTGAAATGCCACTAATTTTCCCACCTGTAGAGTTCCTACATCAACCATACGGCTAGACAAGATAAATACAACTACAACCCCTATATTTAATAATAGAAAGAAGGCTGGCTGTGTAACAGACATTAGCTTAAAGAGCTTTTTTGCATTTGCTGCATAGTCTTCATTGGCTTCAGAAAATCGCTGAGTTTCGTAGCGATCTTTTCTAAATGCACGTATAACCCTAACGCCAGTTAAGTTCTCCCTCGTAATTCGATTCAACCTGTCCATTCCCTCCTGCTGTCTTGTGCTGATTGGATTACTAGTCTTAGCAATGAGGTATACTCCAAAGCAGATAATAGGAATGCATCCTCCAATTACCATAGATAAAGTGATACTTGTCTTTATTACCATAAACATACTGATCAAAATCATCACAGGCGTTAAAAGCGCCATCCTAAGTATGACATTGATAAATTGCATTAATATAAAAGCGTCGTTGGTGGCTCTGGTAATCATACTGGATATACCAAATTTATTATATTCAGTATGAGAAAATTCTTGAGTTTTTTTGAAAATATCATTTCTGATATCTCTTATAATTAACGTGCTTACCTTGGAACTGCAATAGGCCAGTACAATATTTCCAATGCCGCCGATAATGGCCACCGCTAAAATTAGAACACCTAACTTATAAATATAGGCTCTATCGTTTAGTACAATGCCCCTGTCTATCATGTCAGAGACAATTGTAGGGATGCCAAGTTCCGCCACAGCAAATCCAAACACAGCTAGTATGTTACAGAATACATATAACTTGTACTTTTTTAAATACTTTAAAATTAACTTCATATTCAACCCTCTCTTGTCAATGATTTTTCTAAGCTCAATCCTTGCTTTTGCCGTCAACATATACTATGATAAAGTATAATGTTACCTTATAGTCAAGGAGAGATTTTCAAAATGCAGGAAAAATTTTTTACTACTGGCGAATTCGCTAAGATGTGTAATGTTGAAAAACACGTGCTGTTCCACTATGATGATATCGGCCTGTTTAAGCCAGCAATCATACAGAAAAACGGCTATCGTTATTACTCTTATTATCAGTATTTTACCTTCTCTGTTATCCTAAACTTAAAAAAGCTAGGAATGTCCCTAAAGGACATAAAAATCTATCTTGAACAGCGCAATCCTTCCATGTTCTTAGATCTACTAGAAGAAAAAAGTCAACAGGTAGCTGAGAAAATAAAATATTTTCAAGATATACAGGAAATGATTCAAAGCATGAAAAACATGACTAAGGAAGGCATAAAAATCCACAATAACTTCTACTTAGAAACCTTACCGCAAGAAATTATTCTCCGATCGGATAATATGGAAAATTCTCCAAATAAGACTTTTGCCAACTTCATGCAGGAATATATTAAGTTCTGCCAAAACCTAGGCATTACTGTTCAAGAATCTGTAGGGGGAATAATATCGGTGGAGAATTTGCGCAAGAGTAATTTCACAAACCTTTCTTACCTGTATATCAAGCTCAAATCCTCTCTACCTGGGAAAACAGTAATTCGTAAGCCAGGAGTCTATTTATGTGGATACTTTGAAGGCACATATGATGATTTATCCAATGCTTATGAAAAGATGCTGAAGTACGCTGATGAGAATGGAATTTCTTTGGGAGATTATTCTTTTGAGGAGTATCTAATTTCTGATATTGCCCAGAAAGATCAAAAGCACTATATTACTAAGCTAATAATAGAGACTTTAGAAAATGACTTAACTTAATAAAGTCTGAATCTATAGCAATATAAATTATTATAATGCTATCATACAATAAAAACAAAAGTGCAGATTGATGCCATAATTTATACATCTCCCTGCACTTTTTAAGATTTATAAGCTTGTAACGTAAAGTCCTCTTGCTGGAGCTACACATAGCTGTATATTATCTATGGCTGTCTGAAAATTTCCTCCAATAACTCTTATTGTAGATATTACATTTGACCCTAAATTAATTGTGAGTTGATTCCATATTGTGTTTGGAGGAGCCACATAATTTGCTAGTCCACCTACAAACTGCAATAGATTATTATTTATATCATATGCTTCTATTGCTACATTTACAAAAGAAGAATAAAATAAACTGACACTAGATACTGGGTTACTTAAGAATATATCTTTATCATTAGCCAAAGTAAAACCTGCTAGTGTAACTGGAGAAGGTAAATTATTAAAAGGCGCAGTACCTCCAGCTGCCACCTCAAGGTCCGTAAACCAACCTGTCTCAAAAGTTGCGATAGTAAATCCAAGGTTCTGTGGAGGAATTGGTAAGAAATTCCCTCCCAATCCTTCAAAGGTAATTAATCCACACTGTATTTGTCCATTTGTCTGTTGCGTCTGAACAATTTTAACTTCTGGAAGATCTTTAGCACTTTTTAAAATTTCTTCTATATTTTCTGGAGCATCAAATAATTTTATACTCTCGTTTGTCATTTTATGCACCTCCAAATGCATCAAAAATTTTTATGCTATAATGCTATAACACTCTTTTAGTTTCTATTTAAAAGCATAAAGCAACTTAATACCTTAATCTTTAGTATAATATATGATAGCATGTAGTTTGGTGCTACAATAAGTCTACAGTATACTCTTACCTTGTCTTAAAGTACAACTCATCTAAAATTTAAAATAAAAAAAAATAATTTACTTTATTCCCTAATTGAATAAAATAAATTATTTTTAAGTAGCTTGTCGGGGATATAGATTATTTATATTAATGTATTTTATCGGATCTAGCAAACTTGCCATAGCCTAATGGAACCATTACACCTTCTTTAATTTCCATATAAAACACCACCTGATTCATAATCTAAAGCATATCACAGTTACACATCTTCAGGTAAAACATTTCTATGAACAAATTCATGAAAAAACCATTCTCCTATTCCAATTAATATGGCTGAAAGAAATGCTGCTGTAAAAGGTATTGATCTAAATTTCCACCAATAGTTAAACATAAAAATAGTAACTAGAGCTAAACCCATGTCAGAAATTGTTGTTACAAGATTATTTGATATATCTAATAATATAATATCACCTAAAATATATGCAAGGGCTGTAACAACAGCGGCTATATATAATATGCTGATGAAGCTTAAATTGGTCATCATGCCAAGGACAACCTCTAAAACCACCGCAACTATAAGAAACTTTATTATTAAAGCAGAAACATGCTTCATTTCTCCACCTCCTTTGCGTATCATGCCGTAATACTATTATTCCTTGTGCTATGAGGAATATGCATTTATTAAGCATTTGCAAAAGAACTTTACGAAAACTTGAAGAAAGATGGTATGGCGACTGATAAGTTTGGAGTTACTTTTCAAATTTACACTAATAGAAAATAACAATCTGAACTCTCAACTTTCGTTGAGAGTTTCATTTAATGATAATTCAGTTTTAAATACTATTACAGCATTTCCAGCAACTTTAACTTCCACAGGCTCTCTATCTTCTATCTTTACCTCAACTTCAATAATCCCTGGTCGGTTTATAGCTTCACCCAGCTTAGCCTTAAATTTAAATATAGAATTATTGTGATGAACAAGATTATGATGAACAAGATATGCACCTAAAGGACCATTTGCATTGCCAGTAACAGGGTCTTCATTTATACCTATTGCAGGCGCAAACATTCTGCCATGAATTAAAATATCACTATGCTGTGTATTAACTGTAAAAACATAGTATCCATTACATTTAATAATCTTGCTTAAATTAGATAGTCTTTGGTAATCCGGCTGCAATGTATTTAAAGTTTGGATACTTTTTATTCCCACCATAACCTTAGAATGACCTGTTGAGACTATCTGAATTTCATAGTTTTCTAATAAATCACTATCTTTTATATTAAGTGCTTTTAAAAGTTCTTCTTTATTTACGCCATCAATAACACTTCCAAACTCAACTTTACCCTGGGTCATAACAATTTTATAATCCTCATTTTTCTTTATTACATCAACAGGTAAAATCCCAGCACCTGTCTTATGATAAACCCTTGAAGTATCAAGTCCATTTTCAACAGCACGGGCATAATGAGCAGCAATAGTAGCATGCCCACAGATGGGCACTTCATTTGTTGGAGTAAAGAAGCGTATATGAACATCATATTCACTACTATTTGAAGAAAAGCTAAAGGCTGTCTCAGAATTATTAAGTTCCCTTGCTATTTTCTGCATTTCATATTCCGTTAGTCCATCTGCGTTTGTTATTACCCCTGCTGGATTTCCTGTAAGTTTTTCCTTTGTAAATGAATCAATTTGATATAAATTATATTTTCTCGTCATTATCTCCACTCCTAAATATAGGTATTATATAATCAATTATAGTTTTGATAGGATATATATACAAGTACGCACTTTTTAATTTGATACTTACCTTTATGTGTAAAAAATAGGCTTACACTCTTTGAGATAAGCCTATTTTTATATGTTATTACATTAATTATTGTAATTCTATGCCTTGATTTTTTTGTATATCATCGGCAATAATAGCTTTGCCTTTAACTACTTTTCCTGTCTTTACCTCTGGTTGAACAGATGGATTACTTGGATATTTGTTTCCATCAAATTTGATTTGAGAATAAAATGGCTCTATTCCTCCTCCCGATACATACATAATTAAGTCATTCCAGCCATTTGTTTTATCGCTACTTACAATTATTGGGTTTCTTACAAGAGTAAAATTAGAAATTAATTTGTAATCTTCTTTTTCTCCTTCAAATATAAGTGCTGTAGAACCGCCACTTCCTGATACATATTGACCTACTAAATATACAAAAGTTTCAGCTTTTCCATCACCATTTAAGTCAATTTTATTGTAATAATATTTTAATGGTCCATCAGTTTTTTCGTTATAATTTAAAGTTTTTGCAATAGCTTCTTCTAATTTTCCATCTCTTTCTTTTTCAGACACCTCATAAGATAGATTTGAAAGATCTATTTTATCTGATTGGAGCTTAATTATATTTTCTTCTTCCTTTTTCTCCATTTGCGCAAATACCTTTTCTTCTTTTTTCGCTATTGCTTCTTTACTTTGTCCGCAAGCTGTTAAACTCATTACAGATGCTGTTATTAATAAAATACTTATTAATTTTCTCACTAAAAACCCTCTCCTCTTTCTTAAATATTTTATATTTTCTATTATTTTACCAAGTAGTATTCTTCAACTTTTTTTCCTACTTCATCCACAATTTTAAATTTTAAAGAATTAACTTTTTTATATGCTTCCCCACCATCTTGTTTTATCACAAATTTATATTCAGTTAATAATTTGTCCATTTCTTCTGCTGCATATTTTGAAATTTTAAGGTCACTTTCTTTTAACTCTTTATATGCATTTTTAACACTATCATTAACTTTACCAGTTTCAAAGTCTACATCTTTATTAAAATGACTAATAGTTAATAACGCTTGTATATGCCACTTCATTAAATCTTTTATATCTTCTCTATTAGCAAGTCCTCTGTTATCTTTAATAGCTTTTTCAAGTGTAACTACTCTATTCTTTACTTCTTCAACATCAACATTGATGTACTCTCCATTAAAGATAGGTTTCTGCTGGTCTTTTTTTCTTAATTCATAGTATGGTTTTAAATTTTTTGAAAGGTACTGGCTAAAATTATCTGCAATCATTGCATAATCTATGGTTAAATAGTGAGCTCCCTCTCTCATTTTAAATGTATAACCTGAAGTTACAGTTTTCTTAACTTCATCTTTTATCTTTTCATCTTTTATCTTTTCTAAATCTAATTTACGTCCTTCATTCATTTCATTGATTGCATTAAAATACCTTCCTTCCAATTTATCAAAATTAGTATTTAATAATAATTCATATTCTCTAACCATTTTATCTGCTATTTCTTCTGAAACCTTTTCGATATTATCTACAATGAACTCTTTTGTTTTTAAAGAATCACTAGTTTCTAGCACTTTTATAAACTCAGTAAATACTTCTTCACTAGCTTTATTTTTATCTTTTTCTACTGTAGATTCTATTTTCCCAGTCTCTATTGACTGCTCCTTTGCTCTACATCCCACCATAAAGATTGCTATACAAATTACTGTTATTAATCCTATCAATATTTTTTTCATTTCTATAAATTTCCCTCCTATGCTTAATTTTCTAATTAGATAATATCAACAATTGTTTATCTAAGAATTACAAATCATTTACTAATGAATTACAAATTAGCAACAAAATTATCCTTAATTTATATTGCTAATAAAAAAAGAGCTTCTTTCAAAGCTCTTTATCATTTACGATAATATTAATTTTTTATTCTCTCCAAGCATCTTCTATAACGTCATCTATTTTATCTATGGCTTTTTTTATAGCTTCATTTCTTTCTTCTTCAGTAAAACCAACGCCGTCAACTAGCAGTTCTTCAAATCTCTTTATACCAATTGTCTTCATGATATCTTCTACATAGTTTAAACCCTTATTCATAACCACTCTTAAAAGCCAAGGAATATTTCCTCCTGAGGATTGAATATAAACCATGCCTCTTGGCTTATCTTTTAGTAATCCCTCTATTTTATCTTCATTTATACTTACAGTTTTTCCATCCATAACGACGCAATCAATATATTCCTTTAATGGCGCTGGAAAGGATAAACTCCACATAGGAGTTGCAATAACATACATATCAGCTTCTTTAAATTGGTCTGTTAGTTTGACTATTTTGTGCACTTCTTTTTGCTGCTCTTCGTTTAGTTTATTATAATCTTCTTCCTTTATCATTGCATTTCTTCTTTCAAAATACTGATATTCTAGGCGTGGTACATGGACATCATAAAGGTCCAATTCCTCTAATTGAAAGTCTTTGTGTAACTCTAAAAATCTGTTAACAAATGCCCTCCCTACGGTTTTACTTGCCGACATGTGCTCTGGCTTTGAATTTACTGTTATATACAATAGTTTTTTCATTTACTTCACCCCTAATAATTATTATTTATATTAGTGTTTACCCCATTTTCAAAAAAATTCTACATAAAATAAGACTTCCAGCTCTTGTTATGAATTTCATAACATAAACTAAAAGTCTTTTTAAAATAGGCTGACTATTATTTGTACACGCTATAGTCTATTTCATTTTCACTTCTTGCAACGATTAGCGCTGTAAGGGTATCTGAATCTACGTTTAATATTGTTCTAAGCATTCCTACAAACCATTCTACTCCTGCAAATAAGGCAATAGCATCTATTGGTAAGCCCATTTGAGGTACGATTATGGCAAGGGATACAAGTCCTGCACCTGGAACAACTGCGTTAGCTAATGAAACTAAAGTTGCCAAGGCTGCAATATATAAGTACTGTGTACCTGAATATCTAACACCATAAATTTGTGCTATGGTGACAATTGTAAAAGCCATATGCATAGCTGATCCGTTGCTGTTAAGGGTCATCCCAAGTGGTAGTACAAGTTTTGTAACCTTTTCACTTATACCTAACTTTTCTTTAGCATCCTTCATTTCTGTAGGTAATGTTACAGCTGATGAAGTTGTAGCGAGTGCTACTAGTGACATTTCTGTCATTCCTTTTACTAGCTTTATAAAGTCAACTCTGCAGTAAGCTGCAACTATAATAAAGAATAATGCAAGGTATGCAAATGTTGCAATGGCATAAATGCCAAGATATTTAGAAAGAGGTAATATTACTGCAACCCCAACTTTTCCTATGGTAGAAGCTATTAATGAAAATATACCAATTGGGGCAATCTTCATTATAATTGAAATCATTTTTAATATGGTTTTATTAAACTCTATAATCATTTCGAGAAGTTTACTGTTTTCATCTTCAATTCTTACGTAACTTAAAGCTACTCCAAATAAAATAGCAAAGACTATTGCCTGAACTATAACTCCTTCAGACATTGATTTTATTACATTTGTAGAGAAAAATCCAAGTATGGTATCGTATATAGATCCCATATTATTTGCTTCAACTTTTGCTCCTCCACTTAAAGCACTTAAGTCTATCCCAACACCAGGTCTTAAAAACATTGCCATTCCAACTCCCACTAAAGCGGCAAAAAGGGATGTGGCAAAAAATATAATTATAACCTTTACTCCTCGTTTTCCAAGCTCCCTTGGGTTAAGACTTCCAACTGCTTCTATTATTTGACCCATCACAAGAAGTATAATGGACATTTGTATTAATCTTAGAAAAATATCCCCTATTAATTTAATTCCTTCAACTCTTCCGTTTGATAATGTACCAACAATAACTCCAAGCACCATGGCAATCATTATTTGCACAGTCATGTTTACTTTTCTCAACTTCATAATTATCATCTCCTTATGAAAGATAGGGATGTAATATTGCAATCTTACTTTATTATGCTAATATAAATATATCATTATTCGTATTCAGTTTCATTGGCATGAAGTTCTAGATTATAAGGCGTTTTTTATACCTAAGGGATAAAGGAGTGGTAGTTTGAATATCAAAGATTTGCTAAAAATAAAATCCTTTAATGGAGCAAAATTAATTGCAGGAAAAGAAGGAATTTTAAATGAAGTACATGGCGTTAACATACTTGAAGCTATCGATATAGAAAATTGGGGCAGGCTTGGAGATGTGATATTATCTAGTTTCTTTGCCTTGCAAAATTTAAGCCATAATGAATTGGATACCTTTTTTCAAAAACTCCATTCTCTTGGTATTAGTGCCATTGTAATTAAAACGGAAAGATTGGTTAATAAAATACCTGATAACATAATTGAGCTTTGTAACAAACATTTAATCCCCTTAATTCAAATCGATAAGAACGTAAAATATGAATCAATCATTTTAGATATATTAGGACCCATAATAGATACTAACGTTAACTTGCTAAATAAATATTATGAAGTACATAGTGATTTAACTAGCCTTGCTCTACGAATGCCCTCAATGGATGAAATACTCTATGAATTTAAAAACATGATACTTAGAGATGTAAGCCTTGTTAATTGTGGAAAAAACACCGAAATCAGCACTAATCCTGAACTTTTTGACGTTACAATATTAAGCACAACTGAAGTTTCAAAGGAAAAATATATGCTATTCAACTATAGGCGCAATAAAGTAATTTACAATAATGCAAATCCCAAAATAGTCGGAGAACAAATTAGGGTGAGTATACCCTTTTTAGGTCTTGAAGATTATGAGTTAGTTATACATGAAATAGTAGATAAAATTAGTTCCGAAGATTTTATGATAATAGAAAATGCAGTGAAATTTTTACAAATGGAGTTATTAAAAAAATACGTTGTATCTCAAAATTTGTTTCAACAAAAAAATAATATTTTAAGTGACTTATTAAATGATAAACTTTACGAAAAGAAGGATGTCGATGAAGTATTAGAGTCCCTTAATCTAAGCAAACACAAGCTTTACCAAGTTCTTCTGGTTAAATTATATGAAAGAGATGAAAGTAAAAACTTAGATAAAACTTTAATGCTTCCTATACTAAAACAAGTTAGAAATGTATTTAGGTTGAATTTTAATGACATAGCTTTCCTTGAAAAATCCGATAGAATAGTATTCTTAATTAATTTTGAGAATAATGAAGCTGGATTTACTACCTCTTCCATTGAAAAGCTAATGCAAAACCTAGTGGAAAGCAATTTATTTAAAGAATTTTATTACTCTGTAAGCATCAGCTCAAAGGTAGAAAAGTTTAACATACCTAAGGCAAACAAAGAAGTTTTAGACACTCAAAAGATTTTAAGATTATTTCATAGTACAAATAAAATACTATGTTATGAAGACCTTGGAATTTATAAATTATTCTTAGAATCAAACAGCTTAGGAGATCTAGAAAAGTTCATCTCCCCTAAAATAAATAAATTTAGATTGGATTATCCACAGCTATTTGATACCTTGAAAATATTTTTAGATACAAACCAAAGCTATACCCTAACTTCTGAAAAGCTATTCCTACACCCTAAAACTGTAAGGTATAGAATTGAAAAAACAAGGGATATTTTAGGCATAGACTTTACAAACCCTGAGGAAATACTTCAACTTCAAGTAGCCTCAAGGTTAATTAAACTAATAGAAGGCGGGAAATAAAACTAATTTAAAGGAATGAATGATATGAAAAAACTAGCAAGTATATTACTAAGTAGAATAGTTATATTCGGAGGTTTAATTCTACTACAGCTGTCAGCCTTTGTGGTTTTAGTTTGGAAATTTAGTACTTATTCCATATACTTCATGTTTATAAACATGTTAGTTGGATTCTTGGTTATTTTATGGATAATAAATAATAGGCAAAATCCTGTTTATAAACTTGCTTGGATTATCCCTATTTTACTCTTCCCTATATTTGGAATTTCCTTTTATTTATTGTTTGGTATGCAAAAGGTAAACAAGCGTGTTACTAAGCGTATGGAAGAAATTCAAATTAAGACAAACTCTATTTTGAATCAAGATTTAAAGGTTATGGAAAATTTAAAGAATAGAGATATTAGAATAGCTAACCAAGCAAAATATATTTATAATGCATCTCACTACCCAGTTTATCAAAATACTGAAGTGGAATATTTCAGCTCAGGCGAGCTAAAGTTTGAAAGATTAAAAGAAGAGCTAAATAAAGCAGAGCATTATATTTTTCTTGAATACTTCATTATCGAAGAGGGAATTATGTGGAATTCTATTCTAGATATCCTCATCCAAAAGGCAAAAAAAGGAGTGGATGTGAGAGTATTATATGATGATTTGGGATGTCTACAAAAATTACCCTATAAATATAATGAGGTTCTTGAAGGCCACGGTATTAAATGTACAGTTTTTAATCCTTTTGTACCTGTCTTATCCATTAAGATGAATAACCGAGATCATAGAAAAATAGTAGTAATTGATGGACATACTGCCTTCAACGGTGGTATTAATCTAGCAGACGAATATATCAATGCACGCCCAAAATTTGGTCACTGGAAGGATTCTGCAGTGATGATTAAGGGAAATGCAGTATTAAACTTTACAGTTATGTTTTTAACCGTTTGGGATTATTATAATAAAATCTATGAAGATTATAGAGACTTTTTACCACGTAATAAAAACCATACAAAGTTTGAAAGCGATGGCTTTGTATCCCCCTACGGCGATTCCCCTCTAGACGATGAAACTGTTGGGGAAATGACTTATTTAAACATTATCAACCAAGCAAAAGAATATGTTTATATTACCACCCCTTATCTTATTTTAGATAATGAAACTGTAACCGCACTATGTCTTGCCGCCAAAAAAGGGGTTGATGTAAGGATTATCACTCCTCATATTCCTGATAAAAAATATGTCCACATGGTAACTCGGGGATACTATCCTGTACTTATGGAAAACGGCGTTAAAATTTATGAATACACCCCTGGTTTTATGCATGGAAAAAACTTCGTAGCTGACGACGAGGTTTCTATTGTAGGTACAATAAACCTTGACTATAGAAGTCTATACCTTCATTTTGAATGTGCAACTTGGATGTATGGATCAAAGGCAGTGCTTTCTGTGAAAGAAGATTTCCTAGAAACCTTAGAGCAATGCTATAGAATGGACTTAGCATATTTTAAAAATATGAAATGGTATGTAAAGCTTATGTACGCAATTCTTAGGGTATTTTCACCATTGATGTAATATAAAAGCCACTGATTAAGGTAATTGTACAACCTAATCAGTGGCATAATTTTTTCTATTTTTTTATGCCACATTTTATAAAATCTATCATCTTATCACATATATTTTCTATTAATTCATTAGTAGATACTTTCCCTTCTTTAACTCCTTCAATCATTAGCTGAGAAGATAAAATATTTATTGATTTAGCTATGAACTTTACATCTATATCCTCTCTTATTTCCCCAGCTTCTATTCCCTTAGTTAACATATACTCGTAGCTTTTTGACACATCAGTAATTTCCTTGCCAAAGATTTCTTGAACAATCTCCATATTTTCATACATCTTAGCAGCAATTTTATCATACTCTGGATTAGTAGCTGCAAACTTGGCCCCTGCTTTAAAAAGTTCCCTAAAGGTTTCAAAAAAGCTCTCCTGTTCTTTTTCAGCTACTGGTCTCATTAATTTCATCTTTTCTTCTTTAATTAAAAGAAGAATGTGCTTATACAAGTCCTTCTTATCTTCAAAATAATCATAAAAACTACTTCTCGGTATTTGTGCCTTATTTATGATACTTGAAATCTTTACTTCATTAAAGGTATACTTGGAAAATTCACTTATTGCAGCATTTATTATTTGCTCTTGTTTTTCTTTAGTTAAATTGAAAAATGTTAGCTTCGGCACATAATCACATCCTCTATATATTTTACTGCATTTTCTACGCCTTTTTCACGTTCTATAATCTCTTTAATTTCTTTAGCCTTACTTATATATTTTTCACTTTCCATTTCCTTAAGTGCTTTTGCAAGGTCAGTTATCTGTAAATTTTTTTCTCTTAATGGGCTTATTGCATATCCTTTTGAATGGAGCAAATGAGCCCAAAAGGGTTGATCTACGGAAAATGGTATTATTAATTGTGGTACCCCACTTAAAAGAGCTTCAGCCATGGTACCAACTCCACCGTGGTGAATTATTCCTTTAGCCTCTTTAAATATTAGCCTATGTGGTGCTTTATCTACAGCTAAAACATTTTCATCCTCTTCAAAGGTCATACCACTTGTTCCAGTTAATACTATGGCCCTATTATTAGTTTCCTTCAAAGCTTGAAGTAGCTTTTCTTTAAATACCTTTGGATTGTTTAAAGGCATGCTGCTAAAGGATATAACTATTGGCTTTTCCTCAGCTTCTAAAAACCTTTCAATATTTTCATCTAGTGTGGTTTCTTCAATATCTAAATAGAAAAAACCGGGCAGAAAAACTCTATCCTTCCAGCTACTTACTTCCTTAAATAAAAAAGGACTTATTGGATATATTATTGGAATATTCTTCTCGCCACGTTTAAACATGAGAGACCCTGATTTTCTCTTTGGGAAATTTAAAAACTTTTCTCTAAACTCATTGATGTCTTTTATACTGGATGTTTCCGCAAAAGAAATTACCTTATAGGTTAATCTATTCAAGAAAGCTCCAAAATTTTTGTTAGGAGATATAGTGAAGTTAGGAAATTCAGTTATTGGATACACTATTGGGACTGGTGGCATGCTAATGCAAGGAATATTTAAATAATCTGCAATATCCACAGCTCCAAGGGCTTTAGGATGATATATAATAAGGTCTGAACCCTTTGAAGCTTCTAAAAAATCTTCTAAGCTTTTTTTATATGCTGGATTTATTACTTCCTTTGAAAATTTTAACATTTTAAAAATATTATATTTTCCTCCATTAAAAACCCTTCTACCCTCTTCACTTTCTAAAATACCCATTAAATCCGCCGTTGCTTCATGAAAAGCAACCCCATTTCCCTCTATAAAATTCTTAAAGGTTTTGCCAGTGCATATAAGTGCTTCATGTCCATTCTTTATAAGCCCTCTAGCCAATGCAACATAAGGCTGAACATCCCCTCTAGTACCCAAAGTTAAAATTGAAACTTTCATATTCATTTCCTCCTATCATATCACACTGCACTTCCGACGACTATGTCGTCATTAATTATATATTAACAATTTAAGTTAATGTAGTCAAGTGTAATCCTTTTTTTGTAAACAATAACACAATTTCTTAAGAAATCATACTATGTATAGATAGAGAAATAAAATAGGAGTGTAGAAGTAAAAATGGAAAATTTCAAATCCTTTCATGGTACTATTACCATGATTAATGATTTTTGGACAAATGCTAGCGGAGAAGGATTGGGATGTTACAAATTAATATCTGTACAAAATGAATACGGTGATTTAGTAAATTTCGTAGTATCACCATCTACTTACTTTGTAGACCATGTGACGTTATCAGTAGGGGATAGAGTAACTGGATTTTATGATGGGAATGCACCTGTTCCTCTAATTTTCCCACCTCAATATAGAGCACTTGTCATGGCAAGAGATACCTCATACCAAAATGTGAAAGTAGATTATTTTAACAGTCAATTGGTAAGTAGTGATAATACATTGAAGTTAAATATTGGTCCATATACTCAAATATTATTAGAAAATAATCAGCTTTTTACTAATAACCCTACAAATCGAAACCTAATTGTTGTCTATGGTCCTACCACCAGGAGCATACCGGCGCAAACTACACCATATAAAATTATTGTTATGTGCTAAAAGTTAGGCTTACCACTATTGGTAAGCCCATTTAAATTGCTTTTATAATCTCCATACCATTGTATACTCTATTTCCTTAGTATCATCATTCTCTTTTTCAATTTCTATTTTGAATCCATGCTTTTTATAAAACTCTACTGCTTTTAAGTTTTTAGCATAAACATCTAATTTTAAAAGGAGATACTGTTCCTTACATTTTTCAATTAACTTACTGCCTATTCCACTAGATTGATATTTATTTGAAACAAATAATCCAGCAATATAGGATTTATCTACAATACCTATAAATCCTTTTATTTTATCATCATCTTCATAAACAAGAATCTCAGATTGAGGCAAAACTTCTTTTACAAAATCATAATTTTCTATCCAATAGCTTTCGGAAATAAAATCGTGGGCTTTAATATTTACTTCAAGCCAAATTTTCATTACATCATCTATTTTAGATATTTCCATCTTTTTTATCATCACTTTTACTCCTCTTATTTAAACAGTTTAATTCTAGAATGAAGTCAAACACCTTGGTTTTTCATCTGACGCAAATATTGTATTTAACTTATTAAGATACTCATCTTTTGATAATTTAACCAAACCATATCTATATAAAGATTTTAAATCTACAACGCAAGTTATCAACGAAGAAAAATCTGCAATATCTATAGAAAGCTCCACATCATACTCTCCCTCATCCACGCAAGTAGCTTTCCCATCAATAAATTGTATAATATAAGAATCGTTGTTTTCTTCCATAAAGGTATCATTTATTTTTAACTTAAGTTTACAACTTATATTATTAAAATTATGTTCTTTTAAATCCTGGAAAAGCTTCTTAACATTTATAACTCTATACATTATTCCTGTCCCTTGAGCGCTACATTCATGGTATACAGAAATCAATAATCTACTAGAATTATTTCTTGGATCTTTTAGGGCAAACCTAAAGTTTTCGTCCTGTGTATTAATTATAATATATCTAAATTGATCGCTTTGGCTGTTTAAAAATGTCATTAGTTCTAGGAATACTTCAGAGTTATGGAATAGTATTTCAGAAATAAATATGTCATTAATTAAAAAAGACTCTACATCACCTTTTCTAAACTGCAAAACCATATACCCTAATATTTCACCATTTACCTTATATCCAAAAACCTTATTTGATGGATCCCTGAATAAACCTTTAAACTCATTTGTGCATTTTTCTATAAGACCATTAGTTTTATCCACCATTTTATTATAAAATATGCACATCGCTTCGGCATCATCTACAGTTAAAAGCTTAATATTTTTCTTTGAATACCCCTTTGGCAAATTCTTAGGACAAATTTTAAATTGATTCATGCTTGTCCCAAATCCAAATCCCATTTTCTTATAGAACTCTGGATTAAAAGGATAAAGTAGTGCCATTGAAGCTCCCTTTTCTCTAAAATGATACAAGAAAAACTTTATCATTTCTTTAGCAACCTTTTCTTTTTTGCGAAGAAGATCTACAGCTACAGACCCTACTCCACCTGCAGTTATTTTTTGCTGTAGTAAGTTCATATTAAAATCGTGTAATCTCATACCACCTATAAGGTTATCCTCATCATACACACCATAAAAATTTACAAAACTATACTTGTTTATAGCTAGTATTCTTTCTTCGTATTGCTCAAGTGAAACTGGTACACCTGGATAAGCATTTGAAAATGTTTTTACTGCATTTTTTAATTCATCTTCTTTTAATTTAACAATTGAATACATAATTATCCCCCTATTGATACATTATTATAAAAAAAGCCCTCTTTAAACTCATGTAGATATATTATTTTTCATCCTCTTCCCCCATTTCGCTAAAGATTCTAGCGCCGGTATCAAGTCTTTACCCGCTTCAGTAAGGGAGTACTCTACTCTTGGAGGAATCTCCATAAACTGCTGTCGGTTAATTATCCCATAAGCCTCCATTTCCTTTAGAGATTGAGATAACACCATGTTTGTTATTCCATCAATTTTTATTTTCAGTACCTGTACCACTCATTGAATAACTCCTTTAATCAGTTTTTTCTTACTTAGTCATTAAATACTGCATACTTGTACTTATTCTCTCCTGTATTATAATTATATCATAATTGATCAATTACTATTAATGTTATACAAGGTTATATGTACCAACTAGTTCTAGAAACTTCCTACTCTATTTTAGAATGATAAATAAAAGGGAGTGTAATATATGAATATAAAATATGAGATTATACCTAATGAAAAATTTGAGTATTGCAGAGATTTATGCAATGAACTCATGGTCTTTCAAAAGTCAAAAGCACAAATTAAACCAGAATTATTTAATAGCATGAATTTTGATACCCGAATGATTCCTTCTATGAAAGGTGCACTGCATAATTATATCGTAGTTGTTAGAGATGAGGACAAAATAGTTGGTTATGTATACTCAAACATATCTCCTAAAGCAACATATTCAAATAACTTCGCTACTTTCTTTGATCTTTCTTCAGTTACCAAGGACAATGTAGGTTGTTTATCTCAGTTTTATCTAAAAGAAGATTATAGAGGAAAAGGCATTGGCTCCGTACTTTTTGATATGTCCATGAAATGGCTAAACAGCTTTGATGATGTTGAGGATTATTTTATCTTTGTTTCAAATGGCAATGACAACGCTTTGAAATTTTATACGGGTAAAGAATTTGTTTTTAGTCATAAAATATTGGATGGTTTTATATCTGTTTTGCGAAATAAATTATAAGAATTTCGGGTTACTTATAAGCTTGCTGGGTATAATATAATTGTTTATATTACTAAGGAGGTATTTATTATGAATAACCAACGTGCAAAAAATATTATTGCTTCTTCAGATATGATTACAGTAACCTATAATGGTACACCAGTTTATCTTGAAGCTGTAAATGACAATAATAACACAGCTAAAATCCATTACCTCGACCATCCAGAAAACAAACAAGAAGTACCCTTAGATAATTTAGTAGAACATTAAATTTTACCAAAATAAAAGTATTATTTATCATTTATAAGTTGATAGATAATACTTTTATTTATATTTATTTATACTTGCAAAGCAAGATCTTCTTTCTTATTAAATTTATTATAAAAGCCTTTGTTCACAATAAAGGCAATGACAGTACCTACTAATATTAAGCCTATTCTCATAGAGGCTGATACATGCATATTATATAATATCATGGACGCTCCTAAGGAATTTATAGTTATAAAGAGTATTTGCACTTTATATTCCTTAATAAAAGTATAAATATAACTTAAAAATAACAGTACGTAGGTGCTTAAATTTTTGGGTACTATAAAGTTAAATATTACTACAAAAATTAGAGTTCCTAAAATAGTTCCGAATACTCTATACTTAATTCTTTCCTTTGTTTGATGAAGATAGGGCTGTGTTAATGACATTACCGTAATACTTATCCACATAGATTTTTCTAAGCTAAAATAATTCCCTAAAAGCATTGCTGCGGCTACTCCTACCGCCATCCTAAAAGCAAAATTAAACTGTAAAGAATGTTTATCTATTGATGTCAATTGCTCATATAAGCTATTATATTTAAACCCATACACTCTTTTATGAGTTGCATAATAAGCTAAGGCAATAAGAATTCCCCCAACCAAAGTCCCGACTACTCTAAGGGCCAGTTTTTCAATAGTTACTGGATTACCCTCTAAAAATACATAGCATAGTATGAAAGGCAAAAAAGTTTTTGTATTTTCCTTATTAGCAAATATATATGTTATAAGAAATACAGTTATACAATTGATCACTACACCTATTAAAGGATTTAACCTGCTTAAATAAGCTGAAATACCCATAAGCATTAAAGATACTATAATGGCCATAATAGAATCTTTAATAGGTAAATCTATTTCAATAACACCACACATGAGTATGGCAGTTATAACCCCAACGCCTAATAGGCTATTTTCCACCCCAAAGAACTTTGAGAATTGTGATACAGATATTATTATTCCAATTAGCAATATTAAATTTCCAAATAATAATTTAAAGCTCAAATTTTTAATTTTTCCCACTAACCTTTACCTCCGTTCTTATGATGCAATTTTAGACAAGACTACAATTATATCATAATTTTAAATTATTTATATCTAGGTTAAGGTCCATGTGCTTTAATCTCAACAAATAAACTTTATTATTACTTTAAATTTCTAAACCATGCTTTTATAGATTACAATAAACTTATTAAAATAGACATTAACGCTGCTTACCATAAACAGCATCAATGTCTATTAATTATCACGTACCGCAGAAGGTTCTATAGCGACGCTCTGATTTTCTTGGAAGTGCAGCATAATCATCTTGTTTATCTGAATATACATAAGGACATGCCAAAACATCTAAAAGTCTCTCCATCACACTATAATCTCCTCCCTTTACCGCAGCTTCTAATGCCTCCTCTACTCTATGATTACGAGGAATTACTGCAGGGTTAAAGCTACGCATTAACTCTTGGAAGGAATCCTTCCCTTCTTGTTGTCTACTTAATCTAGCTTTCCAATGCTCATACCATTTTGTAAAATCCTCATTTCCAAACAATGATGTATCCTCTGGCTTATCAAAAGTCAACGCACGAAAGGTATTTGTGTAGTCTGCACGATACTTTTGCATCATGCTAAGAAGATTAGCTATTAGCTTTTCATCCTCTGGCTCTTCATTAAATATTCCTAACTTTCCTCTCATTCCTTTGAGCCAATTATCTTTATATAAATCAGCATAATCTGCAATGGCATCTTGTGCTATGTCCACAGCCTCCTCTTCCTTTTCATGGAGCAGTGGCAATAGTGCTTCAGCAAATGTAGCTAAATTCCACGCTGTAATATTAGGCTGATTTCCATAGGCGTATCGTCCATACATATCTATAGAACTAAATACCGTCCCTGGGTCATAAGTATCCATAAAGGCGCAAGGGCCATAATCAATGGTTTCTCCACTTATTGTCACGTTATCAGTGTTCATTACTCCATGAACAAAGCCAACTAATTGCCATTTAGCAACTAATTGAGCCTGTCGCTTAATTACTTCCTTAAGCAGGCAAAGATATCTATCTTCATTATCTTTACATTCTGGAAAGTGTCTTTGTAATGTGTAGTCAGCTAAGATTTTGAGTTCCTCATCACTTCTCCACTGAGAAACGTATTGAAAGGTTCCCACACGCAAATGGCTAGAAGCTACGCGAGTTAGAATTGCACCAGGTTGCTCTGTTTCGCGAATTATAGATTCGCCTGTTGTAACTACCGCTAAACTTCGGGTAGTAGGAATGCCAAGTGCATACATGGCTTCACTTATGATATATTCTCTTAGCATTGGCCCAAGTGCCGCTCTACCATCTCCTCCGCGGGAGTATGGAGTTCTACCAGAGCCCTTGAGCTGAATATCAAACCTCTCACCTTGGGGAGTGATTTGCTCACCAAGTAATGCAGCTCTGCCGTCTCCTAGCATGGTAAAATTTCCATATTGATACCCTGCGTAAGCTTGAGCTAGTGGTGAAGCGCCCTCTGGAATTTTATTCCCTGCAAGCATCGCTACTCCATCACTGCTTTGTAATTCTTCTACCTTTAATCCTAACGATATAGCTAAAGGATTATTAAGAATAATCAATTTCGGTGATCGTACAGGAGTTGGATTTTGGCTGGTAAAAAATGATTGTGGCAGACAAGCATAACTATTATCTAGATTCCATCCTGCTTCTAATATTGTTTTTTCCTCTGTCATGGTATCTCCTTTCTTAATATCTTTTTTTATATCCTACTATATTTTTATCCCTTTTATTTTCTACTTCTGACAATTTATTATACTCTATACACTATATATTCCATAAATTACTTCTTTATAAATAAATCCTTTCCTCTTAATCCGTTCTCTTTTATTTGCTTACGCCATCCCATTTCTGCTGCAAACTTATAGGCAAACCTTGGAAAGTTAGGAGAAATAAATATATCATCTTCTGTGACACCTATGGCGATACTATTTGCAATAGTCTTTAAAGCTTTGGATAAATTCTTTTTTGGACCTTTTCCATCAGGAAGTCCTGCTAACATTGGAAGCATTCCCCCTCCTCCAATACCAATTCCCTGGCCCCAATTAAGCTTTGTTTTTTCACACCAATTTTTTATCATCTCTAAGGCAATTACATTTTGCTTTCCTTCATAAAATCCGCAGTTAACAATAGCATAAACTGTTATCTCCCTCAGAGGTTTTGTATTAAAAAATCTTTCTATTTGGTAAAGACAATTTATCAAATGTGAAGGGATTCCATCTACATATAGGGGGAATGCAAATACTAATATATCGCTCTCCCTTATTTGTTCTAAATTAAATTCACTTAAATTTGACATTCTAAAATGATATTCCATAACCTCATGTTCCTTAGGTAATATGGACTTTAAAGCCTGTAAAACGCACTCTGATGAACTATATTTTACTTTTGGACTTCCATTAATTAAGGCTATTTTCATACTAACACTCCTCCCATCTTTGAATTTCTGAAATATCTTTAAGGAAGGTAACTTTTTTAACATTGCAATCTAAATTAACTCCATTTGCCTTAACTAATTTTTCTGCCGTTTGTTTTTCCTGCTTTGTTATATTTTCACCGTAAAAACATACCTTTAAGTCAAAATTATTATCATATCGCCTTTTATGATGCATTTCATCATTTCTAATCTCAAAATATGGATGTACATAGGAGATGCTTCTATCCAACACTTTTTTTACAAAGGGGCTAAACCCACCATAAAAACATTGGCTAATGATAATAAGCTCCTGACATTTTGATATATATTCTCCCATGTCCCCATATTTATCACGTATAACACAAGTACCAGGTGTTTTTATCCAACATCCAAAACATCCGATGCAATTATTTATGCTTCCATCGTCAGATATTATTTTAATATCATCCATTTTTCCTCGTAATAGTTCTTTTAGTCTTTCCTCTTCTAGGTCATGTATTATTAATTTCATTTATATCCCTGCTTTCTTTATTTCTTACCAACAGTATTAGGAACCCTCTTACTAAATTCAATTTCATTACTACTTGCACTTCCATCTAACAAAGGTGAAGACTGCCCTTTAATATGCTTATCAAAGAAGTTTAGGGTATAGTCATTAACAATTTTAATACATTTAAAGGAATCTATGCTTCCAACTCCAAGCATTCCTGCTAGGAAAGGTGATATTCTAGGCAAATCTGTAAAGTTTAAATGTCCAGAACCCTTTATACATAAAGAGTATGCTGCATTAGTTGAATTATTAAAGGCATTGATGTTTGGCAGATAACTTGTCGCTTTTGCTTCCTCTTCTTGAAATAAAGAACCATACATTAACATAAGAGGTTTATCAAAACTCTTATCTGTAATTATTTCTTTTTTATCCCTATTTAATCCAATAATATCTCCTATCATTGTTCCATCAATAATAATTGCTGCTTTTACATCATCACGTTCTCTAGAAACCTGTGCCGAAGCAGCGCCTCCTAGGGAATGACCGAAAAGTCCTATCTTAGTCAAATCCATATGTCCCTTTAAGAATTCTCCTGACCTTCCAAACTCTTCTGATTTTAAACTATCTATTACAAGCTCTATATCTGCTGTTCTTAAATCCAACCAGTCATGGGTGATTTTAAATGTCTCCTCTGCAGGTAGGCCATCTCTTGAAACCCCTATTGCAGTATTTAAAAAATCTATATTCACAGGAATACCCTTTCCATCTTCAAAAGCAGTATAAAATGCTTGATAGGTGTGATCAATACTAGTAACAATGTATCCGTGACTAGCTAGTTCCCTAAATGTTGAAGCATTGCTCATACGCATACCAAAAGCACCATGGGAGAATATCAAAACAGGGTAATTCTTTTGGGATTTAGAAATTGGTGCACCGCTGATATCATATAAAATCTTTGAATCTGTCTTGTCTGAAGGATACCAAAATTGAACGGCAATTTTACGGGATTTCCCCTCTTCTTTTGAAAAAGTCTCAACACGATTTTCATCTGTAAAATCGAGTACCACAGTACCTACATTAAAATTACCTGTTGGTTCTGGTAGTGGCTTAAGAGGCAGAACTACAGTTGGAATCAGTACGCATATTGATAGCATGAATAAAGCAAACATACGACCTATTACTGTTACTGCTCTACGTCTTGGCTGGTTAGGGTTATGGTTAAATATCTTTGACATTGTAACTAAAAACATTGTAATTGTGAATATATAAAGTGGAATCATGCGCAGCCTTACAGGCTCATTATCTATAAAAAGGTGAATTACTAGAAAAATCACTGAAGTCAAAGGCATAAAGTCGAGAAACCTTGGCACCCGCTTAACAGGTAATAAGTGCCACACAAGTAGCGGTATATTTGCTATTATAATTAATATCTCTAAAGTGGTTAACATAATAAAACCTCCTAATATCTACAATCTTCTATATTCTAATTGTAAACCTTAGAAGGCTTCTACACATCTGCCTGGGGTAATAAGTTAAGTCATAATCGCATATGACCCGAGTCATATATATTGATTTTTAATTGCATATATTGTTAATTTGCTTCTATCATCAATTTCTAATTTACTATAAAGATTACTAATATAATTTTTAACAGTTCCCTCAGAGATGTATAGCTTGTTTGCTATTTCTTTATTAGCCATCCCTTTTCCAACTAGCTTTAGCACATCTTTTTCTCGGTCAGTAAGGTCTAAGTTAATATTTAATCCTGCATCTGTATTATAACAAACCGATTCTTTTGCTTTCCCAGAAATGCGGGAAATTACCTTTGCTGCAATTTCGGGCTGCATGATGAAATTTCCATTGTAAACATCTTTAATGGCTACAACTAACTTTTCAGAAGAAAAATCCTTAAGAATATATCCCACTGCACCATTTTTTAATGCATCAATAATAAGCTCGTCATCATCAAAGGTAGTCAAAATTAATACCTTGATATCAGGATACTGTTGTTTAATAATTCTTGTACATTCCACACCATCCATAATAGGCATACGTATATCCATCAGAAGTACATCAGGTTGCACACTAGGAATTTTATCTAAGGCATCTCTTCCATTTTCGCCCAACTGGACTACAGTCAAATCCTCTTCTAAATCCAATATGGTCTTGAGCCCCTCTCTCATCAATCGCTGATCATCTACAATCATTATTTTAATTTTCACCTTCTACACCACCTCATAAGGAATTGATACCTCTGTTTTAAAGCCGTTACCCTGAGAACTTGAAAACTCCACTCTTCCATTCAAACCCTCAATCCTTTCCTGTATTCCCTTCATACCGTATCCTTTCTTTATATTTATACACCCTGCACCATTATCAACAATACAGAGCTTAAGGGAGCTATTATCTTTTTTTATATGTATTTTAATTTCATCAGCCTGCCCATGTCTAATGGCATTAGTGATGCTTTCTTGTATAACCCTAAACAATGCAACTTCAATTTGTGATTGAAGTTTTATATCCTTTGAAAGTAGATTATCCAAAGTTATATGTACATTTGTACTTTCCATGGTTTCATTGACAATTGAGGCTACGGAAGCAAAAAAAGATTTTTCTTCCATGGCTTGAGGTCTTAGTGCCTTTATACTGCGCTTCACATCATTAAATCCACTTCTTGATAATTCTTGAGCTTTTTCCAACTCAGTAGGTAATCTAGAAGGATCTAACGCCGCTAGTTTCTTGCAAACCTCCAACTGGACGATTAACGTAGTCAGCGTATGAGCAAGGGTATCGTGGATTTCTCTAGCCATTCTAGTTCTTTCCTGCTCCACTGAAAGTTTTTGTGACGCAGCAGAATTTTCAATTAGCTTCTTGTAGGCTTGTTCAAGCTCGTCATTCATATGGCCTAGCTTTTCTTTTTCACGAATTTGAAGCTTAACAAGATAACTCATCCCCACTACAAAGGCTATAGAAACACCATAATTAAAAACCATTGGAATAATTGATTTCGTTAAACTAGTAAAACCATTTTTCATGGCATAAATAAAAAACATGGATGCAATATAAGCAACCACTAAGGAAATGGAATACCTAAAGGGATGTATTATAGTGGTGGAGGATACACAAATATAAAACAAAAGAAGGTTTATGTCGTTTTTATCTATAAAACTAATTGATATAATAAGCATCAGTTCAAGTGCAATGCTTATCCATATATGGTGAATGGGCTTGTTGTTAGAAACCAAGAAATTATCTCTCCAGTAATTAATAAAAAATATAACTATTAAAATAGGTATTAGATATGTCAATTTATCAAAGGTATTATTGGCTATTAATAATACCGTAGCGGAAACATATGTAAATACCTTTATCCAATTTGTAAGATTTCTTACTTGTAAAGCTTTTAACATAAAACCCTCCTGTGATAACACTTTTATCTTAATTATATTCCATACAAAGATAGCTGGCAAATTTTTATAATGATGGCAATACATGCATTACACCATATAAAAGCAGCAAAAATTGGCTATATAAAAAACCATTTCTGCTGCTTTTTCTGTTATTACTCTTATGTTCTATTTTTATTTATGATATTTAAGATATTTTTATTATTAGTTAAAACCCTTGGAATCTTAATTTGATTTTTTGATATTCCCTTGCTTAATTGAAATTCCTTTACAAAATTAAAAGTGTTTGGTTTTAAAAGCACTACTTTTACCCTAGCTAACTTCTTATTATTCCTAGCTCTGTCGTAAGCTAGGTTTGAATTTTTAATTTCACTATCTAATGTTTCTTCTAACAATTCAACCTTTGAGTTAGGTATAGTACTTTTAAACTCAAAATAAAAAACATATCTACCGGGTGAAATTGAATTATCCGGCATTGTTGTATAGTCTACTAGATTTAAGTTTAATTTTTTTACTGTACTTCTTATGGCACTGGTTAAGTGCTCTTCATTGGTCTTTTCAGATACCATATTCAACACTTGATTTTTCCTATATAAAAATTCAACTTCTGGACAATTATTATAAAAATCAACTACCTTAATCACATCGCCAATTCTATACCTATAAAGTCCTGCGTAATTAGTAATAACTACTTCATACTTCTCCCCTACTTTTAATTCATCTAAGCAAAGGACATGTTGTATATCTTCAATCCCATCTCTAATAGGGATGAATTCATAAAAAGCAGTATCAGGAATGATTACATATCTTATCTTGTTTACGTAGGGGTTAATTCCAATCATGGCTTCTGTAGCAGCATAGGCTGGAGAGTAAATGGGTAAGGAATCGGTATAATAATTTACTTTATCGTCATATATAGAAAAGTTTGCTCCAGTTACTGTAGCTATATATGATAGGTTTGGCCATATTCTTCTAACTACACCCTTAAATCCTTTTTTCAATTCCCCTTCTAATTGATCAGCTCTATTGGCATTAGGAGAAATAAGCTTATTTAAATTTTTTCTAGTACTTTCATCAATATTTAAATTACTATTTATACGTCCTCTTCTTATATCCCTTACTAGATCTTCATGTTTACTTTCTAAAACTCTAAATAAGTCTAGTACATTAGAAATAAAAATCCCGCTGATATATAAAAGGCTGCTTTCCTTTAATGCAAATAATAGATGTAGGTAAAGTGCTGCTTCTTTATCCTTTATTTTCATGACTTCAATTGGAGAGGTGTATAAATATGGCAGTATATATCTTATACCATTCATGCCCCCAGAAGTAGCAGAGCACATAGGCACTCCTCCCTTAGTGTAAGTTGTCATAAGTATATCTGTAATCATTAATCCTTTTCCATAATTCCATCTTTCTTTAAAATTGTCATAACAAATCTTATTAGAAAGTAAAGCCATATATTTTGAAGCAACCTTTCTGCTAGTTTTAGTAGCAGGAATTAGCTTTTGTTTTCCTGTAGTTCCAGAGGTATGTCCAAAGTACTCCACATTCGCCCCCGTTAAAATATTCTTTTCCCCATCTGCCATACGCTCTATATAGTTTTCATAATCCTTATATTCAGTTAATGGAACCTGTTTTTTAAAATCCTCAGCAGACTTAATATCTCCAAAGTTAAACTTAATTCCGATTTCGCTCTTACGGCTCATCCTTAATATTTTAAGTAATACTCCTTCGCTTACCTTCCTTGAATTTTTCGTATCTTTATTAAATCTCTTTTGAACTACTCCTCCCCCTTCAATAGCAATTTTGTATAACACCTTGCTTATTATGCTCGTAATAACACACTCCTAGAATTTCTCTATAATTATTATATGGGCTTTTTATGATAGGGTTCGTATTAACCAATATTTTACATCCTTTATTACTGTACTAAATTTATAAAATAATATTTCCTTTTATATTCAACTTACCAAAAATGTCTGCTCCATTTTTTACAGTTATTCCATTTAGGCAGTCATAAAACTGCGGGTATGAAGTTCCATCATCATTCTCTAAATAAGTCATTATCCTAAAGTCCTTATCATAACCTTTAACAGTATATACATCTTGAATTCCTAGTGTAGAAGCAAATTCTTTTGAATACTCCTCTTGCTTACTCCTTTGGTCTATATTGCCTTTAGTGGTTCCAAGTTTCTCTCCTAAAAGTTTTTTTCCATCTTCAGAGTCAATTGTTGTAGATGACATTGTATACACTCTTCCCTTATATACTATCAAGGGCATCATCTTAGCTGGTGCACCTTCCCTTGGCAGTTCTAGTACTGCTGAGATTATCTCGTTATCTTCTTTTGTAACTTCAACAAATTCCCCTTCTAAGGGTACTCTCTTGCTTTACTTGTTTCTGCATAAAGAGTGCCCTAATTTTTTAAATTTAAATGCTATAGCATTGCTGTAAATAGAATCACATTCTTCAAAAATATGGCATATGATAATTCTATAAATATATGAAAGGAATGAGCACTATGTATAATGATTATAAAACATATCCATGTCCCTATTTCATGAATATGCCAATGTATAATACTTGTCCATGTTCTTACTGCTTTAATACACCAATGTATAATACTAATCAGTATATGCCTTTTAATGATGAAATGGAGGATGCTGATTTAATTGAATTGAAGGACTATGGACCAAAACCCTTTGTGGTTAATATTAATGAGGCTACAAAGCAAAACAATACTTTCCGCACAGCTTTATGGACAGGAGAACATTTACAAGTTACTTTGATGAGTATCAACCCTGGCGAGGACATAGGTTTAGAAATTCATCCCCATCTTGATCAATTTCTACGTATCGAAGAAGGTCAAGGTATTGTTAAAATGGGTAATAGAAAAGATAAGCTAGATTTTCAAAGAAGGGTCTCTGATGACTTCGCTATCATGATACCTGCTGGTACATGGCACAATATAATCAACACAGGTGATATACCACTTAAATTGTACTCTATCTATGCGCCACCTCAGCACCCACATGGTACAGTTCATAAAACAAAAGCTGAGGCAGAAGCTGCAGAAAAGGAACACGGCCACTAATATTACAATAAATAAGCATCAGGAATGGTTTTAAATGACCAATTCCTGATGCTTTTATTCATTACATACTCGATTAAAAACATACCTTTAGCAAATCCTTAAGTAACTTTAACATAATCTACATATTTATATTCTACATCTTCTTGCTTATATATTTTCGATTCTTTTACTATCTTCCAATCCTCTAGCAAATCCAAATTAGGCATGGAAGTATCTGCCTTTTCAAAGGATTTCAATATCTTAGTTATATAAGCTCTGGTACAGTATGGCATTATCTGTCTTGCAATATTACCTCCCCCTATAACGAAATTTTCTGTTTCATTATTAGGATTTATTTCTTTTAATACAGAAAATAATTCTTCTATGGAGTTAACGATTATAATATTATCACCTTTACGACCCTTATATGCCTTATCTTCAGTAATCACAATATTTATCCTGTTAGGAAGTGCTTTCTTATCTGGCAAGGATTCAAAGGTTCTTCTTCCCATTATAACAATATTGTTTTCTGTTAACTTTCTAAACCTTTTTAGATCCTCAGATATTTTATATAATAAATCCCCCTTGTATCCAATGTTCCAATTATTATCCACTGAAAAAAGTAAAATCATAACTCCTCCTAATTAAACTTATTTGTAATAATATTGTTTCTTCTGTTCTAAAGAATATACCTGTGTAAATAATATTATTTCAAAAAATTATTTATATATTTATTACAACTACAATAGCAATTCATATGAATAAAATTAAGGTACTTGTCAAAAATCTACTAATAGGTGATATATGATGAGTAATATTCTTCAAGAAAATATTGACTTTATTTTGCAGGAAATAGGTACTAAAAGCCCTGTAGAAATAAAAAACTTTTATATTGGAAAAAGTTCTTCATTTTTAAATTGTGCAATTATATACAAAAACGCTTTAATAGATAGAAATATTCTTGATAGAGATGTATTAAATCCTTTAATGCTTCATGTGGACATAGACCTAACTCCAGGTGAAAACACTCCAGATTTTATATGCAAAAAATACATTCCCATGTGCAGTACCGTTGTAGAAAAAGATATTAATAAAGCTATTGAAGAAATTAAATCCGGAAAAACCGTTATACTTATTGATCAAATTCAAAGCTTTATTATAGTCAATACTGTAGGTGGTGAATATCGCTCTATTGAAGATTCTATAAATGAAACAGCTGTTAGAGGACCAAGAGAAGCATTTGTTGAAAGGTTAGAAACAAACTTAAGTATATTAAGAAGAAATATAAAAGATAAAAACTTAGTAGTGGAATCTTTTGTTGTAGGAAGACGTTCTCAAACATCCTTGTCAGTAGTTTATATTGATGACATAGCAGATAAAGATATAGTTAATGAGGTAATACGTAAAATTAATCTGATAGACGTGGATTACGTTACTGATACGGGGATGATGGGACAGTATATGGAGGATAATAAATACTCAATCTTTCCACAATTTTACACTACAGAAAGACCTGATGTTGTGGAAGCAAATTTAATGGAAGGTAGAATTGCTATTTTATTGAATGGAACACCTTATGTTATGACAGTTCCTTCACTATTTATCGAATTTATCCAAGGTGTAGAGGACTATTATACAAGACCCTTAGTTGCATCCTTTGGAAGGCTTGTTCGTTTTATTGCTATATTTATTATCATAACATTTCCTCCATTGTATTTAAGCGTTATATCTTACAACGTTGAACTTATACCTACTAATTTTATTAATCCAATAGTTCAATTTAGAAAAGGTATAGCATTAACACCATTTTTAGAAATACTGGCCATGGAACTCATGGTAGAGTTTCTGAGAGAAGGCGGCTTAAGGCTTCCTAGTAAAATTGCACAAACTTTAAGTATAGTAGGAGGTATAATCATAGGTAATACTGCTGTACAATCTAAAATAGTAAGTCCAACAACCCTTCTTGTTGTTGGGGCTACTGTTATTGCTACATTTTTAATACCAAATTATCAAATGTCTCTTGCTATAAGACTTATTAGATTTCCTATGCTAATATTTGCCAACATGGCTGGATTGTTAGGAATAGTAGCAGGGTGGTACATTATTTTAGTCCATCTTTACTCATTAAAAAGTTTTGGTGTTCCCTATTTGAGTTTTAATAAAAATGATATGGAAGATACTTTCGTAAGATATCCACTATATAATATGAAGAAAAGACCAGAAGCTATCCCCAATGATAACCCTAGGCGAAAAGGTAACTTCATGAAGAAAATGGTGAAAAAAAATGAATAAACAAAATAACGACCTTTTAACATCTAGTCAAGTAACTTTTCTACTATTTGGTATTACAATGGGGGCTTACTTTTTAAAGTTACCTTATCTTCTTATAAAAATAGCTAAACAAGATGCGTGGATATCCGCTTTACTAGGATGTATATATCCACTATATATCGTGCTTATTGGAAGCTATATTATTAAGAAACATCCTAAGTCTACTATTTTAGAATTAAATAAAAAATATCTTGGCAAACTAATTGGTAGTATTTTTAATTTTATCTTTTTTATACCCTTCTTTATGTATACTGGAACTGTTACATCAGATTTTATTAGCATTTCCTTAGTATATTTTTTATCATTTTTAGATAAAATAAAAATCGGTATTATAACTATTGGAGTATCCGCATATACAGCCTATAAAGGACTAAAGGTATTAGGAAAGATTAATGAAACTGCATTTTATATTACTGTATGCACCTTATCCTTTTCATTCTTAGCTTTAAAATATGGAAATATTAAAAATGTTATGCCTGCTTTTAACGTTGGAATAATAAATATACTGAAGGCAAGCAAAGAAACAGCTTACGGATTTTCTAATATTGAACTATTTCTTTTGATTCATCCCTTCGTTAAAAGTAATACTAACATGAAGAGTTGTGGATTAAAAGCAGTAGCACTAACTACAATTATATATACCTGGGTTGTTTTTATTACAATATTTTTCTTAGGCTCTGATATAGTTCCTAAAAATATTTATTCTTTCATAATGGTTGCAGAAAGTGTTCAAATACCAATAGTAAATAACTTTAGGGCCATATTTATGTTTTTATGGAGCATAGTTGTGTTTAAATTAATTTCTACCAACTATTATTTTTCAACTTTCATTATGAATGATTTAACTAGCATAAATAGAAAAAAAATATGTATATACCTTCTTCCTATAGTGTTTTTATTATCTTTATTATTTTTGAATGTCTCTATCAAACAAAAGATAATGGACTCTTTGGTGCCAATATCAACGCTTTTTAATATCTTTTTTATATCATTAATAGCATTTTTAACTTTCATTAAAAATAAATCTTCTTCAAATAATAATTAAAAAATCACTTCACAATTCCTTATAAGGAGTAATAATTATGTCAAATAAAAAATTTATTTTTATTGTGATTTGCTCAATCTCTCTATATTTTTATTATAAATTTGGAATAACTTATGTTCCCATAGAGTTCCTTGATATTCCTTCTGCCTCATCTATAGACTTAACTAAGGGTAGCGGTGAATCAAAGGAGTACATCTCAGATTATACTGCTTATACATATTTCGATCATGAAGAAACCTCTAGAAGAGTTGTCAGTGGAACTTCTATGTCTTTAGGCAATGCAAGAGAAGATAGACAACTGCGTACCCCTAATAAATCTCTTGTAGCACTGCGAAAAGTTACACTATTAGGAGAAGATTATGCACGGCTTGGAATAAATACTTTTGTAGATATAACCTTCGCAAATCCTGGAAGTAATGACACTGGATTAGTAGTTATAACACAAGGAAAAGCATCTAATGTTTTAGATACTAAAATTGAAGGCTTTCCAAGTGCAGGAGATTATATAGCATCACAAATTAAAAATTCTGTAAATAGTAACTTTTTTTCTAGCAATTATAAATTGATGGATATTTATGTAAGAATGGATGCAGAAGGGAGAAATTTTGTACTTCCATATATTGAAATAATAGATGAAAAGCCGGTAATTACAGGTATGGCATTGTTTAAAAAAGATAAAATGATAGAAAAGATTGCTGTGCAGGACGCACGTGTTATGAATTTACTAAGAGAAAATAAAGTTAGAGGAATATTAACATTACAGCAAAGCTTAAAAAAATATACAGATTATGAAGCTATTTCAAAAAGAAAAGTAAAGGTTGAAAAGCAAGATGATAATTATATATTTACAATAAATTTAACAATAAAAGGAACTATAGTATCCAATACTTTATATGAAAATCTCCTTATAAGTCCAGAAGTTATGAAAAAATTTGAGCATGATATGGCTGAGCACGTTGAAAGTATATGTCATAGATTTATTGAAAAAATGCAAAATGATTATAAAGTTGATTGTCTTGAACTTGGAAGAGATGCTGCAGCAAAATACGGACGTGGTAAAGATACTGATTGGAACCAGATTGTATGCAACTCAAAAATACAAGTTAATGCTGATGTTAAATTGGAGGGTTTGGGTAGAGGTAATTATTATCAAAAATAGATATGCTCTAGGGAGCAAAAAGCCAATATGCTTCTAAGAAACAATAGCCTTACATAACAAAAGAAGAGCTACTCACAGCTCTTCTCTTTTATTCCCGAAAAAGAAAAGTGCTACTGTTCCAGGGCCCGTATGAGAACCAATTACAGTTCCAATATTATTTATCATCACTGGACCATTAAGTGACGGAAATTTTTTCTCGATTAAATCCCCTACTTTACGTGCATCTTCATAGCATGCCGAATTAGAAATAAAGCATTTTCCAGAGTAATTTATACCTGCCTCCCCGTGAATCTCCATCATGCGTACAATCTCCCCTATTACACGTTTTTTACCGCGAATCTTTTTACGTGGAGTAAGCTTTCCTTCTTTATTAACATTTAATAGTGGACAAATATTAAGTAAACTTCCCACAGTGGCAGATGTGGCTGATATACGCCCACCTCGCTTATAGTGGGTAAGATCTGTAGAGAAAAACCAATGATGTACATTAAGTTTTTTCTCCTCTAGTAAGGCATACACCTCTTCAAGGCTAGCTCCATTATCCCGCATATCCGCTGCCATATCTACAAGCAATCCATAGCCTGAAGATGCTCCCAAGGAATCTACTATAAAGATTTTTCTATCCGGGTACCTTGATAAAAGTTCCTCTCTTGCAATAGTAGCAGAATTGTAGGATCCTGATAAACCAGAAGAAAAGGAAACGTGAAGAATATCTTTTTCCTCTTTTAAAAAGGGTTCGAAAAAATCTATATACTGCCCCACATTAACCTGAGAGGTTGTAGGCATTGCTCCTGCTGCAATTTTACTATAAAATTCTTCAAAAGAAATAGTTTGGCCCAAGTCATCCGGATACTCTTCTCCATCTAAAATATAATGAAAACAGACAAAGGGAATATTCCTCTCACTAAAATAATCATAGGTCATATCTGCTGTTGAACAACAAGTTAAAACGTAATTAAACATAATAAAATCCTCTCTTACATTCTGTTAATTTATTTATATTACTCAAAATACCATTATATAATATAATTATTGCCAATTATTTAAAATTACTTACACTTGAAAATCCGTAAGTTAGTAAAAGAGTTTTTATTGTTTTGCATAAACTATCTTTTCTCCTATTCATTTTATTATATATTTCATAAATTTAGCATTTAGAATAGTTGCTATAATGCCTAATACAACAAAGGAAATAACTAAACCAATAAGTTCTCTTATAGGAATGTCAATACCCATAGAGGTTTGAAAAACATTTTGTCCAATTACAGTGAATCCGATTATTGTAATAAAAGTCAACAAAACAGGTGTAAGTTTATAACCAATAGTTTTTTTCTTTAGTAAGGCAATGCCACAACCTAAATAAGTTGGTAGTATTATAGCTAAATCCAATACAAAAGTAGGCTCTGTTGTATATATCTCTATAATAGACAGTGGCTGCCCAGTAATAACAGCTGGTAAAATAAATTCTAACCACACTAAAACAGAACTTCCACTTACCATTAAAAAAATAGCTGTTCCTTTTAAACTTTTATCTTTAAGTGACTGAGGTAAATTGTCTTCTTTAATTAATCCATTTATCAAGAATATCATGGCGAACAAACAAGAGGAAAATAACAATACATAGATTGGAAATAGTCTGTTAAATGTAACACCAAAAGCCAAGCATGATGAATAATAGAGAAGTCCTGCCAGTGCACCTGCCTGCCAAAACTTATATTTAGCAGAACTTTTACTTAATGCAGTGAAAAATGCAAAAACAATTGCCACAATTAACGTCATAAGGTCTGTTCCTTTATTTCCTCCTGCCTTTAAAACAGAATTATACTTATAGATTCCATCACCATACAATTCAATGATTTCTCCGTATATATTCTGAACAACAAACCTGCTCCCTCCCGTTGAATAGAATATACCAACTAATGCAGTAATTAATGTCAATATAACTATAAAATAACATAAATAATCTATTTTTTTCATACCAGTCTCCCACCTTCATAAAATAATGAATAATACATGTATCTAACAACGGGTAATCTAATCGAAACAGTTTAACAATAAATAAATCAACGGAAAAGGTTGTTTGTTTATTTGATTAATTGTTCCTGTTATAAATAAGTTTTTAGCTGGGCAATAAAAAGCAAATGTGCCTGTGGAACCGGAATGTCCTATTATTTCAGGAGCTGGAAAGAACGGTGACATTAATCTTGACATTTTACATCTCATCATACCAACACCATATTCTAACGGAAACCATTGAATTCTATTCCATTGATAAAGTATAGGAAAATATGTTTCTTTAAAAAGCTTACCGGTATAAAATGCTTTCAAAAATTTCATTGTATCTTGTGCTGTGGAAATAATACCTCCGGATGCCCCCGCAGATGCCACAGTTAAAGGACGATTTAAAGGTTTTTCATTTAAATAAATTGGTGCAAAAACACTTGTTGTTTCACATAAAAAAGTGTTCTCTAATTCCAATGGTTGTATGATAAACTCATTATAAATATCTTTCAGTTCTTTGTGAGTGATTATCTTTGCAATTTCTCCAAGTAAATCGAAATTAATATCTGAATAAAAAGCTTTTCCTTTTGTGCCATTTATAAAATGAGACCTTAAAGTTTTAGTCCTTTGAAGTGCCTTTTCAAAAGTTAATTCATTATCTTTTTCAAACACTTCATCAAAGTACGTTTTTCCATTTTTATTTTTTTCTGTTGTGGAATCTGGTAACCCCGTTGTATGAGACAATAATTGCAGTATTGTAATGGTAGAAGAATATTCTTTGTCTTTATAGATGTGTAAGCCAGCAAGATATTCTTTAGAAAAAAATTTATCCATAGTGTGGCTTAAGGTGAGTCGTCCTTGTTCTATTAACTTTATAATAACCGCCGTAGTATACATCTTAGTAATACTAGCTATAGCATATTGAGTATCTGTGTTCATATTACCTGCAGATTTTATCCATGAAAACTCCCCGTCAGTTGATTCAATATCCACAATGGAACCAAATACTTTTTTATTATCAATTGTTTTATTCAGTACTTTATCAAGCCTATCAACTATACTTCCTTTCATTTTATACCCCCCATATAAAAACGAAGCCATTTTATGTAATTATATCATATAACACAATGTATATCCAAGAAAGGCTGTTATAATAAATAAACCCTCTGACATATCAGAGGGTTTAACATATACTAAATTATGATCCTACTTTATCAGTAAAACCTAATAAATCCATCTGCAACATAAAGATATCATTTGCAGTTAAATTGTTTAGACTACCTGACATAAACTGAGATTCTCCAGCAGATTTAACACTATCTTTCCGAACATCTCCACCAGCAATAATTGTTGGTACTCCATCACCAGTGTGATCTCTTGCCTCACAAGGGGTGGCGTGATCAGCTGTAACTGTTATATAACATTTATTAAGATCGATTTTCTGCCGAATCATTCCAATTGCGTTATCCACTTTTTCAATCATATCTTTTTTTTCAATTGGAAGATTATCATGTCCTGCCAAATCCGTAGCTTTAACATGCATCACAACCCAATCGTAGTTCATTTCATTGAGAAGTTTAATGCTCAAATCAACCTTACCTATTAGATCAGTGTCAAAACTTCCAGTAAAGCTGTCATTACAAAAGTAGTCCATTCCCACAAGCTTTGCGATACCCCCAACAGTTATATCCCCTGCCACACAAGCAGCTTTGATATTATAAAGCTTCTTAATAGATGGTATATATTTTTCTTGTCCTGCACCTCTAGCTATTACAACATTAGCTATATTTAGCCCTTCTGCATGACGCTGTTTGTTTATAGGATGATCTTTTAAAATCTCATAAGCACGATTTGTAAATTCCCATAGATTTTTTGATGTTTTTTCTGCGCTACTTGTGCCATCTAATGGATTTGGAATAATAAGCTTTGCTCCTTCTTCTGCAGTGCCTGGGTCAGTGCAGGATATTTTATCACTTAGGTCCTCGCCTCTTAAAACTATTGCAACTCTATGCTCAGTTAGTTCCTTAACAAATACTTGTGTACCATCGGATAGTGTTAATCCATTAATTGCAGCTGCTAATTCTTTTGTTCCTTTACGAATTCTACCAGCACGTCTATCAATAACAGTATATTCATCGTCAATAGTTGCAAAATTACCTCTGAAAGCAACATCCCCTGGCATCAATTTTATTCCAGCACTATAAGCTTCAAGTGGTCCCCTTCCAGAATACACCTTGTTGCTATCGTATCCAAATATATGGAGATGTCCAACATCAGTACCCACTCTTATACCTGGAGCTATTGGATAAATATTTCCACACATTCCTTTTGAAACAAGATAATCCAAGTTAGGCGTTTTTGCACTCTCAAGTGGAGTCATGCCGTTTAATTCTGGGTTGGGCCGATCCCCTAAGCCATCCAATATTATAAGTAATCCTTGTTTTTTTCTCATAATCTATACCGCCCTACTATTTAAATTTTAATTTCATGGTGTTTTCTTTTAAGCCTTCTTACCCTTAAGCAAATCTTTGTTCTTTACCATAAAGGCTACAGACAATATAACAGCTGCCACCCACACCACCATTACGTGTGTTTTCAAAGGACTAAAAATATTAATAGCTAGTTTAGTCTCTTGCCCGGCGCTAATACCCTCAAAGTCGAATCCACCAAAGACATATCCATCCTTCTCAGTTATATCAAAAGCTTCTTCAGCATCATAATTCACAATATTTAAGAGTTCTTTTCCCTTTGGTGCAGCTATCTTAGCAGAATATGATTTAATAGCATTTGGAGAAGTGTTCACCACTTTATGCTCTATGGTTAATGCACCACTTGGGAAAGTATCTCCTAACTTAGCTTTTTTCCCTTCGTAAAGACCCTCTTTATTCATAGTCACTTCAAAAGTAACTTCAGATCTCTTTTCATTAAATATTATCAGGTTATATTTTTGATCACCATATTCTACCGTCTTTTGCTTCTCTGCTATGCTGCCTTTTATTGCTTCTACCTTTAATATTTTACTTTTACTATATAACGGAAAGGCAACTTCACCATTATCATTGGTTACAGCAGTAATTTTTTGAGATATTATTGCGTTTTTTCCATCAGGTGTAAGTGTGTCTTCTACCTTCTCTAGCTTTCCTAAATCCATTGCATAAGCAGTATTAGAAAATATGCAAATAAAAACAACAGCTATTAGGGAAAAAATCCTTTTTTTCATACCTTTGTCCCTCCTATACAATTCCTATAATTTTAAACCATGTAAATGAGGCTATAATCATTATTGCCCATTTAGCTAATAATACCAGTATCCCATAAAGCATTTGTTCAAGTACTGTAAAATATCCTGTACCATAATAAATCAAATTAACCTTGCTATGAGGTGGTAATGTAATGGTATCAGCTATACAGAATGCCGCAGGTAATGCTAAGGCAACTGGGTTATACCCTGTAGCATTTGCAATACCAATTATAGTTGGGATAAGTATAATAGTTCTTACAGTCTTTGAAGTAAAGAGGAAGTGACTAAAACTTGCTATGAACATTAACACCGCAAATAATGCAGTAAAACTCATATTTTCCACTCCCATTTTCTTGAAAATAATATTTAATCCCCAAGCTGCAAGTCCTGTCTCATCAAGAGCTACACCTCCAGCGTAAGCACCACAGGCAAATATTAGTAGGTTCCATGATATTTTTGCTTCTTTCCACTGTAGGATTCCTATATATGGCAAGAAGAAGAGTGCTGCTGATAGTACAGCAACCATTACAAGACTTAACTGAACTCCAAAAAGTTTAACCTGTAAACTGTCCATTGCCCAAAGAGCTAGAGTCACAGCAAATATTAAAAGTGCTTTCTTCTCAGTAATAGTCATTTTTCCAAGCTTATTATATTCATCCTTAAGTTTAGTCAAATCAAGTTTTTTTGACTCAGATTTAGGTAATTTAAATATCATCTTACCTATAAAAAACATTGCAACTAAAGTTAATATTGTTATGGGCGCAGATGCGATAAACCATTCCATCCAAGAAACATCATGACCTGTGAGATCCTTTATAAAGCTAATTGCAAGAATCTGTGATGATGTAGCGGTGACAATTGCAGCAGTAGATAAGTTGTTAGCCTGTATGCCATGTATTGCAAGTAATTTTCCAAAGCTATTCTTTGGATCGTTAATATTTGCTTCAAAAGCCTCCACTACTAAGAGTACTATTGGGAACATCATAGCCGCTCTAGCTGTAGTAGATGGCACAACAAATGCTATCAAGAAGTTGATTATAATAAGAAGTATTAGTACACTATTAACACTCTTTCCAAACTTAGTTATTAAATAAAGTGCCATTCTCTTAGCTAGCCCACTTTTTTCCATACCTGAAGCTATGATAAAGGCTGTAAACGTAAGCCAAATTACTTCATACCCCAATACTCCCATAGCTTGTGCCTCACTCCAAGCTCCTGTTAGTGGTAAAGCAACGATTACTAATAAGGATACTGCATAGTTAGGTATACTTTCAGTAATCCAAAGTATTAGAGCTGTAAGGAAAACTCCCAATGCCATCTTTCCTGCATAAGACAATCCCGCTGGAGTTGGCATTGTATAAATTATCGCGAAAATTAATAACGCTAATGGCAAACCAAAGAACTGCATTTTAAGCTCAAAAGGACTTTTTACCTTTTTAACTTTAACTGTTGTTTCCATAAATTGAATCTCCCCTTTATTAAAATATAAAATTATATCAAAAGTTAACTATTTGATAATTCAATAATACTGAAAAAACTTCATATTAGCCAATTACATTTAATTATGATAATGATAAATATTATTTATAGTTAACATAAAAACTCATATTCATAAATTATATTTATAAGGCGAATAAAAAAGCTGTTGTAATAGCATTTATTTATATACTTTCTATCGAAAATGGTTTATACTACAATAAATAATATTTATGTGTAAACGGATTAATAATATTAACTTACACTTATATATACTCTATCAAGGAGGCGGAAAAATGGATTTGGAAACCCTTCAAACCTTTTTACTCATATCAAAGAACAACAGTTTTACTAAAACAGCAGAAGAGATGTTCTGTACACAAGCTGCAGTTTCCATGAGGATTCAACGCTTAGAAAAGTATCTTGACTGTAGTTTATTCAGTCGCAAATCAAAAAAAGCTGAGTTAACTAAAGACGGTCATCTCTTTTTACCTTATGCCCAGCAAATATCCAATACCTTTATTAATGCAAAAGAACATTTACTGCAAGCAAAATTAATGGAGCAGTCTGAAATATTTATTACATCATCTAGTACGCCTGGAACATATATATTACCAAACATAATGTTCTTATTCCGACAAAAATATCCTTTTATTACTGTAGTTAATAATGTACAATATACCAAAAATGTAATTAATAGTGTATTAAATAAAAATTGTTCCCTTGGAATAATTTCACAACCTTACTTTTCTGACACTCAGGATATATTATGTGAGCCTATGTTAGAAGATCCACTTGTCATAGTTGTAAATAACGAACATCCATGGGCCAGAAAAAAAAGAATATTTATCAACGAAATAAAAAATGAAATTTTTCTAATATCCAATCCAAATACTTCATTAATATCCTACTTGGAGAAAGTGGGTAATTTTAAGTTTGTTTCAAAGAATATATGTGTAGTTGGAAGTGTTGAAGCAATAAAACAAAGTATATATGATAATTTAGGAGTATCAGTAATATCTGAAAGCGCAGTAAAACAAGAGCTTAGACTGGGTCTCTTAAGTAAAGTTGAAATAATTGATGATATTAAACTAATGCGTCATGTTTACTATATAAAACGTAAAAATGAACAGCTTTCGCTTTCTACGGAACTTTTTCTAAAATTTGCAAAAGAGCTTATAATTTCGAAAAATAAAGAGCTTGTAAAATAGTAATTTAACTCATAATTGTAATCGATAGAATGTTTCAATATAATTCTCAGGGATCATCATAGATTTTTATAACTACAAAAAAGCGGTAGACGTTCTCTTTATAGATTGTCTACCGCTTATATTTTATATTGGATTTTTTCAAATACTATGCACAGGTAATTTTTTTATTGAATTCCCCTGCCCATTCAAAGGCTTTTTTAGAAACAATAACAGCAATGATCTCATTAATTACGGCTGCTGCTGCAATGGTACCTTGTATAATTTTAGCGCATTCAGGTGCAGGACCGGTTAAGACTGAAACCGCTATGCCTGTAAACACTAGAGAAACTCCTGAATGAGGCAGCAATGTAAAGCCTAAATACTTTTTTACTGTTTCTGGGCATTTGGTAATACTTGCCCCAAAGTATGCACCGCTGTATTTTCCTATAGCTCTTGCAAGAATATATATTGCTGTAAAAAGTCCTGCTCCCAAAATTAAATGATAATCAAGAGGAGTACCAAGATTTAAAATTACAACAATCATTGCAATCCCTAAAATTGGGTTAAAAGAGCACATAATTTGGTTTAAGCGTTCTTCTGAAATCATGTTAGCAAAGGTAGCAGAAAATGACATACCTATTAGCATAAAATTAAGCACAGGCTTTGGCATTACAAAGTTATTAAATATAAATCCTACGCCTGATGCTATGAGCAATGTAGCAATCAACAATAAAACTGTATTAGCTGAGGAGCGCTCTTTTTTAAGTACAAACCCTGCAAAAAATCCAGTTACAATTCCTATAATAATAGGTAATAGAACAACAAATAATATCATATAAGCAGGTACCTGCTGCTCTGAAATATTTGCAGAAATAATGGAAATTGATGTAAAAAACACAACTACTGCAACCATATCGTCAAGTGCCGCCATAGGAATTAAGGTCTTGGTTACAGGGCCGTCTGTTCTAAACTCACGAACAATAGAAAGTGCTGGTGCAGGTGCAGTGGCAAGAGCAATACCGCCAAATATAACTGCAAGATAAAGAGGCACCCCTGTAAAATAAAATACTATTCCAAACACTAAACTAACAACAAAAAATGTTCCTAATGATTGTGTCAAAGTGGTAATAATAATTTGCTTACCACTCTTTTTGATTTGTTTCCAAACAAGCTCTGTGCCTATTAAAAGACCTACAGCACACTCTAAAATATTAACAATGGTCTTATACCACTGGGCGTTTAAAACACCATCGTTGACAAGTCCCAAAGCATGGGGACCCAATATCATACCAGTAAGTAACCATCCCAAAATTTCAGGTAGTTTTATTTTTGAAACTAATTTACCAACAAAAAATGCAATAACAATAGCGCTTAAAAGTCTTAACATTAAAAGTATCATTTTTATTTGTCCTCCTTCACAATGCCATATAGCATAATATCTAGTATTTTTGACATCTTCATTTCATGAGCTTCAATTAAGGAATTGAAGTCGGAAAACTCATAGGCCTTGCTTTGAAAATATCCATTAAACATTTCTTGAAAAATTATAAAATATTCTATTGCTTCATCTTCGCTGACTTCATCTCTTAGAACAATATTGCTGAGTGCATTTTTATAACGCTGTACATTTAACATATCAAGTTCTGTACGTAATTTCTTAATTTCATCTTTCAGATGAACAGGGGGTTGCAAAACCGTTCCAAAAAAGATATTGGAAAACAGCGGATTATTTGAAAAAAATTGATTACGTAAATCGAGATAGGTTTTTATGTCCTTTTGAAAGTCTGAATAATGGCGTTCCTCATTATTTAAAAAATCTATAAACTCATCTATACAAGTTTTTACGCAGCATAAATAAAGCTCATCTTTGTTTTTGAAATAATGATAAATCAAGCCTTTTGAAATATTATTATCATTACAAATATTGTTTAGAGAAGCATTTTCATAGATTTTTGTTCCAAATTCTGCAATAGCAGCTTTTAAGATTTTATCTTTACTTGCTTCATTTCTTTCTCTTTGCTTCATAATCCAAATCACTTCCAAATTAATATTGACCACATGGTCTATTATTAATAATATCAAAAACAAACCACGTGGTCAATATTTAAAATATAGATTTTTTCACTTATTTTTTATAATAAGAAAGAGGCTCCTTTTTTAAGGTAGCCTCTCTTTGCATTTCTATTTATTTAAAATACTCTTCTAGCTCATCTTAGGTCTTTTAAAAATCTACTTTTCTTCAGTAGTTAAACCTGAAGTGTTTTCTCCCCAATTTGAAGATTCGGGAACAACATTAATAAGCTCCCACCCATCTTCTCCTAATTCTGGTAGCATTGATTCGACATCTTTATCCCATTTAAAGTTTGAAAACAAACCTGCCCTTCTCATACAAGTAATAATATTCTACTGTATTATAAAATCCCCTCTTATTGTTATTGCTTATAGCAGATACCGTTATTCATTTGAAATAATATGTTCGATGCCAGTAATGCTTCTTAATAATTTAGTTTTAAAGAACTCTGGAAATAAGTGATATTTATTTAAATCCTCAATAGGCAACCAGTGTAAATGTTCTTTTGAACCTTGTTCTCCAAAGCTGTTACACTTAAAATTTATATTGGGGTTCGCTTTCATTATATAGAAAAAAGCAATTTCATGATAATTCTCCCTTGTTATTTCTTCACAAAAAAAGTGTTCCTGAATAAATGCTAATCTATCAATTTCAAATTTTGCACCTGTCTCCTCAAATGTCTCACGAATAACAGCTTCTTCGGATGTTTCATTTAATTTTACTCTTCCACCAACTGAATAATAATAAGGTGCACTATCATTTTTAACCATAAGTATTTTTTTGTCTCTTATTATAATTGCCCCAACCCTATAATTGAATATTCCTTCACTAGTTTTAAATGTCAAATCTTGCTCTTTCATGCTAATCTCCCGTTCTAGATATCTAGTGCACTTCCTTTTCATGTCTTTGCTTGGAAATAAAACCCCAAATGACGGCAATCAGAATTGATAAAATGAAAACAGTACCCCATATTATCCAAGCATTGTTTGTTCTTCCTCCACCTGGGTCTACAGCATCAGTATTAAATATCATAGCAAGAGTAAATCCACCCATATATCCTACAACAGTGGCTACTGGAATTATTCGATTTCCAAACATGATAGCGATAACTATTATAGCAATACTTAATATAGCCAACAGCTTTGGCCACTGCTTCATACCATGCATTTCAAAAAAAGAAAATCTGCTTAGCCAATATGAGATACCAAGTAATCCAATCATACTAATTCCCCACAGAATTTTGTTTTTTATATCCATTGGTTTCAACTATATCCACCTCCTATTTTATAAACAATCTTTATTTCACGTTTTATTACTATAAAGAACAAGTTTTATTAGTTACTTCGCAATATAATAATAATAATAATAATAATAATAATACAAAGTACCAAATCTAATTTTGCTCATAACCTTCAATTTGATAATACAATTATTTCTTCAAGAGTGTTTTTCCAATTGGGGTTATTTATTTTTAGATGTTTGCCATTAAATTGATTTGCAATTGAAATCCATTTATTTCCAATACAATGGATATTTAACCAAACACCAGCATCATTATCGTTTATAATGATTATATATCTATCTTTGTCATTAAATCTTACCATAGTTGATAAGTTTCTGGTAAAATCAGATTGTATAATCAATGTTTTTAACATCTCAATTTGATTAGCATTAAGCACATATTCCTGCTCCTTTGTGTCGCCCTGATAACTCTTTCTAATTACTACATTGCTTGATGTTGTTATATTTGACACGCCAGTAATCTCGTCACCTGAAACATTAAAATATGAGTGAATAATTAAGCAAAATAATATAACTATTATAGTTCCTACAATTAACTTAAATAATTTTTTCATCATCGTCCTCCTTCACATAATATAAATAATGTTTTTAGATTTCATGATGGGGCTCCTTCTTTCTTCCCTATTATTTATATATTCTACTATGTGGAAAAAATCCCCTCTTATTCTTACTACTTAATCTAAACATCTAAAAAACTAATTATCTATCCAACTAAAAAAGAGGCTATCCTCTTTTTTTAAAAGGGCCTCTTTTGGTATTACAATTTACTTAAAATACTCTTTCAACTCCTCTAGATATCCAGTGCACTTCCTTATACACAAATTTGATTTGCTCATAATTAATTTAAAAACAATCGTTTATACCTTAATCCACCCTTTATCCACCCAATGCTGATTATCAACGGATAATGTTTTTTCTTTTTTGGCAACGCCCTGATGCATCATTTTAGTGATGGCGAATTTAATCCTTACTTTTATTCCCTTATGTGCTGCACGCGGTTTTTTATATTTTCCGGCAATCTTTTTTGTTTTTCTGATAATAATATTTTTACGCTTATTGGATAATTCATTCCAAATAACACCCTCAAGCAATCCTATGCTCAACTTTTTAATGTCAGAGACGCCAAGCCAAGATAGACTTGTTGCAATGTCCTTTTGTGCTCCACCGTTAAATATACCTATAGCATTTGTCAAAATCACAGCTCTTTTGTTAAACATTCTTTCATCAGGTCTATGTACCATCCAATGCACACACAAATGATCAAGCAAAGTTTTCATCTGCGAAGTAGTTCTTAGTGCATAAACAGGAGAAGCAAATATAAGCAAATCAGCATTCAAAATAGCGTTCCAGATAGGCATAACATACTCTGCGTGAGGACAAAACTGCTCACCTTTAAGAAAACAATTTTTACATCCACAACAAAAACAAGGCAAATCCTTTGGTAAATAAAATTCTGTTATTTCGTTTCCATCACGCAAAATCTCTAAAAAACTTTCTTTTATATTATAGGTACAACCTTTTATTTCGGTTCCAGTTATCACAGTGATCTTCATATTATTCAACTTCCTTAAAATATAATTTATTTCCTACTATAAAACACTTTTACTTACAAAATTGAAATTTGTTGATTACAAATTATTATTATAGCCATTATAAATTCATTAAATAAATCTTATTTTCTTCATCAAATCTAAAATTACAAGAAAGCAGTGTGTTACAAGAAGCTATGTTTTCTGAATCTGGTTGAACAATAATTCGCTTTGCATTTAAATTTAACTTTACTTTGATAATAAGTTCATTAATAAGTGCTTTCCCAAATCCTTTTTTAAGATAATCCACCTCACCAATCATATAATCAATACTGTATGTCCCATCAATTGGTATATTGCCATGCCAAGTTTCTCCGCTATTAAAATACTCATAATATTGACAGAATCCTATAGGTTCTCTAACATATTCCACAATATAATGATGTAGCCACATGAAATCACTTTGTCTCTTTTCCACTTCATCAATCCAGTCTAATGGACTATGATACCATTTTGAAACATGAGGTAGGTATAACCACTTTTTAAATAAAGATACATCTTCATCCATTAATTGTCTAAGATTTAATTCATTCATATTGTGCAGTACCCCCCAATTATATTTTAAATTACTAGATAAATCCCTATTTATCTGTATGTCATGTAAATAACTCTACTTCATCTTTTTTTACTAATAGATATTTATACTTGAACCTTTTGGTATAAAGTACTTTATAAACTGTATTTCTTCTTTTGATATGCCTTCAATTGAAAATTCTTTACCATAGTGACTAGACGATAAAATAATATCATTATTCCTAGTCAAGAAAAATGAAAACCACTTAATATTGCCATCATGTCCTATTGCGTTATAAACCAACTCATTAATAACTTTTTCACTTATATTAAATTTAAATATATGCATATTACAATTACTCTCTAAATCTAAATCAGTGCAAAGTTCTTTCAAATCATATATTATCTGCTCTTCATCATTCCAACAATCAATTCTGATGCCATCTGCTTCTTCAATATATTCCATTATCAATGGTTTCCAATAATCAATATTTGAAATTAACCCTGTACTAAAATAAATTCCATAACTCATTCCTCTCATCTCCTATAAACTTATGTGAATTCCCCTCAAGAAATTATCAATATATTTAATTGCTTCCTTAGTATTTGACCAATATAGATAGTGAGCTGCATTGTCTATCATTATCTGTTGGCTTTTATCAGACCACTTTGCTAATTGCACTTGTACTTCTCTCCATAGCCTTCCACTATCTGAGGATAAAATTAAAATTGGAATATTGCCTAATAGCTTACCATCCAAAACTTTTTCTGCATTTTCATTAATATATCTGATATTTTTAAAATTTGAATAGCTACCTGTATACTTATAATACATTGCTTTGTCAATTTCTCTCATAGACTGAGGTAAATTTTTGTATCGCATACTTTCACCATACATTGGGAGCAAAACATCGCATTCACCCAAAAGTCGATTCACTCCAGTAACACGAACAGCAGCCAATGTACGATTAATAGCAAAAGATTTTAATTCAGAATCTTTACTATAAAACTCAGGACTTCCTGCATCAAGAAATATTATTCCTAATACTCTTTCAGAATTTCTTTGAGTATATCTAATTGCTTCTATAGCTCCTAATGAGTGAGCTATCAATATTACTTTATTCTCCTTAGATACTGTGTTAATAATAATAGATAATTCATCTGTAAGACTGTCAATATCTCGCTTTGCATTTGTTTCAGAGCTCCAGCCAAGACCTGCATGGTCATAAGATATAGTTTGACCATACTTACTTAATTCATTTTGCAGATAATAATAATCGGTATAAGCACATGGAGTTCCAGCACCTGAAATAAAAACAAAAATGGTATTTCCACTCCCTTTAGTATAATAATGAGCATTGTAAGTACCCACGTCAACAAAATTACCAACTGCCCTATATTGATTATTTTCACTGTTTACCATTAACTTCTGCCAAACAGCTCCAATGATTAATAAAATAACCAGAACAAGTAAAATGATAAATGGTTTTGATTTCAATGTTTTTTTCATTTCATACCTCATAAAATGTATAAACTTCTTAATATTAACTCCTCGATAAATTGCAAATTTACCATGTTCCTATTATGCTCATTTCACATAGGTCATTGGGGTATATCTCATTCCATCCGTTACTTGTTCAGTATCACTATCAATAAATCCTAAACGATGATATACTTCAACGGCATAAGGCGAAGAATTAACCGTAATCTCATTTGCCGTACTATTTTTTAAAACCACTTCAAATAGTTTTCTTCCAATACCTTTTCTATGATATTTACCATCTACAAAAAACAGTGCAATATGATTTCCGCTGTTTCTTGTGGCAATAACTCCTACAATATTGCTGTCTTCATAAGCTCCGTACATGGTTATACTGTTCAAGTAATCATTATTGTTTATCACGGAATTTTGAAATGTCTCAATCCCCTCTTTAGAGTAGTCAGGTGCCTCATACTGCATAAAAACATCCCAGACAATATCTAATACCGCGACAATTTCATTTTGTTCTATTCTTCTAACTAACATAGCATCTCCTCCTTACAGGTTATATAAATAATCTACAGTTAATCTACCCCGACAAATTTTTATTTGCAAAATACGAATATTGTGCAACAAACGTTATCTTCCAGATCCCAAATCTCCTTTGTTAGCAAACCTCTTTTCATATTTGTCAAGTACACACTTTAGGCAATTCTCTAAATTAGTTTCCGTTTGATTTGCAATACAAATTAGAGAGAATAATACATCTCCAATTTCGCTATCCCATTCTCCAGTTTTCTCAAATCCTTTGTTGCCATAGTTACTTCCTTTTAATACCTCCTTTGATAGTTCTCCTACCTCAGAAGCCAAATCTATAATTCTAACTTCGACTGGCGAGTTTATATTTTTATCTTCAGTAAACTTTTTTATTAAATCTTGAACCTCAAATAAATTCATTTTCATCCTCCACTTTAAGACGTAATATATTACAATCATTTATATATTCTACTATTTTATAAAATCCCCTCTTAATTTGCCATAACTTATATATGGCTTTATAGTAAGAGTTGCAAAAAAGAAAGGCTATCCTCTTTTATAAAGGTCGCCTCCCCTATTAAAATCTACTAAAATACTTTTCTAACTCCTCTAAGATTTCAATATCAAATATATCCATAGCAGAAAACAGCTTAACTATTTCGTCATACATCTTCCCACTATCTCTATTTATATTTATCGTAGCAAACAATTTCCTCCAATGCCTTTCTTGGTTTTGCATTTGGTCTTTCCGCTGGATATCCAAGAGGTGTCATGGCAACCACTCTAACATTTTCAGGTATTTCAAGAATCTCTTTAACTTGTTTTTCAGAAAATCCTCCAATCCAGCAAGTACCTAGCCCAAGTTCTTGAGCTTCTAAAATCATATAGGACATAGCAATGGACAAATCAACCGTGTAGGCAGGCTGACCACAGGGCATTACAAAAGATGATTCCGTAGCGCATGCAACTATTATTACCGGGGCCTCTACAACAAACTTTCGTCCATTTACAGCAGGCAAAAGCCTTCCTTTTACTTCCTCATCCTTAACCACAATGAACTTCCACTCTTGTCTATTTTTCGCAGTTGGAGAAATCCTAGCTGCCTCTAAAACTCTACTTAATTTTTCATGTTCTATGGGCATGTTCAAGTAGGATCTAATACTTCTTCTTTCCCTTAAAGCTTCTAATACCTCCATTTTTCCCTCCATAACCTTACTGAAATACATCTCTATTTGAATTATATTCCTAAAGTGGTTCCTAAGTTCCTAATGGTTGACCTTTTCATTAAGGCAATTCACAACAAGACTATATATATTATTAAGGTCTTTAGTAGAAGGGTCTTTTAGTAGATTAATCTTTTGTTCGGGATTTTTTTCCGTAAGGGTTACGGATTTATTTCCTTAAGGTTCAGTAAAAATTTCCGAAGTAACTGTTTTAAAATCCGATATTAATTCTATAAATTTTAAAGTTAAATGGCCACTTTCCTAAATTATACGAACGTTCATTTCCGATATCAACACTATATCATTAATAACTTCCATTTTCAACCAAATACCATTTTAAATTTCCTTATTCTATTGAAATACTCAATTATTCCTGTATTTACTAGGGTTTATCTAGGTTTTCCCTACCTATTAACGTAAGATACGTCATTTTACGTATTTAACGTAGTTTAAGTATAAAAAACGACAGAGTTCTTAAATCTGTCGTTTTTTATATTTTACTGTCTTTCAGGGAGAAAAACAGTTATTCTTGTACCAATTTCTTTCCTACTTAAAACGCTAAAGTATCCTTTGTGACTATCAATAATCCACTTAGCAATAGAAAGCCCTAATCCTGTGCCACCATCTTTTCTAACTCTGGCAGTATCAGCTCTAAAAAAACGTTCAAATATGTGTAATACATCTTTTTCATCCATGCCTATTCCGTTATCTTGAACAGAAAAATATGGCTCACCTTTATTATTTTTTCCTGTTCTTAGTATTATATATTCATCTTTATCTGTATACTTTGCTGCATTTTCTATTAATATTCTAGCTGTTTGTTTAAGTAATGATATATCACCATAAACATTTATATTTTCTGAATCTATATATCTATATATATGATCTTTATCTATCATCTTAGATTCTTCTAAGACTTCTTTCATCATATCATTAAGTGAAAACTCTATAAGGTTAAGTTGAGTTTTACCATTGATACCTCTAGCTAAAAACAATAACTGCTCTACTAAGTTTTTCATATTTTCTGATTCACTTTTTATAGCTGCAATGGATTCTTCTAATACTTCCGCATCATCTTTCCCCCAACGGTCCAACATATTAGCATAACCTTGAATTACAGATATAGGAGTTCTAAGCTCATGGGATGCATCTGAAACAAATCTTGCTTGTTGCCTATAAGAATCTCTCATTTTATCTAATAAGTTATTAATGGCCTCCTCTAACCCTTGAAGCTCGCTATCTCCAATATGAATTCTTTCGTCAGATGTAGTAGGAGTAATCTTAGATATAGCATCCTCAAGGCTTTGAAATTTTTGTTCATTAAAGGCTATATCACTAAGCCTACTTGCAGCTTCTGCTATTTCATTAAGTGGTTTTAAAACCCTTCTATTTTGAGAAGTCCCAAATATTATTTGCTTTAATAGCATTACTGCTTCTATAACTCCAATAGCGCTAATTGCTTTTATTAAAAGGTTTAAGAAAGTGGTAGCCTCTTTTATCATAACTTTTCCATTATCCCAAAGAACTTTATAATTTGCTGTTTCTATGGGATAAAAATTAAAGCTTCTTTCAGCATTTTTTACAAATTCACCATAAAAGCTTGTTTCACTTTCAATACACCAAACTCCAATAAATCCTATAACTATGCATATATCAATAATAAGAAACTTTAGAAATAAATCTCTTACAAAAATAGAATTTAGTTTTATTGCAATGGATGTAACATTTTTTGTTTTATTTTTTCTATTCATCTTTAATTACGTACCCCACACCACGAACTGTAGTTATTATTTTTACATTAAAAACATCATCTATTTTTGTTCTTAAAAATCTTATATAAACATCTATAACGTTTGTTTCTCCAATATAATCATATCCACATACCTTTTCCATAAGTGTATTTCTAGTTAAGACTATATTCTTATTTTCCATTAATATTTGTAACAAATTAAACTCTCTGTTAGTAAGTTCTATCTCTATGACATCATACATCACTTTATGTCTCATTTTGTCTAAGGACAATAAACCACATCTTATTATGTCCTCATCCTTTTTTGATGTAACTATTCTCTTTTTAAGGGCTGTTCTTATCCTTGCAAGTAACTCTTCTATTGCAAATGGCTTCGTTATATAATCATCTGCTCCTGCATCAAGACCTGACACTTTATCCATAACTGCATCTCTTGCAGTAAGCATTATAACTGGAATATCAGAGGTTCTTCTAAGCCTTCTTAATACTTCAAGTCCATTAATTTCTGGAAGCATTATATCAAGAAGAACTAAATCCACCTCTCCTTTTTCTGCAATTTCAAGACCTACTCTACCATTATTTGCTTTTACAATATCATAACCTTCATGTTTTAATTCAAGCTCAATGAATCTTGATAATTTTTCTTCATCTTCAACTATTAAAATCTTAACCATTTTTATTCACCTTTTTTAATTTTTCTTTTACAATTTTTACACCCTCTGAAATATCGCTTAATACCCTATTAGCTTTATCGGTATTAACCCTCTTTGAATATACATAAAATTTTATGTCAAAGAATAATCCAACTACAGTTAAAGGTATTATAATCCAGAACATGAAAAGTAAAAGTACAATAACTACTGTAAGTGGGACCTTTAAAATTAATCTGTCTTTCTTTTTTATTTCTAGAAAAATATTATTATATGTGTCTATATACTTACATATAACCTCAAAAATTCCTTGATAACTATTGTTAGTTTTGTATTTGGTTTCTTTAATTTTCACAATTTCTCCGCTTTTTTCACTATACCCTACTTCATTAGTATAAAAGATGCTAACATAAGGTTTTTCCACCCTTCCCCTCTCTTCTAGATATAAGAAAGCATCTAATATATCCCAATTACTATTCTCTAAAGCTTCTTTAGCTTCTTCATAGCTTATATTTGCTTTTTCCTTCAATTTATCTATTAACTTAAGATTCTCCATAAATAGCCCTCCGTATCTACGGCATAGATAAAATCATTTACTATAATTCTATCCTTGATTATTAAATTATACCATTTTATCATGACTTTATATAACTTCAAAAATAAAGAGATCTTGAATATTTTCAAAATCTCTTTATCGCACTACATGTTATCTTTCATAGCTTTCTTTAAAACCTTTTTTAATAGAATCTGCTGATTCTGATACTTTTTCAAATACATTATTCACCTCATTATAGTTGTTATAAGAGCCTGCTAATGAATATTTATATCCACAGAATAATCCTATTACCAATAACACCATAGTTGGTACAAATAAGAATATTAATAGAAGTATTGATACTGTTAATGATATCCTTATTGGCTTTTCATTTTCTTTTCTGATTTCGAAAAAATTCTCGCTTCCCTTTTTTATGAGCTTACCTATAAATTTAAACATTCTACCAATAGCCTCTCCTATTCCACCATGTTTTTCTTCATACTTTTTATTATCTTCTTTTTTATCCTGCTCTTCTTCTTTAATTTCAATTATTGTAGTAGCTTCATTATTTTTTATTTTTCCGCTTCTCTCCAAGTATATAATAGAATCTACAACATCCCAGTTGCATTTTTCTAATGCATTTATTGCTTCTTCACGACTTACATTAGCCTTTGCAATTATAATTTCAATCATTTCATTTCTTTCCATTCGATTTACCTCCATGTATTTTTTAATCATTCATCATGGTTATATAATACTTTTAGAAGATTAATCTAAAATATAAGAAAGATTAAAATTGGATTAAAATATAATATTTCTTTTATTTCTTTTACATCGGTATCTGTTAAAATCAATTTACTGTTTAAAGTAGTTTAAATATAAAAACGACAGAGTTTTTATGTCTGTCGTTTTAGAGTTGATTCTGTAGTTATTAGCAGTTAATTTTTATCTTCATCATAGAAAACCATATATCGTGCACTATTTATTAAACTCAAATTATCATTATTAATAAACTAATATAAATATGTGTACATCCTCTTATATAGTTATTATATGCTCTATATAATATGGATAATGGGAAGTTTAAGTTCTCTAGAACTATCTACGGCTTATATTCCTATACTTTGATGTAGTTTAGGTTGTCTTGAAACACCACTGGTTCTTTGGAGGAAGGGTAGTATTACCCCCTTGGGTTAAAGACGGGTTTTGCATAAACCTTACAGCTACTTGCTATAAGGTTTTTTAGATTACCTCAACGTAGATATCTAGGTATTAAACATTTTCATATTCTATTTCTGCAATGATATTTTCATAGCTTGAATCTAGAATCGCTTTGGGATTTTGATTATATCCAAGTTCTTCTTTTGTATATGTAGATACACTATTAGAAAGATAATCCTGCAATAATCTATCTGTAATATATTTATTACTATGTATGACTTCTGATGCAGCACCACTTATTGCATTAACTAAATGATGAGTCCATATTCCATTTTTCAAAATATCACTTGAATAAGAACTTTGTCCTGGTTGGCAAGATAAAAATGTTGCGTAGTACGGAAATTCATTAGTAAGTAATTTTAGTTCCTCATCATTAATATTAGTAATTTGATTTCGCTCATTTTCATCATGGAAGATTTGAGCACAAGCATCTATAAAAATAAGTGCATTTTTACATTTAGATTCTCGTAAAGGATCAAGTAGAATTTTACGTAATGAAACCGCAGTTTCTGCTATATTGTATTGATGCATATCATAAGTTGATAGGTAATTCGTGATACCATTATGAAAACCATGTCCAACATAATAAAAAACTAAGCGTTCTTGTTCTGTTAAAGAATAAAATAAACTTCTAAAATCATACTCTAAAGTGCTTTTCAACGCTTCTTCATCCGTAATCATGTAAATATCATTTTCATCTACATTCATTGATTTAATCAACATTGATTTAAATTTAAGTGCATCATTAATAGCATATTTAACGTTTGATATTTGATTCTCTTGTCTAGGGGCATAGTGTTCTATTGCTATAATAATCGCTATAGTTTTATTAATCCTAGAAATATTTAATATAGTTTTATACTCTGGTGTCTTTTCTTCTAATACACTATTAGATTCTTCTCTGATATACTTTTGGTTCTCTAATAATATATCATTGTCTGCTTTTTCTGTTTTGATTACAAAAATAGATTTTTCTCCACTTTTTACCCAGTCATAAGTTACTGTCGGGATTGGTGAAAGTAGGGAAATTGCTTTTTTTGTAACTTCAACAACCTGAAAATCAGTACTAAGTCCAACAATCTCATTTGAAGTCGGTAAAATTTCTTTAAGTCCAAAAATCAATGTTCCTCCATTCGTATTAGCAAATGACGAAATAATTTTCGCTATTTTTTGTGGAACAAATGGTACAGCATTAAAATCTAGCACTTCAGACTTAGGATCATTTAATAATGTTTCAAGTTCATAGTCTGTAATATCAATATTTCTTATAGGGATTCTATTAATATCTGTTTTTTTCAGAAGTTGCCCCAACGTTATTTGTTTAGGAATGTTGATACCATCTTCATACCAAAGTTCAGCGTCTACATATTCAAGAACATCAAATTCAGAGGTGTAATAAACTAGTACTTCATCATTATCTGAGGGTCTAGCTACTACAGCTATCTCATTCCCGTTTTTTGTAATGCCGCCAATAATACTATTTGCAATCATATAAAAATACGAACAGTCATATGCCGGTAGTTCCTTGAGATGTTCTATTACATTAGCTACTGCTCTTGTAATACGTTCTTCAATATACTTCAATCGTCTATAATCATGCGTTGATAAATGAAAGAATTCTGGAGATATATTTTTTTCAGTGATCGCAGCCTCAATATCTGCAAAAGAATCTATTTTTTTATCCTTTGATTCAGTTTCAAAATTATTTCTTATTTCAAGAGCTTCTTCTGGTATGTTGAGCCCTTCCTGCATAAAGTACTTTTGAATCTCATCATCAGTAGATCTAAGTAAAAAGTCTAATTTCTTATCGTGTCCAACTAGATGAAAATAACGACATAAAACTTCAGATAACTTTAATAATACACTATTAGCATTCCAAGGATTCGTTACATAAAGACTGGTTTCATTAAAATGAATATTCACGCTCTTAATGAAATCAATTCCCTTATACGTAATTTTAAGCTCTTCAGCCTGAAAAATTTTTAAGGCTTGAATTTTGTCTTGTAGGTTTTCTAAGCTGTCTCTTGTATTAGCATCACTATCTTCATTTTCAATCCATATTTTAAAATATGGATTGATAATCTTCAATTGATTTTTCAAGCTCGAACATACTTCTTCCTGAGTGTGAACCAGCTCAAATTCACTTTGTCTCAATAACTTTACTTTAAAGTGCTTTAAGAATTTTTCTAGGTTAGAATTTTTTTTATTTTCAGCACTAATCATTATAAAACAACACTGATCTTGAAAAATGACTTCGTTACCATCTAAGAAATATTTGAGAGTGTTGCATTCTGTGAATTGATTTTTCGTATTTAACAAAAACCCAGTATTAGCCCATTCTTCAACTTTTGAAATATCGTCAGTACTCCAATTAGCACATTGAGCTAATAACCCAGAGTAAATAGATTGAATTTTTTTGTAATTATCATTCTTTATGGCTCCTTTGTCGTCAATATCTAATGAAATTTTACTGAGTAATTCTAAGTAGTCTGACAATTCTAAGCTTGTTCGAAAGTTAAAGAAAGCTTTCCAATCTGGAGATAATTCTGTTCCATTAAATACAGGTAAATATTTTCCGGCAATAGCTTTTATCTCTTCTGTATTAAGTAATACAGAAGTTGCAGTTTCACATTTTTCTGAAAGAGTAGGAATACATTGTACATTTTTAACAAACCATGGAACAAAGTTTTCGACCCGATCACCGCTTGTCCGCCCAGGCCTATTCTCATATCCCCAATATGCAATTGCTGGTGCTTTGATAATACTTGGTGAATAGTTTTCTATATAATCAGACCAAAATTTAAAAGCAAACTTATGGCTATTTTCTGTAAGTTGAATATAGTTCATAGTTATTATATCGCTGAAACAATCCGCTGTAAAAGTAGTTTGAAAAGGGGTAAACTCCTTATCCTTAGTTTCAAAATATTCACATTTAAAGTCAGCATTGATCAATTTAAATTTAGAATATTTATTTTGGTATGATAATGTTGAAATTCCTTCATTAACTCCAAGCATCTTAAAAAAGCGCTTCCATTCATCCTTTTCAAGGATGTTTACACAATAAGTTTCACTGACAAAAATGTCTTTTTCTAAAATTTTTTCAATTTTTAGCCTTGGATTATAAAAATCTGAAAGGAAACAATCTTTAGCTGGGCAAAAGGAACCTTTTTGAGTAAGAAGTTTTATCCTCGATAATTGTCCTATTATATCTTCTTTAAGATTTCCATTGCTATACAAATTAAAAAAGTCTCGAATTGTTTGTAAAGCATTTTGGGGTGTTATATAATCGTCGATTTTAGGTATAACTATTTGAGTTATATAAGTAATATCTGTTTTTTCTTTTACTCCTAAACTCTCTAGCCAGTGTCTACTCTCTGAATCTTTGAGAAGCCAACTCTGCAATTCTTTATGCAGAAAAGATAAATCACTATTAGGATTATCCCAGTTCTTATCATCCGCTGTAGGAAAGCATACTTGATATGGATAATTAATGCTATTCTTATGATCCCAGATAAATGGAAGCTTCATGAGTACTTCTTTTGAAATATCTTTAACCTTATCTGATTCACAAAGTTTCTTAAAATGTTTTATAAGTTCAATATTGTAAGCTATTGTATGTGCATCCTTAAAATATGTTGAGGAGAGAAATCGTTGGAGGTGTATCCATTCAAAACAAGAAGAGCCAAGCCTTTTAAAGTCGGAAAAAAAGCCAATATCTTCAGCAAATTGTTTAGAACAACCCGTTCCCTTTTTTTCATTGTTATCAATAAATTTCCTAATAGATTCTTCACCTACAAATTTTTTCTCAGATAGATACGTAAAATCAATTATTGTATCTTCAATTTTAATTAACTGCCCTTCTCTAGAGACAACAAACGGAATATTTTTTAGAGCATCTTTAATTCCTTCATTAAATTTCTTCCCTAGCTCATCATTAGAGATGTCATTAGGTATTAACTGATATGCTTGAAAATGAAACTCAGTATTCACTAATTTTGAGATCCACTTAAAAATCTCAATAGCAATTGTTTTAAAAAGCCATTGATTCCATTTTGAATCAGCATGAAGTGATTCACGATTTGCAGTAGTTAGAAAGCTTGTATTAACAAGCACTGGCAAAGAATACTTTGTTTCACCAGTCGGTAAATATGAATATAGAAGTTTTTCTTGTTTAGAAAGTTTAGTAATACCATCCTTCCCCACTTTGGCAGCTAACGATAACTCTATATAATCAGCATTCAGTAATTTCTCAGGAATATTTCGTTCATCTTGTAGTGCAGTCTTTACTTCACTCGGAACTGTTAGGCTAATAGTATTCAACAACCAATTGGCGCTTAAACTGTTACCTCTCTTTAAAGTGATTCTATCATTTTCTATTCGCTTGATTTCAACGGAAACTAATTCTGTTATATCAAAATTAATCTCAGAGATATTTTTAAGAAATAAAAACATGTTTAAGTCCTGAGATAGACTCTGAACAGCCTGACTCGTCTCATTTACATTCTTCATTTGAATTATTGTTGCAACATTTGCATCAATATCTTTAAGAAATTGATTTATTGGCTCAAAAACTTCTTTTACTTCTGTATATACAGGAATTATTTGCCAGGGAAATTGAAATTCTCTGTCATTGTTTTTCTCCCATATTATCTTTGATTCTTCCCATTTCCACTCAAATGAATAGGAAGAATCAAAGCTAAAATATTCATCTTTTGTAAATATCGTTACTTTATCAGATTGTCCAAAAACCGATTTAAAACCAATGCCTTTATACCCTGTTTTCGTCAAATCTGATTTTTTGGTGCCATTATTTACATTACAAATTCCTTGAAGATCACGTGTAGTGAACGGTCTCCCTGAATGAGCAACAACTAAGTTATTATCAAAAATTTTTATCCATACTTTAACAGCTTCACTGTTTTGAGACGAATCGTCTGCGTTTTGTAAAAGTTCATAAATAAATCGCTTTGAATCTGTATATAAGTCACCTGATAATGCGTTAAGTGAACTTGCTTGATTTACTGCTTGACTAGGGTTTGCATAATTGGTGTTGTCTAAAAAAATTTTTTCAATGTCTGTTCTTAAACTCATTTTAATCTTCCTTCCGCCACTTTCTCTTGTGGCACATATAATAATGAAAAAGTGGTCAACTTTCCATGTATTGTCGTTCATGAATAAAAAATCGATGAATTTCCACTGTATTTATCAATACTCTTAACGACCCCCGAGGGTTCTTGCGAGGAACATACTGTTTTATGTTCCGACAATGTAGTTTCATAAAATTTTGACTGCCATCCAATTAATTCATTACCTTCTTCGATTGGATTTGTTTCAATCCCAGATTGATTTTTATAACGAAAAATTCCTATATCTTTTTTATGCTCTCTACAAAATAATAAGTAACAAAACCATTCAAAATTTTTTTGTGGATTCTCACTGAATTTGGCTTTAAATATATCCCAATCTGATTTTACTATGTTTCTCATACCTTCTCCCCCTAATCAACCACAACATTTGCCATTCTATCTTTTGTAAATCTATGAACCATTTCATTACCATAATTAAATTATATATTCTGACTTTTAAAATTTCTACTTAATGGTTAATTTCAAAATAAAAATCCATGAAAATCTGCTTTTAATTATCATCAAATTGAATATTATAATAAAAATCTACAATCATGTGATAATATTACTTATTAGACCCTAATATTTGTCCAATTATATCGCTCCATTTTTTTGAATTCAAATTAAAAATCTTATTTGTAGCTTCAACATATCTAGCTAAGTCTATCAATAATTCTATTCCAGCTATAATATTATTATCAATATCTATTTTAAGGTCATTTCTTTCTTTTAAAATTAATGAATTATAGTAATCAATATCATCAACATTTGGTATGCTATTTTTCAAATCATAAAATTCAATACCCTCTTGTGAAATTTTAATAATCTCGGAAATTCCTGATTGCGTTAGCAAAATTTTATTGAGATAATCCTTGTTATTTAGTCGATATGTTGATAACTTTAGTACATTCCTATTTAAAACAGAAAAACTATGTAATCTATAGTAGTATCCATCTTTTTTGGATTTTTCCAAGATGTTCACAACTTCTTCTATAGCATCAATATCACAAAAACCATTAGGAATAACTTCTTTTAAATTACTGTTTGAGTAACTTCTATTTTTGCGCCATATTACTTCATCATCAACTATATCCTCTATACGATATGAAATACTTAATATTGTATCTTTAATAATCATATCTTTAATTGCATATTTTTGAGGCTTGTCATAGACTACCTCTAGAGCTCTTCCCAAATTTCTTGCTCCTTCATACACTAGATTTGCTAAACATTTATTTAATTCTTTATGCACTTTCGCCAAATCTACTAAATATTCTTTATTTACTTGTCTCACAGCTAAGTGATATTTATATTTTAAACTTACGAAGTGAACAGATGCAATTATTGTAAGAACAATTATAAAGCTTGGCAACAATGTAAGGAATCCATTTAAATTATTACTCAGAACTGAATATATTTTGCTATAACCCTCTTTTATAATGTTTGTGTTCTGATAGGATATAAGACTTTTTATTGAAATTTTAAAATAGACTATAATTGTTATTATTAAAGTCATTACGGAAAACTTTGAAAAGATTAAAAATCTAATTAGTACATTTAGTAAAGATTTAATAGTATTTTCTTGTATTATTTTATAAAACTTTAATTCACGTTTGTCATTTATTATGTATCCAGATGAAATCCATTTTAATCTAATTAAATATATAATACTATCAATTATTTTTTCAAATTTGCAAATATATATTAAAATCCTGGGGTGATATAAACTTTTTCTTTTTAAATTATACATGAGATCATATATAAATATATTTAAGTAAAATAAACCCAAATCATACAGCAATAGAATTATAAACATTACTGCACCTATTTTAAAATAACAACTAATAAATCTCTGAATATCAAAATTTAGCATTTTATCCTCCAAATATAAGGAATTTCTTATTGCTTTTATTATAGTTTAGTAAGAACATAATATTTTTTAATATATTAAAGACCACGCTGAATATTACTTTAATGTGGTCTTTGTAAACAATTACTTTATCGACATAATTCAATCAACATTATCAATATCAATTACTCTATTCTTAATATTTAAGTTATAAACTGATGTTTCATTAACTACTTTCAATATATCTTTAGGTAAATCTAGAAGTCTTTCGACTTCACTTGATTCCATGGATAAGTTATAATCTTGAGATAATTCGTCCATAAATTCCCTTACTATTAAAACACCTTGTTCTAATAACATCATTACTGATGTTCTCAGTAATGATGGTTGAACTGTATATAACATATCATTAGCGGCTCAATTTTTTTATACCTTTTTTCTGCATTGAGCGCATTACCCTCTTTTTCTTTAAATTCATCTTTATTTAGACGTTCTACATCTTCACTCTATTCATGTAATAATAAGTGCCCTAATTCATGAGCAACATCAAAATCAATTCTAGCTTATGTACACTTATTTCTAGAACATCCAATAAGGTATTTTTCTTAATTGTAAATATCTCACAAACGTTCTACAAACAAACTCAACCTCCTTTAATTTTAGGAAGTTTTCCCAATGTAAAAACAATAAAAACTCTCGTCTCCATTTAAATTGCTAATGTTTATAATCACATATATGCTATATTCAAGCAAACACTAATATAAATAGCAAATTTTTTCTGCTTACTCAATATATATTTTTTAATATATAGATATATAAAATAAAATCTAACTCTTATTTTAATTTTTTATATTCTAATGGATGTCCCATTTAAATCTATTAATCTTGTATCCAGGAACATATATAAATATAAATATTCCTGCTTGTATCATTGCTAGCACAATTATAGCAGTTATTAATATCCATTTGTATTGTATTAGTTTGCTTATATTTATATTTAACAATCCTAGTATACTTATAATCATAGTAATAGGCGCTGTATAAGTAGCTAATTGCGTTGTTAGTTTTATGTTTGTATCTAAAACATTATTTTCCTTATACATTACTAAGTTTCTATATTGACTGATCTTTTTATCTAACTTTTCCTTCAATTCACTAATCTCTCTATTAACAAAATTTGAAAAATATACTTCCGAATCTTTTAGTTCTAAAAATGTTATTGCATCTTTCTTCTTAATTATGTAAATAACAATTTTATTTTTCTTCACAGCATAAAAAGATATATTATCATCTGCCATTAATTTTTTTATATACTTAATTTCACTATCCTCTAATTCAACAATAGTATATTCTTTTCCGAAAAAATATTTCTTAATTGAATTATTAAAAATTTCGCTTACATGAGAAGTTGCTAAGCCTTCTAAGTTATCAATTTTCATATAAATACTTTTATTTATATGACTAACCTCATTTATTAAGTAATTATAGAATAAACTTAGTAAATTTATATCATTTAATAAATCTAACCAATATATCTCATCACTATATTCATAAACTTTGCACATATAAATACAATCTTTATTTATATTATTAACCTTATATTTTTCATTTAATATAAGGTCAAATTTTTTATTTGAACCATTAATATTAAAATCTATAGCTTTTGATACTTTATCTAACTTGCATCTAACATTCATATTATTTTTATCAAACTCATTCTGTAATAAATTAACAAAAAACTCTATCCAATTATTTGTTATTATCGTTATTCTTTCTGGTTTATCATCTATAAAACCATTTATCTTTAATTTTTTTATATATAGTTCTGCATCTTCCTCAAGTTCATCATTTAACTTACTTAATAAAAAGCTTAAATTTCCATCTACCTTGCTAGTAGAAATTAATGCTGCAAAAGATAATACCTCATATTCATATTGAATTAACATATTTTTCACCATATTGCTTTATAAACCCGTCCAGTTCTGCTATTAATATATCACCATCTTGGCTAAGAGCTATCTCAATTACCTTATTATATAACTTATTAACCGTTATACTATCTATTCCAAATATTTTTTTAATTGTCTGTAATGTAGCCTTATCTATTTCATAATCACTAGTTATATCTTCAGAAACTTCGATTTTTTTTAATAATAAATAAAAAAATGCATTTATTGTTAAAGATATATTATCTATATCAACTTTACTTACTAGTATATCTGTAATAGATTTATGAATAATTGAATATATACCATCAACTTGTGAAATCTTACTTGTTGTTGGTCCAACTAATACTCTTTTTGCAATATTCTTTGCTTGTTTAATATAATTGCTATTTAAATAATCATATTTAACTACTTCACTTAGTAATGTAACAAATTCATTTATATCAGAAATTTCTATACACTTAGATCTACTAATTAACTTTCCTCTTTCCCCATCTATAGTTATATATTTTTCCTCATTAGCGCTCATTGAAACTTTAATTTCAAACATTTTATGCTTATCATATATTTCCTTTAGTCCACTTATCGATAGAGGGTCATCTGTTACATTTTCAAGTATATTACAATCTAAGCTCATATAATCTCCAACTGTAAACTTAAATTTTGAAGCATACTTTTTACTTCTTTTTAATAATACTCTTAACGCCATATCACTTAATGTATATGGATCTAAAGCCCCATTTTGATTTAGAAGAATATGTCTTATTTCTTGAATTAATATAGATTTAACACTTTTGGAATGTGTATAATCGCTATAATCTGTCATAATCATTAATCCTAATTCTATATAAATTCTAACTTCCGTATTAATTAATCTATCATTTATATTTTCTTTATAGTCTATCTTTTTAGTACTAGCCAATCTAATATCTACACATTTCTCTTCTTCTCTAATAAATCTAGATATTTTTAAATCCTCAACGTCAAATAAATCAACTTTTTCTTCAAGTTTTTCTAATAAATTATATATAATTTCTGCATTCATATACGATACATCCATTTTATATAATGTTCCATTGAAATCTGCACCTATACCTTTATCTTCCTCGAAGAATTGATTAATCTGCATGTCCAACAAATTCTTCTGTTCATCATCAATAAGTCTATAACAATTATATATATAACTCTCAGCAGATGCATTTTCATATTCTTGTATATCAACTTGTAATTCATCTGATACATACGCTTTGATATTTTCAAGTTTTCCTTTTGATATATCCTGCAACTTCTCCCAAAGAGTATATTTTCCATTTCTAGTGAAAAATAATTTTTGTTCTAGCACTGTACTCCCCCTTATCCCATCTATTTTTCTTCGAAGTTTATAAATTGACTTGCCTTGGTAATAGAAGTATTTGTATTTAACTTTTCTAACTCAACTATATTTTCTCTTAATAAAGTTAATGCTGAATCTATTCCACTTGCTTTTGCTAGTATTTTGTCTAATGCATTATCTACATTTTTAGGTGTGATTTGCTTTCTATTACTATTTTTAAGTTCTTCTATTATTTCTACTATTAGCATTGTTATTATGTACTTACTCGTATCCTGTAATCTAACCAATCCATCTTTAGTTATTTGTATTCCTTCAAATTCCTCAAATGTAGCAATATCCTTTACTAAATCTCTCAATCTGTTTTTATATATTAAATTTTGTGCATCTTCCTCTAATGTTTCATCATTGACAACATCTATCAACCTTGTACATTCTATATCTAACTCCAATTCTAATTGTTCCATAAATCCTCCAACAAGTTACTTTTAACCAATCATTCTATTTTCATTATTTACCTAATGTGTATACTCATGATTTTTCTCACATTATCATAAAATTATTTTTAGTAGATAAATACCTACAATTCCATTATTCTACAAACAACCTCAATTTCCTTCAAATTTGGGAAACTTTATCAACATAACCCCAAATAAAAAGCGGCAGATTTTAATAATCTGTCGTTTTGACTTATTTATAAATTTATTAATAGTTTAATTTTCGTAAATAAGAAGGAGAACCCCTATCATGAGGATTCTCCTTACTTATAATTAATTTTATTATAATTTTTTTATTGGTATTTGTATTTCACTTAAATAGTCCTCTGTATTTTTTTCATTCCAAGGTCCTTTTATAGCAACTTGACGTGGATTTCCACACATACTGTATCCATTTTCCTCAATCCAGTTTGCTAGGAAATTATATGCTCCTGCTAAATTAGAATAATCCCCTGGAACTAATATACTAACAGCTTGCTCAACAGCTTCAGTCTCCTTGAATATGAATTCATTCTCATCCTCCATAAGTGTACTAACACCCATTAATACCTCTACGTCAACATCACCTTTTTTATGCCCTTCATCGTAATAGGTAGCATAAGCAATGTCATTACAAGGAATATTTTTTCTCATTACATATTCACTCAATCTTTCCCAAAGCATGCCTTCTGCATTATAAGCTGGTATAAGATCTCTTAAAGAGATAACTTTATAGCTAGGTAGTGATTTTAATTTAACATTATATTTCATATTAACTCTCTCCTTTTTCATATTCTTAATTGTGGAGTTAATTTTTTCAAGTCTTATTCCCTCAGCTCTTATATTATTCTTAATTTCTTCACTTTTCATCTTTAAAATGTCTTCTAGCTTTTCTTCAGATTTTTCTTTCATAAACGCTGCTATATCCGCTACATTAAACCCCATATCTCTCAATGATACTATTAGGTTAATATCTGAAATCTGTTTTGCAGAATAATATCTATATCCTGTGAAGTCATCAATTTCAGCAGGCTTAAAAAGCCCAACTTCATCATAATATCTGAGCATACGTACAGACACTTTGATCAATTTAGAAAAGTCTCCTATCTTGAACATAAAATCAACTCCTATAAATTTATGCCATTCGAATGACATCTTTAGAATAATGCCTACCACCATGTGAGAGTCAATATCAAATTTATAAATTATTTCATCCTTCTACTCCGTATACCCCATCAACTCCTCAAACACCGCCCTTGCGCCCTTACCCCAATTCTTATCCTCAGCATATTTTCTTCCTATCCATAGAAAAGGCTCTTTGTCCTCTGGTCTATTTTGTGATAAATTAATCACAGTTCTAGAGGCAATTCTTGCGGCATCATTTATATCTGTGTTATACTCCATCCAGCTATGAAATACATTAAAGGGATTATTAGCTATTTTATTAGCATCCTTATGGCTTTTAGGTACAAAACTTTGTTCCTGGCCAGTTATAGAAAAGAGTACAATAGGATTTAAGTTAAACTCTTCTGCTACAGAAACTATGGTGGAGAAATAGGGTTCTTCAGCTAAAAGGGATTCTCTCTTCTTTAAAAACTCTTTTAGCTTTTCTTCATCTATTTCTTTATATCTCATATATTCAGGAAGGTGTAAATTAGGATGTTTAGTTGAAGTGTTTTCTTTTTTATCTGATTCAATAACATAATTCTCTTCTTTATTTTGATTCTGCTTATTTATATAAACTCCTCTACCTACATAATATAAAGGTATAATAAAAATAGCCATAAGGGCTATGCATAAAGTTTTTTTAAAGTTTTTCTTATAAGCTACAGGGGCTTCAATGCTTACTTCACTTTCAATATTCAACTCTTCTTCTACGGTAACATCAGAATCTATTTCTTTAAATCCTAGGGTTTCCAAATGGGTGCTGATATCTTCATTTGTGATTTGAACCTCTCCATTTGAATATACCAAGTCCCTTAGTTCCTTTGTAAAGTCCTTGATTATCTTTTCCTCCCTTATGCAAGCTTCAAAAATATCACAAAGGGTGATTGAAATCTTATCCTTCCCAAAGGTATTTTTTATTACATTATCTTTAACAGATCCCTTCAAATCTTCCGGTAATCCTTCCAATTTGTTATAGATAACTTTATCAATAGCATCTAAAAGTATTACTTCATTTTCCGCTTCATGATTCTCAGGATATTTTTTATGAATATAATTCTTAATATTTGCCATATCACTTTTATTTAAAATCTTAATTTTATCTAATTCACTTAAAACACTTTTCATAAAATCCACTTCAATACCTATATTTTCATATTGATTATTTATCGTCTATATTGTAAAAATCTTTATAATGCTGAGAAAAACCCATGCAATAACTGCATAGGCTTTTATAAATGAACTTTCGCGTTAATCTTCTTTACTCATTTCTAAAATTAATATATGGGAAGTTTCTTTCCCCTTAATTAAAATATCTTCCTCAACTATTTCCATTCCATCTCTTTCATTTAATTCAATTTCATTAATTAGTGAATTTCCTTCTATTTGAACTAAATAAGCCTGTCTTCCTTCCTTAACTGGAAAGCTAATTTCTTCTCCTTTTCGGAGTTCTAAGGAATAAATATTTACATCCTGATTTATCTTTATTGGCGCATCCCCATCTTTGCTTGACACCATATGAAGCCATTTGTTTTCTCTATCCTTCCAATTAAATCTGTAATCTCCATAGTTAGGTTCATATCCTTTTTTATCAGGGTAAATCCATATCTGTAGAAGTCTCGCTGTATCCTCTCCAAGGTTATGCTCACTATGATAAACTCCTGTTCCTGCACTCATGTATTGAACATGGCCACGGGTTATAGTGTTTTTATTGCCCATGCTATCTCCATGAGTAAGTTCTCCATCTATAACATATGATACTATTTCCATATCTCTATGAGGGTGAGTATCGAACCCAGTATTAGATTGAATTAAATCATCATTTATAACTCTTAAAACTCCAAAGTTTATATTGTCTGGATTATAATACTCTGCAAAGGAAAAGTGAAATTTACTTCTTAACCATCCAAGATTACTACTACCCATATTTTTGCTTTCTATTTTTCTTAACATCTATATCACTCCTATTAAATATTCATCTATACTTCAATAAAACTAATTTACATTTTATATTTAGTTACTTTTAGTAACCTTCTTTAAAATTATTATTACATAATAGTAATTATTAGTCAAGAGTTTTTAGAAATAAAAAAGAATCCCCTTAAATTTAAAGGAGATTCTAATTCCACTTTTCCGCCCATTTTTGAATTTCATCCATAACCCCTTCCAGGTCATGGCCTTTTTCTGTAAGCTCATATTCTATACGTACAGGGGTTTCTGGATAAACCCTTCTAATAACAATTCCCTGGCTTTCTAATTCTTTAAATCTTTCTGTAAGCATGCGAGCGCTCATATTAGGAATGGCATCTGCTATATCAGAAAAACGCTTTTTGCCACTGAGTAATGTCCTTATAATTAGTCCAGTCCATCTCTTTCCTAATAATTCAAAAGCATTTTCAAACTTTGGGCACATATGATATTTTTCCATATTCACTCACCACCCACCTAAATTCTATCATAGTAACTTTAAAAAAGTAAGTGGGTTGCATTTTATTATAGAGATTTTTTATATTTTTTATAGCAATCTAAACTTGAAATAATACTAGAAGCACCTAAAATTATAAAAAATATTGCAAAATATTTTTTATCAATCAAATTTAATATTCCCAAAGCTAAAAATCCAGCCCCTGTAAATGCATTTACTTTCCACAAACTTTTGCTATTCATTGTTTCACTATTACACTTGCCGTATTTTTTTATTTGCCTGATTCTAGAATTATACATTAAGTAAGGCATAAAATTAAAAACAAACACAACCATATCAATTATTAATAATCCTAAGATAATCAGAAAAATAGGCCTTATGAAAATTACGGAAAGAGTTAACAAACCAATTAGCACTACAGCTATTATTAAAGAATAAAGGGTTCCCCTTCTTGTTCCATTTCTTATACTTGTGTATTTATCTATTTCTGATTGACTATCACTATAAATAGGTTTAGTGCCAGTTGGTGCTGAAAAAATGTGCATTTGGTTTCCTATAGAAATAACAAGGTCCCATCCTGCTTCTTTAAATAAAGTAAAATATTCTTCATCTGCCTCCATTTGATAATCTAAGCTATATACTATATCTTGAGGTTTATCTTTTTTTAATTTATAAAAAAAACCTCCTACTATGTCTTCTAATATCCACCCTTGTCTTGCATAATTTTTTAGCTTTTCCATATCACTTTCTTCGCTAAAGGCAAAGCCACTAATCATTACATATTTACTTTTCATGAATACTCCCCTTTTCTACTCCAAAAAATTCTCAGCAAATTTAATCATCTGTCTTTTACGCTCAATTTCTTTTATAAGCATCTCTCGCCCTTTATCTGTTATCTTATATACCTTTTTATTTTCATCTGTGTGTGAATTTAACTCCACTAAATCTGCTGCTAAAAGCTTTTTAAGTGTTGTATAAAGTGTTGCAGGACCCATAACAACTTCATTGTTAGTAAATTTCTCAATGGTTTTCATAATTAAATATCCGTGCTTTTCCTCAATAACACTAGATAAAATGTAAAAAGCAGAGTCCGTTAGTTCTCCAATATCAATAGAATCTTTTCTTGCCATAACACTTTCCTTCCTATTTTCTATATATATCATTTAATGATATATCATTAAATATAATATATCATTAAATGATATAGTTGTAAACTGTTTTTTTACTGTTTTCTCATAAACCTTAGCTTTTATCTTCACCTCATAATGTCTTAAATAAGATAGGTGGATTACATTTCTGAGTGTAACCCGCCTATTTTATTTAAATGCTATTTATGCAAATCCCTATAGTATTTTGGATATTTATCACTTTTATTTTTATTACAAATACTCATTGCCTTTTCCTTATTAAGTGGCAGCGCACCTTCTGCTTGCTTAAATACTTCTTTATTCACCTTCTGAGCAAAGCACCCTATTTTGGGTTTACCAATATAATTGTTCATTTCAATCCAAAGCCTTTTTATAGATTCTTCTTTTACATTTCCAAAACTCATAGGTACAAAATCACAAGGATACAATTCTCCTGAAGAAGATATATAAGAATGTTGGTTCCCTGCACCACAACCAAATTTAGCTTCACTTTCTGTATATGCAAAAGTTGTGATCTTGGGTAAATCACTTCTTTTATTTGCCTTATGTTGTATTTTTATAAGCTTCTCTCTATCACTCTCATTATAAAGAAAATTGTTTAATTGCTTTTCAGTTAGAAGATTTCCACTTAGTATAGGTTCCAGTATCTTTACTTCATGGGCACCATTATCTTTAGCCAACTTAAATAATTTAAACAGCTTTTCCTCCTCTAAATTTTCCTTTGATATAACGGTTTGTGCCATAGTATATAGTCCTACCTTATTTGCATTCCTCAGTGCCTCTAGCGCATAATCAAAAGCATTTTCATTATTTCTATTCTTATTATGTGTATCTTTATCATAAGAATCTAAGCTTATGCCTATACTAAATAGGCCGCTATCTTTTAACTTTTTTGCTTTCTCATAGCTTAAATTAAAGCCACTAGTAAATAGAACTGTCGTGCTTCTAATATCTATAGACTTTATAATATCAAATATATCCTCACGTATCAGGGGCTCTCCTCCTGTTATTCCGATAATAGGGATACTCATATCTTGAAGCTCCCCAATAACCTTAATCCATTCCTCCTTTGTCAACTCCTTTTCTGCTGTCCTATTTTTTGCACTGCAATAAATACAATTATTATGACATTTATTTGTTATACATAAGTACATAGATATAGGTGCAGTCCTTTTAGCATATATTTGCTTTGTAAAAATATTTATAGGTTCATCTACCGCTAAAATATTTTGTATAAAGGATTTAGATGGAAAAGGCGGAAAAAAGGTGCTCAATATATACTTATCCTCATGCTTCACTATCTTCTCTCCCTTTAAAATACCCTTCATCATTTTTATGTATTTTAATAGGGTGAATTGCTTGTCTTCTTTTAAAATGTTGTAAATCTCTAATAGACTCTTTAGAACATTTTTATCAAAAGCCATTTTTGTCATGATTTTTAAATTATTAATACTCATTGATTCCTATTCCTTTCTAAAAATACCATATGCAAATTTATGATTTATCTCGTAAGCTCCATTTTTATGCTTTTCTTTTTTTATTTTTTCAATTATGGAGGGTTTAACTTCATCGTAGTTCTTAAAGATTTTCCTAGTTCCCGCTGCTGCCCCAGTTACGTTTAGCCACTGTAAAAGTTCCTCTGGCTCTTTAAAACTAAAGAATGCCTCACCTTCCTCTACTTCTAAAGCTTTAAATCTGTATTTATTACACCATTTAACTAGCCCTTTTTTTCCTTTTGGTAAATTTAGTTTTATATCCATGGGTTTAATTACTTCCTTTTGCTTCTCGCTCATAACCTTCAAAAAAATACTTTCTATTTTATCCAATGTTCCTTCAACATTTGTGATTATTGCTAATATACCTCCTGGTTTTAAAATCCTATTAAAAAGCATTAATAGTTCATTATGATCAAAATAAGAAAGAGCCCAGCCAAAAAATATAACATCATATTTTTCATTAGTAGTTTCTAAAAATTCAATACCATCACTCTGAATAGCTGTTACTCTAGGATCATTCATATCCAAAAGTTTCTCAAGCATTTTATTTGACTGATCTACAGAAGTAATTTTATATTTTACGGATTTATTTAATAAAGCTTTTGTTATATAGCCTGTTCCACAAGCAAAATCAAGTATTCTTAGTTCTTTATCTATTTCTATGTATTTTGAATGAATAATATTATCCGTATATCTACCCATCTCTTTAAGCCAATAATGATAGGTGCCTGAAACTTTATCATACTCTCCTCTGTAATCTTCTCTATTTACCACTTCTTTTTTTATAAGCTTATATCCAAGCTTTAAGTAAAACCATACTTTACTTATCATCTTTTTTCTCCTACAAATATAAAATAATATCCCTTTTCATAAACCTTTTCTATATAAAAATATTTCTCTAATAAATTCCCAACTTCATCTTTAGTTCTAAAAAATAATCCTCCAAAAAGAATAAATTCAAATGCCCTTAGTAACTTTGTTTTTATATGTTTTCTATGAAAATCCAGCAAAACTATCTTTCCACCATACTTTAATATCCTATTTATTTCAACTATAAGGTCTTTTTGCTCTTTGATATGATGGAAAACATCACTCAATATTACTATATCAACAGAGTCGTCCTCAAATGGAGTTTTCAGAGCATTCCCCCTTATGCACATCAAATTTTCTCCCTGCTTTACCATTGAAAGCATCCTCTCACTTTCATCAAGAACATATACCCTCTTACAACTATTACAAATATACTGAGCTAATCTTCCAGTACCCCCACCTATATCTACAACCACATCATGTTCATCAATATTTGCAGCTGCCTTTACTTCTTCATGCTTATATAAATTAAACATAGCCATAAATTTATCATAATACTTGTACACCTTATCAAAATCATTTATCTCTTTCATAAACACCCTCTCCCCAGTAATTAATATTGTAAGTCATTATTTAATTACTTTTTTACCTTATTATACCTTAGTTGCATATTTATACTTGTGAAAGTATACCAACAAAATTATTAATTGGATGATTTATATTTGAATCATTTCGTTTGATAAAATATATTATTAGCTTGTTAAATTCATTAGATAACTCATGAATATATAATCTGTCGTTATTTTTTATCACACTTTTTGGCAATAGCGATATACCCATGCCATTTGCTACACACTTAATAATAGCTTCTAAAGAATCAAACTCAATAATTCTACTTGGAGTTCCTTTATTTACAACAATCCACTTTTCCAATATTGCCCGATAAGGACAATCCATATTATTGCTTATAATAATAGGTCTTTCCATCAAGTCATCTATTTTTTTAATATCTATAGAAGATATAACTGCTAGCTCTTCTATAAATGTAAAAAACGAAACAACATTGTGATGTAAGTATTGAACATTAGTAAATGCACCATCCAGCTCTCCATTAAGGACTTGCTCTATCAAATTTTTTTGAATATCTGTTTTTAAAGCAACTGATACATTAGGATATTTTTTAGAATATCTACTTAACCATTTAGGTACTACTGAGGCTGCTATTGTTTGAGTTGCACCTATTCTTAAAGAGTTATTAGAATTATTATCCTTAAAAGCTGCTTCAGCTTCGTTAAGTAATCTAATAATCTGTTCTGCATATACAAGCAACTTTTCACCACTAGAAGTCAGTGTAACGCCTTTATTATGTCTTAATACCAAAGTAGTTCCCAACTCTTTCTCAAGCATTTGAATACGCAATGTTACATTAGACTGAACATACCCCATCCTTAAAGCTGCTTTTGAAATAGACCTTTCATATGCAACCATTTGAAATATTCGCAAATCATTACTTTCCATAGTTTTATTCCCTTCTTTGCTTTGCAATAATTATAATTTTAGCATATTTCTATTATTAGTACTCATTTATATTGGTATTATTTTGATTAATATCTACTATGATTTATAACTATTATTCATATGGTTTAGAAGGATATATAATAAATCTAAAGATAGTTGTAAAAAATATAAAATAGAGGAGTGATTATCAAATGATAGCATCACAATACAAGATCACATTACCAAGTGATTACGATATGAATATAATCAAAGACAGGGTAAAAAATAACGGTTATAAAACTGATGGATTTGAGAGTTTAAGGTTTAAAATGTATCTAATAACTGAAAAAGGGCAAAATAACAATTTACAGAATAGTTATTGTCCTTTATATCTTTGGGAATATAGCGATGGGTTGAACAAGTTCTTATTTAATGGATTCTATGATAATATAATAACTTCTTTTGGATGGCAGCAAGTAAATATAGGAATACCTTTAATTGATACAACAACAGTTAAAATTACAGATATGAAATATCTATTTGAGACCACAGGGGATATTGAGCCGAGATTTAGTTTAAATAACTTAAAAGATAGAATAAAAGAAGAACTCCCAAGAATTGATGATGCAGAATATATAGTTATATATAATCCAGATAAGTGGAAATATGCTGTATTTTACTTTATAGATGATTTAAACAAAGTAAAATCAGAAAAAGGGGCAATTTATGATATACTTCATATATCACAGTAACCCTCCTCTACCACAGGATTATTACTCTATATTTTAATAGAATCAAAACAAGAGAAGTGCAGATAAATACAAAATCTACATTTCTCCCTTATAATTTTTATCTAATTGCTAATTAAGGTATTATGATTACAACAAAGACCGCAACTACAACCTGTATCACCAAATTTCAAGTCATAAACTTCTGAAAGCTCTACATTAACTTTAATAACCTTTTCCGCAAAATCTGATTTTTCCTTTGGTACTTCTAAAAGATTATCTGCCTTAGCTTGTGTATTTATAATTGCACCAATTGGTACATATCTATTTGCAGCTATCCTAATTCCCCCTGTTACTATTGCTCCAGTATCAATATAGCAATTGTCCTCTACTATAGCATTAAATACAATTGAATTAAACCCAACAAATGTATTATTCCCCACAATAGCCGGTCCATGAATTAATGCTCCATGAGCTATACTTACTTTATTTCCAATATATATTGAATACCCTATACCATTTGCAAAGTATTTAGCATCTCTTAGCCCATGAAATATTACTCCATCTTGTATATTAGAATTTTCACCTATATAAAATGGTGTTCCCTCATCTGCTCTTAGCACTACATTAGCACCTAAAAATACATTCTCTTCTATTATTACATCACCTATTACACTTGAAAATGGTCCTATAAATGCACTTTCACTTATTTGTGGATGTCTACTTACAGGATTAAATGAAGTAATTGGATTTTCTCCAATAAAATAAGTATATAAATTAGTTGGCCCTACTGGCTTATAATCTTTTTTTGTATTATTATACATTATAATTTTCTCCTTAAATTAATATTACATTATATTAATTTAATATTAATTTGTTAATCATTACATAAATATAAAGCTTATTAAAAAACGACAGAACTTTGATATCTGTCGTTTTAGTTTGTTTATGTATTTATTTCACTGCTCTATTCTATATATTTCATCAACTTTTCAAATACAGCCCTTGTACCCTTACCCCAATTTTTATCTTCAGCATTTTTTCTTCCTATCCACAAAAGGATCTTTAGCTACCATTATATATAAATACTAAACTAAAACCCTTCTAGATACTTTATTATTAGATAAATTTCCGCCTATAGGCTGACCTGAAGCTGGTACCGCTCTTTCTCTTCCCCAATCTCTAATTGATTCTATTTTTTCTGGACTTGTTTTAGATAATGGAATAACATTTTTTAGTGAATTTATTATTAATTCGTCTGAGTATTGCAGTTCATCATCTGCAATCAATCTATAAGCAACATCCCTAAGCGATGATTCTAAATCTGCTCCAGTAAATCCATCTGTAATATCTACAAGCTGTTTTATAGTACTTTCTGACAACTTCATATTTATATACTTGTTTACATATAAATTGATTATTTCTTCTCTTTCAGTTTCTGAAGGTAAATCTACAAAAAATAATTCATCGAAGCGGCCACGTCTTATTAATTCAGAAGGTAATTTTGATACATCATTTGCTGTAGCTACTACAAAAACTAGCTTTCTGCATTCCTGCATCCAGAATAAGAATTGTCCAACCATTCTTGTTGTAACTCCTGAACTATCACTACCTGATGTCCCAAGACCTTTTTCTATTTCATCTATCCATAATACACATGGGGAAAGATGCTCAGCAGTTTGAAAAGCTTCTTTTAACTGTTGTTCACTTTGACCTACATACTGTCCCTGAACTGTTGCAAAATCAAGTCTGTACAAAGGTAAATTCCAAAAAGCTGCTATTGCTTTTGCTGAAAGCGACTTACCGCATCCCGGAACCCCCACTAAAAGCACACCTCTTGGTGGCTGTAGTCCTCGTTTTCTTAATTCATCTCTTTTTTCTGGCGTCTGAAGTTTTTTCTTATTATTAAGCCATTCCTTTAATCCACTTAAACCTCCTACATCCAAGATGCTTTGCGACGCTTCAATTTTCTCTAATCCTTCTATGTTTGAAAATAATTTATTTTTAGCAAAATTTAATTCTGTCAAGTCGCTTTTCTTAATAGCTTTATTAGCAACTAATGATACTATTACGTTCTGAGCTTCAACCTGGGTTACTCCTGCCAGAATTGTAGCAGCTTCCCGATAGTCATTATTATCCCATTCTATTGTTATATCTCTCTTATATGGCTCAATATTATCTTGTATAATCTGAAGCATTTCTTCTTCATTAGGTAAATCTAATGCTAGTGTCATACCAGATCTTTGTAACTGCCCCCAAACTGAAGTTGTAGTTAATGCAATAATTACTCCTCCAGTTTCTTCTGCCAAAGATACAACATCTTGAAGATACCTTGCTGTCATTGTATCATTCTCAATATCTGATACTTCTGTCAGTATAAAGGTTAAATTCTGCTTCACCTTTATTTGTTCTGTAATAAAATCCAAAGCACCCATTAAAGATTTATCATCATTAACTGTTCTCCCATTTGAAATATCATACATTCCTTTAGAAAGTGTATGAACATAAAATGGTAATAACAATTCTTCTGATACTGCTTTACAAACTTCTAATGCTCTGCTTTTTTCAAAAGTATTAAAAGATATAAACGGTATTCTGGCTAATGAATACTGCTTGATCTTTAGAATACATTCTTTAAAATTCATCTTATTTATCCTCCAGGTTATTAATTCTGTTTCTTCGTATTATGCTTGCTAACATTCCTGTCCTATCGCTTTTGCTTGTTGTTTCAAGAGATTCCTGCATTAAATCTGCCTGTTTTTTTATTGCATCTACAAATCTCTTAACATCTTCTTCAGGCAAAATTGAAATCTGTACAAATTCTATTAAAAATTTAAACTCTTTTCTTAACAATAACAATGAATTCGTTAACATGTTTATGTCACCATTATTAAATCCCATGGCTCTTGTAAACTTGTCAGATGCTTTTTTTAATCTTAACTGAATAACTTCATTCATTTGCTTAGCAATTCTTCCTCCTACACCTGCATTCAATGTAAGAGTTCCATTTTTGATACATCTTAATACTTCCTCATCATGAGTTCCTTCCTTTGCTAAATCAAAACATTCAACCCATTCAGCATATATAGTTGGATTTTTCATATTCCTCTCCTTACTCTTTTTACAACAACTGCTGGTGGTGTTAAGTCCCATTCTGGAAATGCTGCTGCAAAATCATCTGTTGTTGATTCCATTTTATTATTATCTGAATCCTTATTAACTTCTGTATTTTTCATTACATTTCTATTGATTGGCAAATTATTCTTCATAACTTTTTAAATCCACCTTTCTATAATACTTGTCTTACTCTACTATTATTTTGTACCGTAATAAACTGCTCAGGTGATATTCCTTTTAAGAAATCTATAACTTTTTCACTTTCCTTATCCTTCAAAGAATATAATCTTCTATAATCAACTACTTCAGCTAAAAAACCGTTTAGTATCACTTGAGATGATTCTCTAAAATTTTCAATATCAGTAATTACTTTATTTCTGTTTTTTTCAACTGATTTCTTTTGAGATAGTATAACTCCTGTTGCTATCGGTATAGTAATTAAAGGGATTATTATACTTCCTATTCCTAAAATAGCAATAATACCACCAATTACTCCAGCTGCTATTGTTTTACCATTTGGCCATTTTAGTTTACTTAACTGTTCTTCTTTTATTTTATCTATATAGCTGTTTAATGAATTACTAAGTTCTTCTGCATTTACTCCATCTCTTGTTTTACCATGCCAGTTATCAATAGCAACTTCAATTTCAATTGGAACTCCAGCTCTGCTTTTAGCTGTTAAATCTTCATGTGCATCTAATATCCATTGTTTAGATAATGAAATTGCAAGTTTTTGAGTTGGAATTAAAGCGCCAGTTGACTCAGGTGCTAATGCAATATTTGTTAGATGTTGTGAGAAGTCATCATATTCTTCATATCCTTTATATTCTAGATCAAATCTCTTATTCGCTCTATCTATTTCCCCATTTTCTTCAATTGCTAATTTATTTTTTCTTAACTGAGCTCTAATTGGTAACTCTTCAGTATCATAATTTTTAACTAAACTATCTAGTATTTCATCTATCTTTGCAGATATCGATGCTACATTTTCCACTGGAGTATTGAATATATCACTAAAATAGTTATAAATTACATCATGAGTTTCCGCTATTTCTAATACATCTTTGAGCTTGCCCCATGTATTGCTATGTTTTTTTAATATAGGAAATTCATTTTCATCTATACTTGCTTTTTTTGCAATAAGAGCATTTCGCCATTGCTGTCTTTGTTCTTCAACAAATCCAGCTTTTGAAGATAATTCATCCAGCCACTGCCTAATCTTTGAAGAACACATACCTTTTACATCTCCGCCAAATAATCCACTTGCAAATGCATCTAAAACAACAATTATCCTACGTTCCATTTTTTCTGGATCCTGCATTGAAAAATATCTTTCCAGCCATACTAATGAACCATCTAGCTTTCCTGCTCTTCTACTTATTAAACAGAAAAGTAACGATGTTTTTTCATCATCTCTTCTAAGCGCTTCCCTAAGTGCTTTATCTGCAAGTTCCTTATTATCACTTAGCCATGCAGATAATGCTATTAAAGCTGGAGCCAACCAATATCTTGGTGTTGATAACATAAGTTCTTCAGTAGCATTTTCTATTGTCTCCTTTTTAACTACACTAATGTCAGCAGCCTGAAGTATACCTACTGTATGTCTTCTTACTGTTTCATAATTTCCAAATTCTTTTTCTAACTCTTGCTCCAACATAACTACACTTTGCTTTGCATCTGCTAAATTAGCTATTCTCTTTGATTCATTAACAAATGCTCTAAATTCTTCTGTTAAAGCACTTAATTCTGATGATACTACATTTACTTTACCATCAACATTATTTACCCTGACAGCTACACCCTCTACATTATTAGCTACTGCAGCCAGGTTATTAGCTAATCTGCTTAAATTATTTTCTATAATGTTTAAATTTGCCGTGCTTATTACACGATCCCCCATCTTAACCTACCCCCTTATTTTACTATACTAACACTTCCATCACTCTTTACAGCACATAAACAATCTGTATATACTTCAATATATTCATACCCTCCATGAAGAGCTAAACTTCTGGCTCTTTCAATTAAAGCTGGCATACTTTCGGAGGTCTTGTAATGAACTAAAATACCTCCACTCATATCAATTGTATGAACATCATATGGTTGTCCCAAATAACACTTTGCTACTAATCCTACTAATAGATTATTTTCTGGTATGTCTTTAAATTCATTTCTTATTGCCTCTACACAAGCTTCAAATTGTTTTTTACTTTGTTCACATCCACCAACATCAAGTTTTTTTATTGACTCCATATACTCATTTGATCTTTTATTTCTTAACCTTTTCTCTAATGTAGTTTTATCCATGAAAAGCTTTTGATTTACAGCTTTTTCAACGCTTAATTCTAATTTGTGTTGATGTTCTGCTTTTCCTGCTAATATTGGTCTTGGCATTCGATTACCTCCTTATTACTGATTATAATTATAGATTCATTTATTCCTTAATTTGTATTATACTACATTATTGGTTACTTTTACTATTCTATTGCATCATTTTGTAATTCTTTCTAAAACTAGATTTAATATTATCCTTTATAACTATTTTATATAAAAAAGGATGGTCACTACTAATTTGTAATAACCATCCTTTTATATTATGCATTTTATTTATTTATGGAGTTTAATTCATTACATATATTATCTATTTCGTCATAACTACTTGTTATATCCATTATGCTATTATTAAGCTCATCAATAGCCGCAAAGATTTCTTCCATAGCAGTTGTAGTTGATTCTACATTTTCGCTAATATTATTTACTGAACTTAATGTATTTTTCATAGTACTTTCAAGCAATATAGATTGTGATCCAACATTTCTTGAATAACTTAATACATTAGAAGTGTTCTTATTAACATCTTTAAATAACTCTTTAACATCATTTGTATGTTCATTACATAGCTCGATTGACTTTTCTTCTTTTAATATTTCTTCTGCAACTACCTTTGTTTTATTAGATATATTATTCAATATTGATTCTACTTGATCTGTAGATATTTTTGAATCCTCAGCAAGTTTTCTTACTTCTTCTGCAACCACAGCAAAACCTCTTCCATGCTCTCCAGCTCTAGCTGCTTCAATTGATGCATTAAGAGCTAATAGATTCGTTTGCTCTGATATTTGTGTAATACTGTTAATAATATTAACTATTTTTGCGTTTTCATCACTTAATTCATTTATCATAGACACCACATTTAAAATATTTGTATTTACCTTATTCATTTCCGAAGATAATATATCTACTTTATTATTACCTTCTAACACAACATTTTCAGTTGACTTAGATAATTCCTCCATAGTTTTAATGGCATTCGTAACTTCTTCTACTTTCTCTACTCCATCCTCTATTGAATGTTTCATTCCACTCATTAAATCCACTTCTTTAGCTGCACTACTCGCAACGTCGCTTGTAGAGCTAGTTATTTCTTCTGCTATTTGTCCTGCTACAGAAATTCCACTTTTTATTTTCTCATTAGTTGCTGTTAAAACTTTTATAGTACTATATATTTTTTCTAGCAACAACTCTGCTCTAGATTTAGCTTCTTCAGTAGCCTTATGAGTTTCTTCTAAATCTTTATAAATATTTTTTGTAGCAATAGCATTAATTGACAATATAACTGATGCTGCTACTATGTATAATATATAAAATATTAATTCATAATATTCTACGGAAGCAAAGAGAGTTGTCTTATAACCTAAGAAGCAAAACACCACAAGTCCTATAGCCAAAATCGCTTCAATAATTAATATCCTTAAATCTTGATATACACTCATTAACATAACACCATAATATATCAGAATAAAATTAGCCCAATTGGGGTCTGATATAAACATTATGCCTATAACAACAGTATACATCATTACCGTATAATACATTGTTTGAATAATAAATTTCTTTTTTATTAATATAAAATCAATTATAGCTAAAGGTATGGAAAGTCCAACTAATATTAATATGGCATTCCTATCTACCTTTAAAATTATATTAAAAATTACCCTTAATACTACCGATAATATAAATCCTGCCAGCATTACTTTATTCTTCAATTCTGCACTTTTTTTATAGTCCATTACTACTCCTCCTTATTCAATACCATATTATTATTATTCGTAATATTGTTATATAACTTTACCATATTCTATATTTTTTGCTCTTTAATCCTTATATTTTATAAATATGAATTTTATTACATTTAGAATATATAAATAACTATTTGTTATGTCATTATTATAATAAATGTATTTTTTTAATAATTATTTTAATTTATTTAAATACTTTACGATAATTATAAATGGACATATTTAACAACAAAGATAAGGTGGAGAGAAAATGAGTATAAAAATTAAAAACATCGAGTATTACACTCCTAAAACAAATTATTCTAACGAATATTTTTTAAAACATTTTTCAGAGCAAGACGTAGATATTTCCGGATTATTAAATATTACCGGAAGAGACCAGAGATATATTTCTGAAGATTTTCATGAAAATTCTTTAACTATGGCTATAGATGCTTGTAGAAAAGCAATAAGAACTGCAAATATTGATGTACAAGATATAAATTTAGTTGTATTTGTATCTAGTACTCCAGAATATCTATCTCCTACAAATGCTGTTAAAATTCATAGTGCTTTAGGTTTATCTAAAAATGCAAATGCATATGATATGAATGGTAATTGTGCAGGAATGATAATTGCAATGGATCAAGTCTGCAGAACAATGAAAAGCAATAACAAAATTAAATATAGCTTACTTGTTGGTTCAGATTTGGTAGTTAGATATTCAAGAAAATCAGAACCTATTACTTATGCTAATTTTGGTGAATCTGCATGTGCTGTTTTACTGGAAAACACTGAAGATAACATATCAGATTTCATAGATAGTTCATCTTACGTAGATAGCTCATTAAGCTGCTATATAAAATTTCCTCCTGAGGGTTTTTCTAAGGTATTACCAGTAGATGAAGATACACCAAAAGACAATAGAATAATAGAATGGATAGATTTTAATACAGATGAGGCCTTTGCAAGTTCTGTTGATTCAATAAATGAAATACTAGCTCGAAATAATCTAACTAAAGATGATATTAAATTATATTGCTTATCTCAATTTGCAAAGAAAAATATTGATATGATAAGAGAGACTTTAGAAGAACCAGATCATAAATTTCCATTCGTAGGTGACAGATTTGGATATACAGGTGTTACAAGCCCATTTATGGCCTTAGCCCATTCTGTTTCGGATGGTAAACTTAAGCGTGGAGATTATATTATTTTATGGACAGTTGGAGCTGGTGTGGTTGCTTCATGTATACTAATTAGATATTAAATTTTTGTTTCAAATTATGTACTAGCCTTCTAAAGACTAAAAAGCTATGAGCATTTCACTCATAGCTTTTTAAAACAAACTAAATATACTTAGCAGTTAATGATGTTTCGCAATTACATAATTGTTTTGGAGTTCCTTCAAATATTATTTCTCCACCTTTTGTTCCACCATCAGGTCCCATATCTATAATCCAATCTGCTCTTTTTATTATATCTACATTATGTTCAATAATTATAACTGTATTGCCACTATCCACAATATTTTCTACTATATTTATGAATTTCTCAATATCAGCCATATGAAGACCTGTTGTAGGTTCATCCAATATATATACAGAACTTTCATTATGCAGTTCACTAGCAAGCTTTAATCTTTGGCATTCTCCGCCAGATAAGGTATCGAGAGTTTGACCTAATGTTAAATATCCTATACCCATTTCCTCAATAGACTGTAGCTTTGTTTTTATTGGCTTTAAACTAAAGAATTCAATTGCTTCTGAAACTGACATTTCAAGAACTTCTATTATATTTTTCCCTCCGTATTTATAATCTAAAACTTCTTTTTTATATTTCTTACCTTCACATACATCACAAGTACTTTTTATGTTTTCCATAAATGCAAGGTTTGTTTCTATTACTCCGCTTCCATTACAATTTTCGCAGGCCCCTTCTGAATTTGAACTAAATAATGATGCACTAACTCCGTTTGCCTTAGCAAAAGCTTTTCTTATATCATCCATAATTCCGCTATAGGTGGCTAAGCTGGATCTAGAATTAGCGGACACAGGACTTTGATCTACTAGTATTGCATCCTTATTTTGTTTTAAGAATTCATGTTTAATTAATGTACTTTTACCTGACCCTGCAACCCCTGTTACTACTGTCAAAACGCCCTTAGGTATTGTAACAGATATATTCTTTAAATTATTTTTATTACAATTTACAGCCTTTAAATATCCCTTATGTTCTCTTACCTTTTCTTTAATAGTAAGAAATTTATTTAAAGCATTTCCAGTTAAAGTTCCTGATTTAAGTAAATTTTCATAGGTTCCTTCATATACAATTTCACCACCATATTTGCCTGCCCTAGGGCCTACATCTATAATATGATCTGCAATTTTTATTACATCAGGGTCATGCTCAACAACTATTACAGTATTACCTTTATCACGTAGCTTTTTTAAAAGATTATTTAATTTATGGACATCCCTTGGATGAAGACCTATACTAGGCTCATCAAATATATACATTAAATCTATAAGATTACTATTTAAATGCTTTACCATCTTTATACGTTGAGATTCTCCACCGGATAAGGATGAAGTTTCTCTATCTAAAGTCAAATATCCAAGACCTATATCTATAATATTATTTAGCTTTTCTATTATCCCTTTAACTAAAGGCTCTGCTTCTGCCTCATTTATCTCTTTAATTACCTTAACTAATTCATCAATTTGCATACTAGTTAAATCTGCTATATTATAACCATTGATTAAACATCCATATACTCTTTCATGAAGCCTTTTTCCCCTGCAAACAGGGCACTGGTCTTCTATAAGCAGTTTACTTAGCTTTTTCTTTGTAGCTTCAGAGGTTTCTCCCTCTTTACTTAAATATAGCCTATTAAACTTAACCAATAAGCCTTCATAGGTTATGTTCATTCCACCTGTTTCATCTATCTTAATTTTATCTGGCCCACCATATAAAAACTTATCTAATTCTTCTTTTGAGTAGTCACATATTTTCTTATCATTATCAAAATACCCTGACTCGGCAAATATCTTCCAATGCCAGGAACCTACTCCAAAACCTGAAAGTAAAATAGCTCCTTCATTTAAGGATTTACTCTTATCAAGAATCTGCTCCATATTTGGAACCAACTTTTTACCAAGGCCTTGGCATTCTGGGCACATACCATTAATATCATTAAAGGAAAACATATTGGCCTTACCGATATAAGTACTTCCAAACCTTGAATACAGCGCTCTAAGGAATGAATTTATATCTGTAATAGTACCTAAAGTTGACCTTGAATTACCACCAAGCCTACTTTGGTCAATGATAATCGGTGTTGATAAATTTTCTATGTGATCAGCTTTAGCCTCACCATACTTAGGTAAAAAATTTCTTATAAAGGCAGTGAAGGTCTCGTTCAATTGGCGTTGAGCTTCCTTTGCAACTGTTTCAAAAACAATTGATGACTTCCCCGAACCGGATACCCCTGTAAATATTGTTATTTTTCTCTTAGGTATTTTCAATAAAATATCTTTTAAATTATTTTCCTTACATCCTTTTAAAACTATAAATTCCTGCTCCATCTATATCCCTCCTTGGTATCTCTAGCATTATAAAATAATTGCCTCTCTTCTGAAACTTACTTATCAAATTATAACACATGTGACGAACTCTGGTGACATAATGTAGGGTTGTGATTTTTTCTTGAATTTATTTCATAACAAAGGCGTAACCTTCCCTGAATAATATATGCATAAAACATGAAGTGCCCTAGTGCATGCAGTATAAAGCAACAGCCTTTCCTCTTCGCAGCTGTAATTTTCATCCCCTGCATTATATATTAACACCACATCAAATTCTAATCCTTTAGCAAGATAAGCGGGGATTACCAAGGTATCACTGTCATATTCATCGTCATCCTTCATTATGGCTTTAACATGTATCTTGTCTTTTAGGAAGTTGTGTACATCATTGGCTTCCTTTGTAGTCCTTGTTATGATGCCGATAGATTTGTGACCTTTTTCTTTATACATTTTTATATCCTTTAGAAGTCTTTCTTTAATCTCCTCTTCATCTGTAAACCCAAGAACTAAAGGCTTATCTCCACTTCTTTCTACCCATTCGTCTGAAATCTCCTTCTTGAGTATCCTTCTTGAAAACTTACTGATTTCCGCTGTGGATCTGTAGCTTTTGGTTAAATTTATTATACATGTATTATCTTTTGGAAATATATTAGAGATATTACTATAATCTCCTACATTCATGAATGGATTGATGGATTGATGTAAATCCCCTAGTATAGTCATATTGGCATGGTTGAAAAGCTGATGAAAGATTTCATACTGTAGCGGTGTATAGTCCTGTGCCTCATCAATAATAACATATTTGATTTCTGAGGTTTTTGGAATGTCTCCTAAGGCACTTTTTAAATATAAAAGGGGTGGCTGATCCTCATAGTTAAGCTTTCCTGCTCTTAAGCTTTCTAAAGTGTAGTTTTTGATTTCATCAATGTTTTTCTCACGGTATTCAGCATTTGACTTTCTTAAGAAAAACTCCATATTCTCAAAAAGCTTTTTATAAGCATCCATTAAATCAATGTCTGTCATTTTATTGATTTCATCCTTTACAGCAGCCATGCTCTGCTTCATAATTTCTAACTCATCCGCTTCTTCTTTTACCCGATGTTTTTCATAAGGCTCCATCAGGAACAAAATTCTTTCCCTTATCTTTTGAAGCCTTCTTTTAAGTGGGAGCTTTACATAATCTTTAAAAAATAATTCTTCTATATCCTTCGAGGAGATTATCAAATGACCCTTAAAAATAATATCTTTAAAATTTCTATCTATTTTTTCTAGATAGCATACATATTCTTTTAGTACATTTATAAACTCCATGGAAGACTTAAATTTTATATTGTTTATTCTCTTTTGATAAGTATCTTCCTTATTTGATGCAAGTATATACTCCATCATCTCAGAATAGTTTTCCTTTATAATCTCATTGCCTAAGGCCTTGTGCATGTATTCCTTAAATGTGGTCTGACACATATTATCTTCTCCAAGCTGAGGCAATACATTAGAAATATAATCATTAAAAATATCGTTTGGGGAGAATATTACTATATTTTGAGGGGTTATTTTATCCCTATGCTTATATAATAGATAGGCAATTCTATGAAGAGCCACAGAGGTTTTCCCGCTTCCAGCAGGACCTTGCACAATCAAATTTTTATACTCCTCATTACGAATTACTTTATTTTGCTCTCTTTGAATAGTTGTTACTATTGCATTCATCTTATTATCGGTGCTTTTACTCAAGATATTCTGTAGAATTTCATCGTCTATCTTAAGATTGCTGTCAAACATATACTCAATTTCACCATTTTTAATTTTGTACTGTCTTTTTAGCGTAAGCTTACCATCTACCCTTCCTTCAGGACATTTGTAATTGGCTTCTCCAATTTCGTAATCATAAAACATTCCTGAAATCGGTGCTCTCCAGTCGTATACGAGGAAATCATAGTCATCATTAATAAGGTTTGAGATTCCAATGTAATACTTTTCAGCTCTCTCCTCTCCATTTTCAATAAAGTCTATCCTTCCAAAATAGGGAGATTGGAGCATTCTCTCGTATTTTTCTTCAAGTTTTTTTGTGAACTCGTAGCTTCTCTTCTGTATTTTCATGGTATTGATAAATCCCATAAAGTCTACAATCTGATCTAATCCATTGGTTATGGAAACAGAACCTATATCCTTCCATAGTTCCCGTTGTGTTTCAAGAGCTTCCTTTTTAAATTTTTCTTTAAACTCACCTTTTTCATTGTACTGTTTTTGAGCCTCTTGAAGCACCTCCTGGAGCCATTCCTTTTCAACCTTCCATTCAAAATCCTTCATGATATCCCCTCCTTACATATCAAAGACATTTGCCATATGATTATTACATTTTAGCAGTTAGATTCAAAATTTAGTAGTCTATATTTCACCCTTTACATATGTTATAATTAAAGTGGGAGAGAGTTATATCCATATAAAAATAATTAACCCTTCACGTTACTGTGGAGGGTTTTATTTATGCAAATATGGCCCACTCAATCAGTTGCAAGTAAATTTTTTTATGTTGCGATTTTAAAAACTTAATGATCTCAGTTTTATTTATAGGTGATGAATGTCCTGGAAAACAAGTATTAAACTCTAAATTCTCTAGGGTATTTATAAAACTCTCTAATTTAACTGGATTATATTTGCAATTATTATAATAATCCATTCCATAAGCATCTCCTATAAATACTACTTTTTCCTCTAGTACATAAACTATTACTGAATCCTCAGAATGAGGTGAAATAACATTCTTTAAAATAACTGTTAATCCTCCTAAATCTATTTCTAAATTGTTTTTAAATACTATGTCCGCAGTAGTAATTTTTATCTCCTTTAATGTATCCAAGCACTGGTCTATCAGTTTCCTTGTCGTTTATAAGATAATAAATCCTTTCTGTAACTTTTGCTAAAGCCATAAAATTCCCACCTTCCTTAATATAAAGCTAAAAATCCCCAGAGACGAACAATATCATCTATGGGGATTTTATTTATATAAAGATCTTTTATTTTATCAAATTAAACTTAATACAAAATATATATACCTAAGAAAATATGATTAAATATATTTCTCATTTGCCAATTCAACAAAAAACACCGATTCTTTTATATAGAATCAGTGTTTCTTCGTTTTTAATTATTATTTTCGCAAAATCTTATCCATCGCTTTACCCTTTGCTAACTCATCGATTAGCTTATCCAAATAGCGAATTTCCTGCATAGTTGGTTCTTCGATGTCCTCCACTCGGACACCGCAAACCACACCTTTGATCAAAGCCCTCAAAGGATTCAGTTGGGGAGCTTCCGCAAAGAAGGTCTCAAAGTCTGTCTGTTTTTCCAGTTGCGCTTCTAACTCTTCCTGACTATATCCTGTCAACCAACGGATGATTTCATCCACTTCTGTTTTCATACGTCCTTTTTTCTCCGCCTTCGTAACATAATGTGGATAGACTTTTGCCACACTCATTGTATAGATATGATGTTTGGTCATGATACATCCTCGCTTACATGTTTTTATTTTCTATTTTACAGAGCTAAACGATATATACTTTCTACGTCTTTAGCAGTTAATGGTACTAATCCGCCTATATTATCTCTTCCACCCATTAATTTTTTGACCATCTCTGGAATGTCACTTTCCTTTGCGTCAATTTCCTCAAAAGTTAGTGGCATACCGATGGATTTTAAAAAGTTCTCAAATCTATGGATTCCCTCTAAGGCAGTTCTTTCAGGGTTTTCAAAATCCATTTGACATCCCCATACTCTAACTGCCATTTGAGCAAATTTATCTACTGCATTTTTCATAACATATTTCATCCATGCTGGGAATATAACCGCAAGGCCCGCTCCATGAGCTACATCGTATAAAGCTGACAATTCATGTTCTATTTGGTGACTGCTCCAATCTTGAACACGTCCTACTCCACAAATATTATTATGTGCAACCATTCCTGCCCACATTATATTTGCTCTAGAATTGTAGTCATTAGAGTCTTCTAAAGCCTTAGGCACTTCTTTAATCATGGTAAGCAGTACACTCTCACAAAGTCTATCTGTTATTTCAACATCCTTAGTATTTGTAAAATATCTTTCAAATACGTGAGCCATAATATCTGTAGCTCCACAAGCTGTTTGATAATTAGATAAAGTAGTAGTTAATTGTGGGTTTAATATTGAGAATACTGGCCTTAGGGCCTCTCCACTGGCACCACGTTTTAACATGCCATTTTCATGGGTTATAACAGAATCACCAGACCCCTCACTGCCTGCAGCAGAAATAGTTAATATAGTTCCTACGGGAAGTGCTTCCGTTACCTCTTTTCCTTCATAAAAGTCCCAGAAGTCTCCATCATACTTTACCCCTGCCGCTATAGCTTTTGCTGAATCTATAACACTTCCTCCGCCAACAGCTAAAATGAAGTCTATATTTTCTTCCTTGCAAAGCTTAATTCCCTCATAAACCAAACCACTTCTTGGGTTAGGCTTTACTCCGCCTAAAGTTTTGGATGTTATACCACTTTCTATAAGAGATTTTTGCACTCTTTCAAGTAAACCACTTTTAACAACAGAGCCTCCACCGTAATGAATTAAAACATTACTTCCACCAAAACGCTTCACATACTTTCCTGCCTCATTTTCTGTATCTTTTCCAAAAACAAAATATGTTGGACTGTAAAAGGTAAAATTGTTCATATAACCCCTCCTATAAATCAACTTATTTACCATACTTATTATATTATAAAACATTTCTGAAGATTATTCCAAATTATCTGCATCTATCCATATACTCTTCAATTACTTTTTAAATCCCTTATGGTAAATTCAATAAAATCTCTATCACTTTCTTTGATGAAATCCTCAAAATCCCCTAAAGACTTTCTTATTTTCTCAATTTGACTTTTACTAGGAGTTGTAAAAGACTGATTATATCTTCCCTTCCAGCTTTCAAAGGAATAACGTCCAATTGCTGAAATATTCTCGTTTTCATCTCCACAAAATTCTATAATGTATCTTATTGCATCCCATTTACTTAAATAACATAAAAGAATAGCAGAGTTAATTTTTGCATGTTCATATGTAGTTTTTCTAAAAATCTTATATATAGCATCTGCATCAATAGCATCAACTTCTTTGTATAAGGACCTTCTGGCTACCTTTGATACCCCAGCTCTTTCATCATTTATAGCGCAAATTATCTCTTCCTTATATCCGTTAATATCAAGTCGTGCTAATGCATTTATTGACGCTTTAACTATTTGAATAGTATGGGATTTTAAAAACTCTGCTATAATTTTTGAATCCTCACTCTTCCCCGTCTCTTCAAGGCCATAAATACTAGAATAAAGCTCTTCATTTTTCTCTATTGACTCCCTATATATAGCAGGAAAATCATATTTTTTATGCTTTGATAGTAAATACCGTGATAGCTCACGAAGAGATTGATTTCTATCGAATAAACTTTTTTCTAATGTATCTATAGCACCTTCAGGGTTAAATTTATATAGCAATTCAAGAGCAATAATCCTTATTTGAGAAAACTTATCCTTAAGCAATAACACTAAAATATCAGCAAGCTCATCAGGTGTTATATTTTCCTGTATGCTCCTAAGTACAAACAATCTATTATGTGGATTTTTGTCTTCCATTACATAACTTATGATACTTTTATTATCTAAAATTCTTCTCTGAAGGATTATTTTATAACAACATAATCTGACCTTTGGATCATTTGATTGAAGCCCTCCTATTAGTTTTTGTGAGCATTCATCACTAGATAACATTGAAATAACAGCATCTATAATGTCCATATGCTCATCCCTTGAACACTCCCCTAATCTTAATACTAAAGGTAGGCTATTTACAAAATTCATGGCATGCTCTGATGTTAAAAACTTAAGCAGTCCTTCCTTTGAAAGGTCTCTTACTCCTCTCACCCAGTCGTTAATTCTAATCAAAAGGTATGGTATTTCATGGCCTGTTTCCATATTAGAAAGGGCTTTTATTGCCTTTTCTCTAAAATAGCCATTAGGATGAAAACTACTTAATCCAAGTATTGCAATTTTCTCCTCTTGTGACATTAATGGATGAAATAACTCTTTGGGATCTTTGTTTCTCCAATCATAGCTCCAGTCATAGGAAGTTCTTTCCCTAAACATTTTGTCTAATTTAATTAATTGAGATGAGTTTAATGTACTCATAACGTGATTAAGAACTTCCACAGATTGTAGCTTTACCTTTTCTTCACTACTGAGTAATAGTTGAAATGCATCTGGAATAGCTGATAATTCTATATCATCTCTTAATAATTCATTTAACCCGTTAGTTTGCATGCTATTGCTTGGCTTAAAAGTTACTAAATTATTTACTTCTAGCGGCTTATCTCTATTTAACCCTATTATTTTCTGTATAATTTTTTTTATCATATTCTTACCTTCTCTCAGCTTTTATTTGTCACTGATGTATTGAGGTATTATCTTCAAGCATTAAACACAAATGGCAACAGGTATAATATTAAGCCCAGGTCCATTTACCTTCGTAGTAAAATTATCTGGCACTAATATCCCATTATTATTTAGTATTCTTAAATAAGGAGATAAAGAATCTAGGAATCTATTATAATAATTACTTGTAGCTGTTTTTCTTAATAAGTCAAAATAATTAACTTCATCTACAACTCTAGAAACCCTCCCTAAAATCCGTACTTCTGAATATGCCAAATCATAAACATAAGCATTTTTATCTGAAAAATAATTTAAATTTACCGTTAACACCACTTTACTTGAACCTATATTTAAAACTAAGTCAGTGGTGCTATTCATACTTAGAGAATTACTTAAAAATTTTAATTGGCCTAATATAAATGTAATATTATTTATACCAGGTAGCTTTTCCCTTATTAAATTATCTAAAATTTTAGTATCGTAGGCCTCTATCACACCTATTAGCGTATTGATGGTTGGCAATAGGGAAGTGGTTATCATATTTGCAGTAAACTCTACATATTCGCCGCTATTTATTTTACCCTCCAATATATCTCCCTCTATTATCGGTTTAATCATATTTTTCTCAAGCATCATAGATCTAACGGTATTAAATCTAGAGAAACTTGTAAATATTACTCTCGAGCTGACATCCTTTCCAAATTCTACATCGCCATGAAATTGACCCGAGTCATTTTCATTGTTAACAACAGACTTTTCTTGTATAGTTTTCTGAAATCTATTCTCTTGTGTGTTTCTAAAATGAACTTCCACATCTTCACTGTCTCTAACACTTTTGCTTTCTATATATCCATTAAACATTGATGATTCTAAATCTAACACTAAAGCTTGGTTTATATAAATTGGTATACCATTTACCATATGCTACTTCCTTAAATTACTATAATATATAGTATTAAACGCATGAAGGGAGGGTTAATATTAATTTATATTTTTCCATAATTTATAATAAAATACACAATTCCTTTATTGAAAATAAGTTAGATGACTGCAATTTATATGAGTATCTTTATCAAAAGGAAGCAAATACCGAACATTAAAATATGATATAATTGTGGCAGATATCAGTGAATGGGGGAAGTGTGAATGCTACACATTGAACATGAAAGCCAAAAACCAATCTATCATCAGATATATGAACAAATAAAATATGATATTCTTATGGGAAATTTGCCTATGGGCACGCGGATAACATCCACAAGGGCATTGGCAAAAGAATTGCAAATTGGACGGAATACTGTGGAAAATGCCTATGCGCAACTAGTTCTAGAGGGATACATTACAAGCATGGCAAGCTCGGGCTATGTGGTCAACAATCTGCAATTTAATCTTAACCAGAAAGTAACGGAGAGATTTACAACGAGTAAAACGGTGGTGGTTGCTTCCAATGGTGGAATTGAAAATATTCAGTATAATTTTCAATATGGAAATCTAGATGCTGGGAGTTTTCCGTATCAGCTCTGGAGGAAGTATATGACTGATGTATTGAATGGGGCGGATGCCCAAGACGTCCACAGCGACGGCGATGTAAAAGGAGACATAGATTTACGAATCCAACTCATGGAATATCTTTATCATAGCCGTGGAGTCAACTGCAAGCCAGAACAGATTATAATTTGTAGTGGCACACAATCCGCTCTTGAACTTATGATAAAAATATTTCCCTACGCGGAAAAAAAGGTTGCCATGGAAGACCCCTGCTATAATGGTGCCAGTGTCATTTTCCAAAGGAATGGATTCAATATTTCGCCGATACCAGTTTTTGAAGATGGGATTGGACTAAGCGAGCTTGCCTCATCATCCGCAAGAATGGTCCACATTACCCCATCTCACCAGTTTCCAATGGGCTCCGTTATGCAAATCCATAAGCGAATCGAAATACTAAACTGGGCGCGAGAACATGACAATATCATTATCGAGGATGACTATGATAGTGAATTTCGCTATAACGGGCGGCCAATTCCATCTCTCCAATCCATCGATCAATATGAGCGCGTAATCTATGTTGGTACATTCTCCAAAGCACTTTCTCCTGGCCTTCGGATAGCGTATATGATATTGCCCACATGGTTGCTACCAGCATACCAAAAGAGGTTTACTGGATACCAATGTACTGTACCATTGATAGAACAGAAAGTTCTGGCCCGGTTTATGGCACATGGGCATTGGGAAAAGCATATACGGAAGATTTGTCTATCTCAAAAAAAGAAGCACGATATTTTGATTGATGCAATCAAACAAAATATGGGAAATAAAGTGCGAATCTATGGTCATCAAGCTGGATTGCATATTCTTTTGGAGTTTTTGGATGGACAGCAGGAAGATGAACTTGTCCGAAAAGCACTTGAATACAAGATTAAGGTATGTCCTGTATCCCCCTTCTGGCTAAAGAAACAGAATTACAGGAATAATGCCCTTGTCTTGGGATATGGCATGATGCCAGAGAAGGACATCCCCAGGGCTGTGGAGATTTTATCTCAAGCCTGGTTCTGTTAATACAACTGTATCCTATAAAATTATCAAAACTGGCTCTTACAAAGATGCCGTTTTTTTAGTATAGTAAAAGAAAACTTAACGTATGATAAGGAGGATATATTATGCAACACCGTATGAAAACACACCCTTTGACCGAACAACAGATAAACCACTTACTTCAACGAACACAAACCGGCAGTTTGGCAACACTGAATGCCGATGGCACACCGTACATTACTCCATTCCATTTTGTCTATTACGATAATTCAATCTTTGTCCATGGGCTACCAAAGGGCAAAAAGCTGGACAATATTGCCCAGGATTCCAGAGTTGGATTTTCTGTTTATGAAATGGATAAACTGCTGCTGGACCCCAACGGAAACCCATGCGATACAAATACAAAGTATGAAAGTGTGATTATCTCCGGTACTGCCAAACTTGTGGATGATATGGATGAAAAAAGAAATGTGCTAAAAAAAATCGTGGAAAAATATACACCTCATTTGGTAAACTATGAACTTCCAAACAATATGATTAAAGGTACAGCGGTGATACAAATTGATGTAACAGAAATCACGGGAAAATACTACTTATAGTAAACGCACATTGTCCATTAATTAAAATTTTTATAAAAAATAATAGATACTTGTTTTCAAAACCGCCCCAAATGGAATAAAAAACTGCTGTTGTTGCGGTTTTGAAACAAAGCTTAATTTGTAATTACATTGCTTTTGAATGCATCAAACCCCATATGTTTATAAAATCCTACCCCTTGTAGTGTTATTTAGCCTCAGTTATGGATCTATATAGCAGAAAATAGATTCATATCTCCACTTCAATCATTTACATCTTTTATAAACTCAGTAGGTGATTTTCCTATATATTTTTTGAATACTTGACTAAAATATTTATAAGTTTCAATACCTACGCTATCTGCTATTTCATATATCATAAGATTTCCTTGTTTTAATAGTTCTACAGATTTTAAAATCCTATATCTATTTAAAAAGTCGTTGAATGTATAATTTGTTTCTTCCTTAAATATTGAGTTTAAGTACACTGTAGATAGATTATATATTTTACTTACATCCGTTATAGAAATTTTTTTAGGATAATTTTCTTGTATATAATCTATCATATTTTTTACATAACTTGATTTCTTTTTAATATTACTATAATGAGTAATATCTAATATATCTTTATAAATATTTGTCTTATCTAGGGAGCTTACATATTCTTTAAACTTAGTTTTTTTATTTATTTTAACTTTTAAATTGTTAATTGTTTCCGCTAATTTTTTAAAATCTATAGGTTTTAGTAAATATTCACTTACTCCTAAAGAAATAGCCTTTTTGGCATACTCAAATTCACTATAACCTGAAATAATTATAGCTTCATATTTATATTTTTCTATACTTTCTTCTAGCATTTGAATTCCATCTTTGAAAGGCATCCTAATATCTGTAATAACAATATCAGGTGCTAAGCTCTCAATCATTTTTAATCCTTCTTCTCCATCCCTTGATTCACCTACTACAATGCATTCTATTTCTACCCAATTCATCATATAGATTAATCCTTTTCTTATAATGTCTTCATCTTCAACAATTAAAATTTTAAACATTTTTATCATCCCCTACTATAGGAATATTGAATATAATTTTAGTGCCTTGTTTATACTTACTCTCAATATTTATTCCATAACTATCTCCATATAGGATTTTTAAAACTCTTTGTACATTATATATTCCTATATGGTCTAATACTTCATCATTTTTATTTAGTGTTTCCTTAAGATATGTAAGCCTGTCCTCCTTTATTCCCTCCCCATTATCCTCTACTATAACCTCTATATTATCTTTAACTTTTTTAATAATTATATTTATTTTTAAATTTTTGGTATTTTCTATGCCATGTTTTATGCTATTTTCAATTAGAGGCTGCAATATTAATTTAGGAAGTTTGTAATTTACTATATCTTCATCAACTTCTATATTATATTCCAATCTTTCATTAAACCTTCTTTTTTGTAAAGTTAAATAGCTTTCTATATATTCAATATCAGTATTAATAGGCACTTCTATATGCCCATAATTAGAGTTATATCTCATCAAGTTTGCGAAGCTTACAATCAAATCAGAGGCTAGTTTAGAATCAAATATAATTTCATACCTTATCATTTCCATGATATTATAGACAAAATGGGGATTAAACTGGCTTTCTAGCTGCTTTATCTCCATTATTCTTTTTCTTTCACTAATCTCATTATTGTTCTTTATTAAAAATTGAATTTGCTTTGTCATATTATTAAATTCATTAAATAATATTTCAAACTCATCAAAGGTATTAGACTCAATTTTATAATCTAAGTTCCCTTCCTTTAATTCACTTACAGCATAGTTTAAGGCATTTAAGGGCTTTAGACTTTTTTCTATTATTTTAGGTAACAATAAGCTTATTACAATTATTATAATTATAGTTATTATAAGTAAAAATATTATTCCTATTATGAGAAAATCCTTATACCTATCAATTGAAGTCATTGTTATAATTTGAAGATCACCATCTCTAATTTTATTAGAATTTATGTAATAAAGTTGTTCATTAAAATAAATATTATCACTTTTAAATTTAAAATTTTCTATGCTTAACTTCCCCATAGTATTTACTATGGAATTATTATTTGTATATACTATATAGTCAAACTTATCCATAATAATAGTTATATCAACATTTTTATTACTAATCCACTTATCTAAACTATCACCCTTCAGGAAAAAAAGTAAGTATCCTTCAATATTACTATTTTTTATTACTTGCCCAAATAGTAATGGTGACTCTTGCCCATGTTTAAATTTAATTTGATTTAAATTGCTATATAATATTTTTTTATTATTTCTTAAACTTAGCATTATTCCTTCTAACATATTATCATTTGTTAGTAACATTCTATTTTCATCGTATAAGCTGGTTGTGATTATATTTCCTTTATAATCTAGCAATACAAAGTTTGATTTTATGTTTCTTTCATTACTAAATTTATATAATAACCTATTAGTTTCTTTTAAGTAGCTTTTGTCATTAAAAGATTTTAAAATATAATTATCCTTATCTATATTTTTCATTGAATTATTGTAAACATCGTATTCTTTCTCAATTATCCTACTTAAATTATCATTGACAATATCATTGGTTTTAATTATTCTTTCTTTAAAATTAAAATAAAGCGATGCGATAAACATTAAAAATATTACAGCTATAATTATAATAGTGTATAAAAATAACATTTTACTTATATAGTCTTTAAATTTGTTGGATCTTTTAAACAATTTCACATAGCTTCCTCCCATTTATAATTTATAGTTATTATACTACAAATTATATTATTCGTGGAAAATAGTAGCTAAAAAAGAAGCCTTAAAGACTTCTTTTATATGCTTAATTCTTTTTTACCAGTTACTTTAAAAAATATTAACAATGAAACTATAGAAGTTAATGTTAAAACTGTGGAATATGCAGCTGCATTTCCATAGTTTCCACGTATTACTTCTGTATAGATGGATACTGTTAAGGTTTGAGTTTTTGTAGTGTACAATATAATTGATGAACTTAACTCACTTATAGTAGTTATCCAGCTCATAATAGCACCAGCTATTACCCCTGGCATCATCATAGGAATAACTACCTTTGTAAAAGCTCCCACCTCAGTCTCACCTAAACTAATAGCGGCCTCCTCAATACTTGGACTTATTTGTCCTATTATTGCCGTACTAGATCTTATAGTGTAGGGAATTCTTCTAATTACAAAGGAGACTATCATAATTAAAGCTGTTCCACTTAATAATAAAGGCGATTTGTTGAAGGCAAATAAATAAGATATACCTAAAACTGATCCTGGTATTATAAATGGAAACATAGTTATAGTATCTAATATAGATGTTAATATATTGCTTTTTCTAACAGTTAAATATGATATAAGAACTCCAAGTACAATGATGATAATTATAGCAATTATACCTAATTTATAGGTATTTAATATTACCGAATTATTCTTTGACAATAAAGTGGCTTTATAACTATCTAAGGAGAACCCCTTTACAAACACTTGTCCACCTCTATTTTTCTTAAAGGATGTATATATAACTACTATTTGTGGAAGTATGGCTAAAAACACTGTGAAATATACAAATAAATGTGCTGTAATATTTTTTATTCCTTTAGCTTTTTCCTGAATCATTGGTTTAAGTGCTGTCATTGAGAATGAATAACGTTTTGCTATTATTCTTTGAATTAAAAATAATATTATAGTAACTGCAATGATAATTACACAAAGGGCCGCTGCAAATCCATCATCTCCTCCAACCTCACTCATATATTGATTATAAATTAGAACAGGCATAGTCTTATAACCTTCACCTATGAGCATAGGAGTTCCAAAATCTGCAATTACACGCATAAATACTAATAAAGCACTGGCTAATACTGTAGGCATAACCAATGGTATTATTATCTTAAATAGACGCTCTACACTTGTATACCCAAGGCTTTCTGCTGCTTCATTTAGTGAGTTATCCATATTTTTCAACGCACCTGATATATATATATACACTAATGGAAATGATTGAAGACTCATTACAAGTACAATACCTAGAAAGCCATAGATTCCATTAAAATTCATACCGAAAACACTATTTATAAACTTTGTTACAACCCCACTTCTACCTAACAACTGTATCCATGCATATGCTCCAATAAAAGGCGGCGATAAATAGGAAATTATTATAAAGATTTCTAAAATTCCATTTCCTTTTATCTTAACTTTTCTCATTAAGTATGCTATAGGTAAACCAATAACAACTGCTATTAAGGTACTTACTATGGTTACTTTAAAGCTGTTTATTAATCCTATCCAATAAAACTTCTTGGTGAAAAACTTTTGAAAATAACTTAAAGTAAAAGATCCGCTATTAGGATCTATGATACTCTTTTTTAGTACAAGTAAAAGAGGGTAAGCAATAAATAGAAAAAATACTGCCAATATAACAATAGTTATAATCTTCCATATATTTATAGGTTTCTTATCATGTTCTTTCATTTACTTCACCTTCTTTTATTAAGCTTTTAGTACCTTCTTCATTAAAGATATTTATTTTAGATGGTTTTATATTTAATTTAACCTTAGTATTATTTTGAATAATACCAAAGGTATTTGTATTTTCTATGGCCTCAATAATACTGCCATCTAAGAGCTCTATGAAATAATGAGTATTTATTCCCAAAAAAATACTTCCCTTTATAACACCATCTATACCGTTACCTTCTTCTGATATTATAAAGTCTTGTGGCCTAACAGAAACAATCACTTCTTTTCTATCTTCCACATCTTCTTTTAAAATAGTAACTTCTTGATTATATTCATCTCCAAAATCTAAATAAACCCCTTCAGATTTTTTTCTTATTTTAGCTTTTAAAATATTTGTGGTTCCAATAAAACTTGATACAAAAGCATTTTTAGGTCTTCCATATATCTCCCTTGGAGTTCCTATTTGCTGAATAACCCCCTTATCCATTACAGCTATTCTATCGGAAACTGCTAAGGCTTCTTCTTGGTCATGGGTAACATATACAGTAGTTATTCCTATTTGTTGTTGGATATCTTTTATTGCATTTCTCATTTCTACTCTTAGTTTTGCATCTAGATTAGAAAGAGGCTCATCCATTAATAATACTTGAGGATAAGTAACTATGGCTCTAGCTAAAGCAACCCTTTGCTGTTGTCCACCTGATAATTGATCCGGCATTCTATTTTTGAATTCTTCAATCTTTACCACTTTTAATATTTCATCAATCTTAGCTTCCATTTCCTGCTTTGTTAGGTTTTTCTTTTTTAGTCCAAATGCAACATTATCCTTTACAGACATATGTGGAAATATAGCATAGTTTTGGAATACCATCCCCATATTTCTTTTATTAACAGGAATATTGTTTATAATTTGATTATTAACCTTAATTTGTCCATCTTCAATACTGTTAAATCCAATAATCATTCTTAATAAAGTAGTTTTTCCACATCCAGATGGTCCTAATAATGTAAAAAATTCTCCTTCATTAATATCTAAGGATAATCCATCTATTACTGTTTTATCTCCATATTTTTTTGTTACATTTTCAATACTAATTGCAACTCCCATATTTACACCTCACTATAATTGATTAGGTAGCATATTAATATGCTACCTAATGTTTTTGATAATTTTGAAATTATTTCAATGAGTTTTCTAATACTTCATTATATTTGGATACAATATCATTTTTATGCTCTGATACCCATGCCTCATCGTAATTTTTTGCTAAAACTATCTTATCATTTGGTACCATATATTCAGCAAGTTTTGCATTTTTTCTTAAAGGTCTTACTGTTAATTCTGAGCCTACTAGGTTCTGAACTTTTTCTGATAGAACATAGTCTATAAATTTCTTTGCATTTTCAACATTTTGAGCTCCTTTAATAATTTGAACTGATTCTCCTGGAAAAATGGCTCCTTCTATTGGAAATACTACTTTTACAGGAGCTCCATTTTTAATATAGTTAACAACAGGGTCTTCCCAAGTTAATCCTATAGGATATTCTCCATCGGCAACACTTTTATGAAGTTGTCCTGAACTCTTCATGATTTTTCCATCAAGATTAGCTATAAACTTGTCTACAAAGTCCCAAGCTTTATCGGACATTGGATCTCCATCCCCCATTGCATAAAGCATAGCTGCTAATGATTGGAAAGCAGAACTTGAATTAGCAGGATCACCAAATGCGATTTTACCCTTTAGTTTTGGATTTAATAAATCTGCAAATCCTTCTACCTTTATATCTCCTATTAAATTAGTATTAACTATAAAAACTGTTGGATCTGCAAAAGCTGGTGAGAAAAATCCAGTTTTATTTTTAAATCCTTCCATCATATTTTCATTTTCTGGTGAAACATATTGCATAAATAAATCTTTTTTTGATGAAAGCATTGTTTCATCTGCAGCCCATAAAATATCACCCATTGGGTTATTTTTTTCTGACTCAACTCTTTTAACAAGCTCTCCTGTTCCAGCTGTTACTAAATTTATCTTTATTCCTGTTTCCTTTTCAAAGTTTGGTATAACTGCATTATTAAGACTTTCACTACGTGCAGTATAAACAGTTAAAGTTTTACTATCTTCTACTTTTCCTTCATTTTTATCAGCTGTTTTAGGCGAACTAGAACAACCTACTGTAATTAAAGAAACACTTAAAATTAAAGCTAACGATTTAAAAAAAGAGTTTTTTCTATTCATTTCTTTCCCCCCATTTTATAGTATAAAGCTCATAAACTTAATCTTTATCTATATAGTCCATATTGTTTTTATTTTATCCGTTATGCAATGAAAGATTTAGTATTGAGCTTACTCTTATAATAAAAATTATATTGTAAAAACGTTTTCAGGTATATACTATAAAAAAAAACAAATGTCTAAAATAAATAACTAAATATTTCTTTTAAGATATTTTTAACCAAATAAAAATACCCTCAAAACTTTAGTCTGAGGGTATACAAAACATACTTCAATATTTACTTAAAATCCTTAGTTTTCATTCATATTCAATTTCATTGTTTTATGTGGTATTGAATATGCACCTCTCATAGGAGTGTTTCTAGCTTTTTAAGGAAAAACAAAATGATAAGACTCTCTAAAAAAACATCTCTCCTGCTTTATAGCCCTCAGGCAATTCTTCTTCACTTACAAATTTGAAATTGTCATCACGTAGTATTGGTAAAAATACTTCGTATGGCATCACAGAAAACTCACTGGTATAACTACTTGCTCCAAACCACTTGCCTTCTTTGCTACTCAAGTTCAAGTTTCTGGCAAATTTTGTGGAGTTAGAGCAATCATGAACTGCTAAATCCCAATTTTCTTCATCGGCTATTTTCATGAATTTCAGAGTTAATTCCCTGCTCCAAATTGGAGATATATAGCCATGTCTAGAAATATACATGTTTTCTCCATAATAATTGTCTATATTATTATCATTTAAATGTAATTCTGCACAATTAATAAAATCCAGTTTTGTATCTAATATAGCTTGTTTTTTCTTAAAAAATCCTTCAAAAAACTCAGGAGTCATTGGCGTTTCAATACCTACATTTTTAATGTATTTTTTCGCTATTCCAATATTTTCAATAACTTTGTCTGAACAATTAGAGGCACCCAGGTTGAAACGTATCTCGTCAAGACCAGCTTCACCTAATGCTTTCAATGTCTCTTCTGTAGCCAAAGTACCATTTGTATATAGATGTTGGTGAATTTGAGCATTCCTAAATTTCTTTATAACAGAATAGTATTTTTCAATTTCCATGAATGGCTCTAAATAAACGTAGGAAACACCAGTAGGTTTCTGTTGTATGGAAAGAAGTAAATCAATATCCTTCTCATAAAATTTTGTGCCTCCGATTTCCCACATACCTTCGCCAACTGGAGCAATATCATTTAGTTCTCCATAATTATAACAGAACTTACACTCTAAGTTACATTTGTTGGTTTTCCTAATTGCACTAAGCCCAGTTCCCAACAGACAAGAACGACATCCCTTGGCAAATTTACTTTCATTTCCTACAAAAAGAGTTCTATTCTCTAAAGTTTTCAAACCTTTAATTTCTGACATTAACCTATCATTTCTGTGATCGATTGCCGCTTCAATTTGCGCAAAGGTAGAGTAAATGATTTCTTGTTGTTTTGTCATTGGTTCCTCGCCCTCTGGTAATATTGAAAAAAATTCAAACCATATCAATGCATCTTTTTTTGAAATTTTCATAACATGTCCTCCTCTAATTAATCGTCCTGAAGATTCAACTTAAATCTTCTTGCTGTACTTTTTATCATATTCTTCTAAATACAAAGGCACTCCACGTGTTTCCTTTTGGGATATATTACTCAGAGCACTTTGCTCTATTTATATATACACACAAATGAAAACCCTCGAATGTGTGTACATGCACCCAAGGGCTTCAAATAATTGATATTACTAACTTTTAACTATATGTGTTTTCTTTCGAGCCTTACTACAGTTTCAACAAGCGGAGTTTTCATCAACCTCTCATTTCTAAAAGTTTAGTTCTCAATTCTTCCTCAATTCTATTCAACTCAATCTCTGCTTCCTTCCTCTTCTGATGACCTTCTGTTTGAATACGCATAACTTCATCAAGGGTCTTTATTAATGACTCATTGGTAATACGAAGTGTCTCAATGTCCACAATTCCTCGTTCTGATTCCTTTGCTGTTTCAATAGTTGCCATTTTAAGTGTTTCAGCATTTTTCCTTAATAACTTATTGGTCATATCCGTTACTTCCCTTTGAGCTTTTGCAGCCTGACCTGAATGGGTAACTCCCAAGGCTAGAACCATCTGACTTTTCCATAGTGGAATTGTGTTTACAATAGTGGACTGAATTTTTTCAGCCATTATGGTATCATTGCCTTGAACCAAACGAATCTGTGGTGCCATTTGGATTGATATTATTCGAGTTAATTCTAAATCATGAATTTTTTTCTCAAAACGGTTGCAAATAGCAGTCAAATCATTAACAGCCTGGGCATCCTCTGGCAAACCACTGGCAGCAGACTTATTTATCAATGCAGGCAATTCTTCAGCATGAACCTTAGCCAGCTTCTTTTTACCTGCTAGAATATACATGGAGAGTTCTTTATAATAGGTCTTATTAAGTTCATACATTTTATCAAGCATTGCTATATCTTTCATCAACTGTATCTGATTACTTTCCAATGCCTCACAGATTTTATTTATATTAACTTCTGCTTTATCGTATTTTGCTTTCATTGCCGTAAGTTTGTTAGATGATTTCTTAAAGAACCCAAAAAATCCTTTCTCTTCTTCTTCTACATCAAAACTTTTCAGTTCCGTTACCACACCAGAAAGCATATCACCAATTTCGCCCAAATCTTTTGTTTTAACATTATTTAATGCTGTCTCAGAAAAGTCCGCTATTTTCTTTTGAGCTCCTACCCCATATTGGAGAATCTGATTGGATTTATTTAAATCAATCTGATTTGCAAAATCCTCCACCATCTTTTTCTCTTCAGGCGAAAGTATACTTTCATCAAATACTGGCTTTTGACTATGAATATCTTCCTTATTTAGTATGCCTTTTCCTTGTTCTTCTTGAGTTGATGTATCATCACTAAAAGGATCAAAAGTTAGTGTTGGTAATTCATTATTCATTTTCTGCCCTCCATAGTTTTATTTTTTTACTCTCATACTCTTCTCTGTTAACCCTTCTTGGGCAAACATAGTTTCTAATACAGATATATCCGTTGATATATCCATTGCTTCATCCTCAAACAAACCATCTAATAAATTTTCAAAGGCAAGATTAATGGTGTCCATTGTTTCCTCTATCTCTTTCTTTGCATTAGAGATATTCTCTCCTTGTACAGTCTGATAATCTAATCTCCTATAAGCATCCACCAGTTTTAATGTTGTTGGCAGGAAATATTCCGTAAATTTCTTTATCTCAGTAAACTTTTCTGGGTGAACTTCCACATAATCAAAAATTTTTCCTGTTACTTCTTCTAATCTATCTAATTTGCGTGATATCTCCTCACCTGGAATTGCGATATTTGCATCTTTAATTTCCAAGACGAATTTTCTTCCTTCATCAATGGCTTTTTTAATTTCTGGTTTCAGCTCATGATTTTCACTATTTTTTTCTTCCTGTGTGAAATCCTGCTGCGTCCTCTGATGCTTCTGCTTTTCCTGCTCTTCTAAATTCTTCATTTTCATATTTTCCTGCAACTTAAGATATAATCCATAGCATTCGTTGTTTAACATAAAACATGTATTTTTATCATCAATATGTCCTTCTGGAAACATGCCAATGGAAATCATATTTTGTAGGTCTTTCACCGTAGATTTATCGCTTAGGCCTGTTACTGAAGAAAAATCCTTAATCAAACAATAGTCACGGTTATGCATCTGTGCTATATACCTTTGAAATCTCTTTAATCTTTTACGAATTCGGCTTCCATTCATACATGAAATTATACTTACAATAAAAAAAGGTATCAGCCCTATAGCAATGGTATGAAATATTGCCTTACCTCCAAGCAAATATCCTAATACTGTTAATACAGTTATTCCTATTCCAAATGCAGTGCTTCCTATGATTCCAAATACAGTAAACAATGTTCCTGACACCTGTCCTACTGGAACTGTAAACTTAGTTGGCTTTAAAGCTGCTTTGTCCTGTCTGTAAGAATTATTGTAATTACTCATGGTATTATAGTTATCTTTTTGTTGTTTTGGTTTTTCTTCCTCAAATGTCTGCGAATTTTTTCCATATCTCTGCTGATAATCATTAGTATTACCAGTCTGACTATTCCAAGTTTGACTATCCCAAGTCTGACTGCTCCATGTTTGGCTGTTCCATGTTTGATTGTTCCAATTACGACGATTCTCTCGCTTCCAATCAATTGAACTTCTAACCTCATCAAGCGCACCTTTAACAACATTCTCAATATCTCGATTTAATCTTTTAAAATCCCCATTGTTCAAAGCATCCTGAACTATATTTTTAATCTCATCACCTAAATTATATTTACCCCACTTATTCATTTCCGCCTCCCAACGATTAACTTTAGAACATGTCTTTCTCAATAACACCAAATCTATTTTCATCATTTTTTAAATCATATCATATCTTATTTTCTAAATCAATTCATTGCAATAATTTACAATAAACTATCATAAGTTCACATTCATCCTTTATATTATATTATATTATATTCCTCTATTCATTGCATTATTTCTAATACTAGTATCTCATTAACTCTCCCTTGATCTTATCTTCCTTCTCCTTTAAATCTAGTTTTAGGCATGGAAAAAGAGCTGAGATTTTGCTCTCAGCTCTGGGATTTTATTCGATTGGGTTGAATTCCGACCAAGATGGCGGTTTCGTCAAGGTTTGGTGGGAATCAGTATGGTTTAGTTGATGGCTATAGTTACATCTTCAACAAGACTACAACTTCTGTATGCGGGGTGTGCGGGAACATATCTTTAACCTTAACCTGCTCCACTTTATATCCTGCTGCAGCTAAAGCCTTTAAGTCTTCTACTAAGGTTTTTGGGTTACAGGATACATATACAATTTGTGGCGCATCAAACTTGATTACGTAATCTAATGCCACAGGGTGTACCCCTGGTCTTGGTGGGTCTAGGATTATTAAATCTGGCTTTTCAGTTAAATTTCCTATTACCTTAGCCACATCTCCTGCTATGAACTCACAGTTATTAAGTTCATTAAGTTTTGCATTTTCTCTTGCTGAAATAACAGCTTCTTCTATAAGTTCTACTCCCACAACTTTTTTTGCTTCAGGAGCAACTATTTGGCCGATGGTTCCCGTTCCGCAGTATAAGTCAAAAACCACTTTATCCTTTGATTCACCAAGGAATTCTCTTACTATACTATAAAGCTTTTCTGCTCCCTTGGAGTTGGTTTGAAAAAATGAAAAAGGAGTTATTTTAAACTTTAATCCTAATAGCTCTTCTATAATGTAATCTTTGCCGTAAAGTATTTCTACTTTATCTCCTTGAACCACATCTGAAAAAGAATTATTTATTGTATGTATTATACCAACTAGCTTTCCTTTGTAATCAATGTCCTTAATTAACTTTACCCATTCCTCTAAATCAAAATCCAATTGAGAAGTGGTAACTAGATTAATTAATACCTCACCTGTATTTGCAGCTTTTCTTATAACTAGGTTTCTAAGATACCCTTCCCTACTCATTATTCTATAGTAAGGTAAGTTCTTTTCTATAAAATAATCTAGGGTAACTTTTAAAGCCCTTCGAAAATCCTCATCAACAATTTGGCAACAGTCTGCAGTAATTATGCCGAAACTTTTACCTTTAGCATGCATACCTAAAGTTAGCTCTCCGCCCTTTTCCATGTCACCAAAGGAAAATTCCATTTTATTTCTATACTCAAACTCCTCAGGACTGCCTTCTATTCCTAAATATTCAAAGCCTTTTATGTCGCCCTCTTCAAAAAGCTTTAACACTTGCTCTTCTTTTAATTTCAACTGCATATCATAAGGTACGTCTTGATGAGCACAGCCACCGCACTCTCCAAAGATAGGACACTTAGCCTGAGTCTTGTAGGGAACATCTTCCATAACTTTTATTAATTTCCCTTCTGCATAGTCTTTTCTCTTTTTTGATATTCTAGCTAATACCTTTTGACCTGGTAGAGCACCTTTAACATAGACTTTTAATCCTTCATATTCACTAATTCCCGTGGATGGAAATTCTGTATCTTTTACTATTAATTCGTATTCTTTACCTTTCCTCATGCTTCCGTATCCTCACCTTTAACTTTTTACTATTTTGTATTCTTTTTAAATACTGGGTAAATTATTGTTACTACTACATATATAATTAATACTCCTGTAATCATGTATTCTTTAATGAATTTGTAGCCTAAAACTCTTAATATTATCATATCAAAAATAAAATATGCTATTACTGCAATGGCTGCCATTATTGCAACATTTATTAAATTTGAAATAAATAAGTTAGGCTCCTTTGATACTACTGTTGTTTCTATATTATTTTCTTCTAAATTATTTTCTGGTTCTATTTTCTCTTCTAATTCCATTTTTTCCTCACTCATCTGTAACACTCCAATCTATTTTCCGAAATTTTAATACAACTACTATTATGCAATAGTATGATAATAATGTAAATACTGAAAGGTTGACTAATTTATGAATAAATTATAAAATAATATTCGTGCAAAAAATCCTGCAATTGTGTTTCCACTTTATTTACAAATTATTCTCTTGCACTTAATATTTTGAAATTATAATAATTTATTAGTTAATAGTTTTTTAGTTAGTTAGCTTGCTAGTTGAATCACTAAAAATCTAAAACACTAATTAGGAGGTTACAATGGTATTAATAGATTTAATAACCTTTATATTTTCTGTAACAATTAAATTACTTTTATTTGGAAGAGAAATAGAAAAGGGCTATTTTACATATAAAGCTATATTTATTCCAATTCTATCTTCAGTTTTATTATTAGCTAGTATTGGATTTTTATTTAACAAAAGACGCAGAGTTAAGCTTTATACTTTATTTAATCTAATTATTTCTCTATTTATAGTGGTAGATATAAATTATTTTAGATATTTTAAAGATGTTATGTCTCTGCCTGTATTGTTAAATGGCTTTCAGCTAGGTGCTGTAAAAAGCAGTGTGGGAAGTCTGGTTAAAGGAACGGATTTTCTTTACTTTTTAGATATTGTTATATTTGTAATTGCTAGTAATTTAAAAAACTTTGAATATAAGAATACTATAAAATTTAAATATAGAGCTTGGGTTTCTTCTGTATTAATATTAATGGGGATCACTCTTAATGGAATTAGTATATATAAGTTATCTGTTGAGCAACCAAGGCTACTTAGCACTATGTTCAACAAGGTATATATTGCTAAAACTTTAGGTGGACTTAATTACCACCTCCTCGATAGCTATAATTCCATGACTAGTTATATAAGCAAGAATGTTCCTATTTCCCAGGAAACAAAAGACGAAGTAAAGAGCTTTTTAATTACTAACTCTGAAAGTTCATCTGAGAAATTAAAGGGCATAGGAGAAGGTAAAAATCTTATAACTATTCAAGTAGAAGCTCTTCAAAGCTTTGTTATAAATAAAAGTATTAACGGAAAAGAAATTACTCCTAATTTAAATAAATTGATTAAAAAAAGTGCTTATTTTAACAATTATTTTTATCAAACAGCTTCTGGGGGTACTTCTGATGCGGAATTTTTATCAACTAATTCCCTTTACCCTACCCCTGCTGGTTCTGTAACATATTTATACACGGGCAATACTTTTAATGCGTTGCCAGAAGCTTTAGTAAATAAAGGATATGCTACTGCTGCTTTTCATGGCTTTAGAGAAAGCTTTTGGAATAGAAATCTTATGTATCCTAAATATGGCTTTCAACAATTCCATGGAGAAAAAGACTATAATATTGATGAAATAATAGGACTAGGCTTAAGCGACAAATCATTTTTCAATCAAAGTCTCCAAAAGCTTGATAATTTATCTAAGCCATATTATTCATCTTTTGTAACCTTAAGCAGTCACTTTCCTTATGATGGCGCTGAAAAATATGGTGATTTTCCAGTGGGAGATTTTGAAGGAACTCTTCTTGGAAACTATTTTAAAGCTATTCACTATACAGATAAAGAAATTGGTAAGTTTATAAACGAGTTAGAAAAGAGAGGTCAACTAGAGGATTCTGTTTTAGTTATTTACGGAGACCATTATGGTATTCCTAAAGAAAATAAGAATGAAGTTGCAAAATTCTTAGGAGTAGACGATTTTGATGAATTAGGTTGGGCTGAATTAGGTAAAGTTCCTTTATTAATACATTTTCCTCAAGATAATCATAAAGGAGTTTATGAGATTTATGGAGGACAAATAGACCTTTATCCAACCTTAGCTAATATATTTAATCTTCCTATACAAAACATGATGGGAAGGGATTTATTTAACTCTAAAGAAGGAAATGTTATTTTTAGAAATGGCTCCTTTGCTAATGGAAAATATTTTTACTTATCTAGTGAAAACAGTTTCTATGAAATATCAACTGGTAAGAAAATTTTAGAAAATGATGAGCTTTTAAATCTAAAGGCAAATGCAGTAAATCAATTAGAGTATTCAGACTTGATATTAAAATACGATCTATTAAAATAAAGGGAATTTAGCATTGCTAAATTCCCTTTTTAACTATTTAAGTAACATTTCATAAAGCATTTTGCCTGCAACTCCTAAGGACATGGTGACAAAAATAGGCTTTATAAATTTTGCTCCTTGCTTTAATGCAAGCTTTGTCCCAGTTCGTGCTCCGATAATCATAAATATTGACATTGGTATTCCCATAAGATAATAAATTTTTCCCCTAATTGCAAATAACACAAGTGATGTAACATTGCTCATTAAGTTCATAGCCTTAGCATTTCCACTGGCTCTAACAAAATCAAAACCATAAATCTTTATAAGTCCGAAAATTAAAAATGATCCAACCCCTGGGCCAAAAAAACCATCGTAAAATCCCATAGCAAAAGCGAAAATACTCCCTATTATCAGTGTTTTTTTAGTAGTCCCTTGAAAATTATCCTCTAATCCTACTGTTTTGGAGAAAAAACTATAAATACCAACTCCTATAAGTAATGCTAAAACTATTGGCTTTAATACACTTGAATCAAGTATTAGCACTGTTGAAACTCCAGTTGCTGCTCCAAATAAGGTGAATGGAAGTAATCTTTTTAAAAGGTCCTTGTCCACTTTTCCTGATTGAGCAAACTTTGCTGTACTTACTACTGAACCACAGCTAGCTGAAAATTTATTTGTTCCTAATGTAAAATGTGGTGGAAAACCAACTAAAAAATAAGCTGGCATACTTATAAGTCCGCCACCCCCTGCTATTGCATCTACAAAAGCAGATAAAAATCCTGCTGCACATAAGAAAATTATTTTATAAACTATATGAACCTCGGCTAACACTAAAACCCCTCCTATAGAAAAATTTATATAGCAGCATAATTATACCACTATATTGCTATTGTTTATATATATTTTTCTAAATATTAAATAAAATTCAAGAATTCAATATTTATTTGGAATTATTTTCAAATAAATATCTTGTTTACAAAATTATCTTTCAAAAAATTAAAGCCAATTTCCCCTTGTTAAGGGAAAACCGGCTTTATCACATTTTTATATACAAAGTTTATATGCTTCATATTTGTATACCAATATAATAAACGGTAAATATTAAATTAACTGTTATTGCAAGAATATTCTATCAAGTCTATGGTAATTTGTCAATGCAAACTTACTTTGCTAATTCATATATGGCTTCTGCATATATTTTTGTATTTATTATTAAATCTTCAATTTCAATATATTCATTAGCTTGATGACATAAATCTGGTTTTCCAGGGAAAGCAGGACCAAAGGCTACTATATTAGGCATCTCCTTTGCATAAGTTCCTCCACCTATTGCTATTGGCTCTCTATTATCTCCCGTTTGTTCCTTATAAACCCTAAGTAAAGTTTCTACTAAAGGATGATCTTTAGGGAAATATAGAGGGCCTTGATGCCGCACATTACACATTTCTACGCCACTATCTTTTATACTTTTCTCAATAGGCTCTGTTACATCTTCCATCTTGAAAGTAACTGGGTATCTTATGTTAATCCCTAAAACTATTTTATTATCCTTCATTTCTACGGTTCCTACGTTAAAACTTAACTCTCCTGAATCCTCATCTTTTAAATTAATTCCTAAAGATTCGCCATTTAACTCAAAACCTATATTTTTATTTATGAATTTCACAAACTCATATATATGAGTTTCTTCAATTGGAAGAGTTTCTAAAAACTTAAACATTTGAGCTATAGCATTTACCCCTAGCTCTGGTGTACTTCCATGGGCTGATACTCCCACTGATTTTATTACTAGCATATCACTTTTTATATGAGCAGTTAAATTATAATCGTAAATTTCTTTAAATTTATCTAAGGCTTTAATAATAAACTCCTTTTCTCTTGCCCATATACCCACTTCGCAATAATCAGGTACCATATTTACCCTTTGTCCACCTTTGATGTACTTTATACCAAAGTCTTCAGTTTCTAATATTTTAATTTCCTTTACTAAATCAAAGGATAGTATTCCTTTCTCAGCAAAAATCAAAGGATACATAGCATCTGGAGTAAATCCTGATACTGGAGGCTTTTCATGCTTCAAATAATATTCCATTTCACCACAGCCTGTTTCTTCATTAGTACCGAAAATTATTCTAACTTTTTTGGATAAAGGTATATTTAATTCTTTTATAGCCTTTAATCCATAAAGTGCTGCAATGATTGGCCCCTTATCGTCTAGTGCCCCTCTTGCATATAATTTACCACTATGTATTTCTGCTCCATAGGGTGGATATTTCCAGCCATCGCCTTCTGGTACCACGTCTAAATGTCCTAAAACACCAACATATTCTTCACCTTCACCATATTCTGCATATCCTATAAAGCCATCTAAGTTCCTTGTCTTAAATCCCATACCTTCAGATAACTTCAATGCATATTCTAATGCCTTAGATACTCCCTCTCCAAAGGGCATACCTTCTTTGGAAGTATCTTCTATACTTTTAATTTTAAGTATTTCTTGTGTAGACTTTATTATTTCATCTCTCATGTCATTAATCTTTATGCTTAACTTCATTTCTATACCTCCAGCAAATTTTTCAGTATTAATTTATTGCTTAATATAGTTTTCATATAAATTAGCCACACTGTCAAAACCTAATTTTCTTAATTCCTCTAATATAATATTCTTAACTTCTCTAGTGTAAATCATACCATTAAAATCAGAAACTATTTTCTTCTTTATTAGTTTAAGTAATGTATCTATATCTGAATTGTTAAAAGGTACATTCCCTTCTTCAGCTGCTCTTATTAAAGTAATTTTAATTTTATCAATATCAAAATCTTCTGTCCTTCTATCTCTTTTTATTACCTTCATATTCATACCTCCATTAATGCCTTAATATGAAATCTATTTATAATATTATATCACAAATATTGAAAAAATTTTATAAAAGTTTCTTAATGTATCAATTTAGTGTTATACTAAATTAATACAAATTAATACAAATTAACAGCAAAAGGTGATGATTTTATGGAACTAATAAAAATTAAAGGAAATACCTACTATATAGATGCTCCAACAAATATAGGTGTTTATGTGTTTAAGAATAAAAATTGTCTTCTAGTGGATACAGGAATAAATAATTCTCAGGCTAAAAAAATTGACGAACTTCTAATTAAAAATAATTTACATCCAAAATATATAGTAAACACCCATAGCCATATAGATCACTGCGGTGGCAATAACTACTTTAAAGAAAACTATCCGGGATGTTTAACTTATACCTCTTGTAATGAGAAATTATTTATGGAAAACCCTGAACTTACTTCTATTATGCTCTCTAATTCAATTCCTATTAAAGGTTTAGATAGAATTACTAAAATAAACTCTGTAGATTTTGTATTAGATTATGGAATAAACAAAATAAATGATGAGAAGTTTGAGGTTTTATCCTTAAAGGGTCATTCTCAAGAACATATTGGATTTGTAACTCCAGAAAAAATATGTTTTTTAGGAGATGCTTTGTTTAGCTCAGAAATTATAGATAAATATTCCCTACCTTATCTTTACAGTATAGAAGATAGTATTAACACCTTAAATTATATTAAAGATATTCCCTGTGATTATTTTATAATATCTCATAGCGATAAGATAATTGAACAAAGTGAAATATCTACATTAGTGGAACATAATATAAACAATATAAACAATTTTATAAAGCAAATAATTGATTTATTAGATGGTCCTATGTCAAAAGAAGATATACTTCACAACTTAACCATATTAAATGAATTACCTAGTAGCTTTACTCAATATCATCTGAATTTATCCTCTGTATCCGCCTTTGTAAACTATCTTTATAATAAAGATTATATTGATTGTTCGGTACAAGATGGCAAAATGTACTTCTTCTCTAAAGATAAATAAAAAAGTCCAGTAATTATTTTTTACTGGACTTTTTATTATTCTGTTTTTTATTATTCTTTTCTTTATTACTAATTTCAATAGTTTCTTTAGCTTTATCCGCTTTCTTTCTAGCTCTTGCCATGGAAAAATATGTAGCCATCATAAAGGCAAAAATAAAAAATATCTTAGCTATAAATCCATAAAAATTACCCTTGGAAAGATCTGAAAAATATCCCCAAATCCCCGCAATGACCACTGCTCCTAATGTATACCATTTAAAATTTTTCATACTGTATTCCTCCATAAGTTATAATAATATAATTATTTATTACATGCTCTCTATTATTTGAGAAAGTTCTCCCTTATAAAGAACATACTCCATATGAAGTGCTCTAGTGAGTACTACATATAGTAATTTTTTATCTAGTTCACTAAGGGTATAATTCTTTGTATCACAATTATAAACTATTGTACAGTCAAATTCTAACCCCTTTGTCATGTAAGAAGGAATAATAATTTTCTTATCTCCAATTTCTCCCTTATCCTCTTTTATTAATTTCCATCCTTTTATTTTATTCTTAGTAAGAATTTCATGTATTTCAACGCATTCTTTCATGTCTTTACCAATTAGAGCTATGCTACTTTTACCCGTAGATTTCACTTTTTTCTCTATGCTATCTATAGTTTTTATTAGTTCTGCTTCATCTTCGTATTTTATAATTTCAGGCTCCATGCCGTGTCTTAATACTGGCTTTGCAGGCTTCAAATAATTTTCTTGTTTTGCCAAAGCCTTATTTGCAAAATTAACAATTTCAATGGTAGAACGATAGCTTTGAGAAAGGCATATATATTCTCCCTCTCCATTATAAACATCTTTTATGAGGTTTTCCCATTTATTAATTCCTCTATAATAATATATACTTTGCCCTAAATCCCCTACTATTGCAAAGGAATTATTAATTACTGAAGAAGTTAAAACTAGAACTTCAAAGTTACTGTAATCTTGCCCTTCGTCTACAATCATATACTTATACAAGGGATAATCATTTCCTTGCAGTTTTAATTTTAAATATAATAAAGCCGCTAAATCATCTCTATCTATAATATTATTGGATATGTTTTCATTTATTTCATCCCTTAAGTAATCCCATAAGTCCTTAGGAAGTGATTCTTCTGTTAAAGTATAATAGAGGGTTTCATCTGAAAACAAATTACTATACAGCGATACCACATCAATTTTTTCTAATCTATTAAAAAATTGTTTTATAGCCTTTTTGCTTTCTTTTTTAATTTTCCCTATTTTTTCATCTTTTTCATCATATATGAGATTGAATTTCTCTCTTTTTACCTCTTCCTCTTCCTCAGAATTTCTGATGTCTTTTAACAAAATATCATAATCTCTTTCTATGGCTCTAGTTATTTTATCTAATCTATTATTTAATTGACCATTAAAATATCTTTTTAATTCTTCTATTCTTTTTTCTAGAGGAAGATACTTCATGTTTTTCATTATTAAATCTCTTATTTCTTTTCTAGAAAATATAATATGTTCCTCAACCATAATATTTTCGTAATTTACTCCAGAAAACTCCACATACTTAATATATCTATCTATAATAGTCTTAAAGAACATACTCCCTTTAAACTTACTTCCCTTTACTATGTTTTTTACATTTTCATTATTGTTTTCTATAATATAACTTAGTTTTTCGTCCTTTGTATATATCTTTGCCTTAATCTTTAATATTTCTAGTGCAAATTCTTCAAAGGTCTTTTGAGGTACGTCTCCCCCTCCTAAATTAGGAAGCACTTCAGAAATATAATTTAAGAACAGTTTATTTGGTGCAAGAACGATTACCTCTTCTGGAGATATTTTATTTTGATATTTATATAATAAATAAGCTAATCTATGAAGAGCAATAGTGGTCTTACCTGATCCTGCTGAACCTTGTACTATTGCTACTTTATTTTTTTCACTTCTTATTATTTGATTTTGTTCCTTTTGTATTGTAGCAACTATATCTTTTAATTTACTACTACTGCTTTCTTCAAGGGCAATTTTTAAAAATTCATCCTCTAGCCCTTCTCCTGATTCATCTTTATTAATTCCTTTTAAAATTATTTGATTACTTCCTTCATCAAAGGCATCAATTAACTCATTATCCTTTATCAAAAATTTTCTTTTAAGTAAAAGTTCTCCCTCTATCTTTCCATAAGGTCCTTCATAACTAGAATTACCCTCTGTGCCGCTATAGTATAAATCCGCTATTGGCGCTCTCCAGTCAATTACTTTTTCTTCCTCTTCTCTCTCATCGTGAAGACCAATCTTCCCAATATAAAAGCTTTCATTATCTCTTATTTTTTCCTTAAAATCTATTCGAGCAAAATAAGGCTTATCTTTTACTTCTTTATAATTAGATATTTTATCCTTAAGATTGTTTTGTATTTTCAAAAAAGATTCCATCTCTATATTATATTTACCTTTGGATTCCTTTTTAATCTCTCCTATTTTTGAATTGATTTTTTCTATATTTTCTTCTAAATAAACTGTTTCATTTTCTAGCCATTTCATTGTACTTTTCAGATTTTCCTTTTCAATACCGAACTCGTCTTTATTTATAGCCATGTAACCACCTCCAAAATAGCATTGGAAATGCTGGTGTATTTATTCATATACAAATACATCAGCATTTCCTCTTAAAGTTTTTTCCCATCTTTCCATGTATTCTCCCGTAGCCCACTCTGCCATTATAACACTTTCTCCTTCTTTTAAGGAAATTTTTTTTAAATATAAATTCCCTAAAGCTCCATTTACAATTTCATATATAAATAAGCTGTTATTGGAAGTTATAATAGCTAAATCTTTATTAGGAGATGTATAGGCATCTATGGCATTTGGCACTTTTTCCTTTACCTCATTCCACGAGAGATGGAACTCATCATAGTTTACCATTTTAGATGGTGGTACAATATTAATAGTATAATCTTTAAAGAAAGAATCATTTTGGTTTATACTATTTAGTCGTCCTTTAACTATCCAGTGGCCATTTCTTCTAACTAAAGTAAAACTTTCTTCTCTAGGTCGCTGCTCCAATCTCTTTCCTGTAATCCCATCTTCTAAAGCTAAAAAGCTATAGGCAGAATTAAACATTGCTTCTTTTCCTTCTTCACCACTTATATCAGAAATCTTTATGCCCTTATTTCCATTCAAATTATCTATTAATCTTACTTGAAGGTTACTTCTTCCTTCTTCACTTTGTAAGTTTAAAGATTTTTTATTTTCCAGGGCAATATAGTCATTGCCAACAAATAAAATCCTCTTTGATGAGTTCTTTTCTGCCCATTTTACACTATTGAAATCCTTAATTTCCTTACTTACAGGATAAGCAAATACGCTATCTTGATTATCAAGCCCTACCCACCAAAAGCCGCTTATTCTAGGAACAAATAAATTTGGTGTCTCCAGTACTTCACGAAGCTTTCCATTTTTTGCGCCAATCCAAAGGGTTCTATAAAATAAATCTTTATCCTTATATTCCTCTCCAAAACCCTCTTTGTAATCAATAGGAGAATTAGATCTTAATCCTATTAATACTCCCGTTCTTAAAAGCTTATCATCTCCATAATGACTTGACACTTTTTCTTCTCTTATCTTTCTTAAATTCTCTTCGCTTAATATATCGCTTGTGTCATCACTAATTTTTTCTAAATAATAAAAAACATTATCTAAATAAACAATTAGCTCCTTATCGCTTATCTTTATAAAGTCATAAAATAAACTTTCTTCACAAATAACTGAAATTACTTCAATCTTATCTACACTTATATCTAAATCGCTTTTATTAACTTTATATGTATAGAAAAAATAATTGTTTGCATCTACCTCTTTTAATTTATAATTTGGTTTATTACAAACCTCATCTATTAACAATGAATAATCTTCGTTAAAAGCGGATTTAATTCCTAATAAATCTACAGGTTCTGTTTTGCTTTCTCCATACTTTTTATTACCTGAGTTAAAGACCTTAAACTTTTTAATCTCCCAAACGCCATTTATTGGAGATAATTTATTATTTGGTGATGTTATTTTATCTGTAAATTTAAAACGGCTTAAAGAGCATCCTGATAAAATAGCGGAGGTGAAAAATATGATAAACAGTATTATTGTATAAAATCTTACTTTATTTTTTTTCATTATTATCTCCTCTAATTATTTAATAATAGGGGCAACTTTATATATACATTAGTTCCAACATCTACTCTACTTTCTATAAAGAACTCCCCATTGTGCATTTTTATTATTTCATCGCAAATTGATAGCCCTATTCCATTTTGTGATTTACTGCTTTTCCCCTTATAAAATTTCTCTTTAACCTTTGGCAACTCTTCTTTTTCTATGCCTTGGCCATTATCCGCTACTTCAATAACTACATATTTTCCTTCTTTATAGATTTTTAAAGCAATTTTCTTTTCCCTATCTTCTTTCATAAACTTAAAGGCATTATCTAAAATGTTAATTAGAACTTGCTTAATTCTATTTTTATCCATAAAAACAAAGGGTAAATCTTCATTATACTCTAAAAGGAGGGTGACTTTTTCTCTTTTACTTCTAGGTCCTATATACGTTTCTATGTAATCTATAATCTCTTTTATATTGACCTTTTCCCTTTTTATACTTACTTTTCCTGAAATCAGCTTAGAAAAATCAAGTAATTCTTCTACCATTAAAGATAATCTATCACTTTCTTTTTCTATAATAGTAAGGCCATCTCTCATCAAATCCTCTGGTGGGAGTTCCTCAGTATTTAAAGTTAAGGCCCATCCTTTAATTGCCGTAAGAGGAGTTCTTAGTTCGTGAGAAACAGAAGAAATAAACTCATTTTTAAGCTGTTCTTTTTTTAATATCTCTTCTGCCATATAATTTAAAGTATCTGATAATTTACCTATTTCATCGTCTACGTTTTTTTCATTTCTAACCTCTAAGTTACCACTTGCCATTTTCTCTGCAGTTTCAGTTAGTTTTTTTATTGGTTCTACAATGCTTTTAGATAAAAAAATGCTTAGAATTCCTACTAAAATTATAACAATGACTCCAATAGATAAAAACAAAGCGCTTACGGATAGTATTGATTTATCTACTTCTCTTAAGCTACTTATATATCTTAAAACACCAACTATTTCTCCTCGAGATTTTAATGGATATGATATAGCCATTACTCTTGCATCATCGTATTCTGTTATCCCTATCCATTTACCTATATTGCCTTTTACTGCTTTTCTAAAATCAGAGGCTTCACTAATGTTTTTTATATTTGTCCCTATAGAATCCATTAGCACCTTGCCTTCAAGATCTATAATTTGCACTTGAGCTGTAGTTTGTCTCCAAAACACATCCACATTATCCATTATGTTCTCTTCTAGTGAGCTATTAGAAAAATATCTAGAATAGAAATCTGACGAAATTTTGATTTGATTTGATAGTATTTCTTCTACATTTCCATAGTAATAAACCTTTACAAAATTCATCAATACTACTTCGATGGCCATTACGCTAGCTATAATTATAAGCATAAAATTTATTATTAATCTTTTTTTTATGCTTCTTTTTAATTCTTTTTCCATCTATATCCTCTTCCCCAAACAGTTTCGATAAATACAGGACTGGAGGGATCATCCTCTATTTTTGCCCTTAATCTTCTTATGTTAACATCAACTATTTTTGAATCACCAACAAAATTATAACCCCATACTAAATCTAATAATTCATCTCTACTAAATGCTTTATCTTCACTTTCAATGAATATCTTCATTAACATGTATTCTTTTGGAGTAACATCTATCTCTTCATCATTTTTGTATACTTTCTGAGAATAAGTATCTAATTTAAAGCTGCCACTTAAAATTGTACTTTTACCCTCATTTAAATTACTTTCCATTCTTCTTAATATAGCCTTTATTCTTAATACTAATTCAGATGGATTAAAGGGTTTTACCATATAATCATCTGCCCCAAACTCTAATCCCATTATTTTATCAATATCTTGAGTTCTTGCAGTAAGAATAATTATTCCCATATTAGGATAGTCCTTTCTTAATATCTCACAAACCTTAAACCCATCTATCCCTGGAAGCATTACATCTAAAATTGCAACGTCAGGTGGGTCAATCTGAGCAAGCCTTATACCCTCTTCTCCATTTTCAGCTTCTATAACTTGAAAATCATTTCTTTGTAAGTTTATTTTAAGAAAGCTTCTTATACTCATTTCATCTTCTACTATTAAAATTTTAGCCATAGCTTCCTCCTTTATACTTTTTATATTAATTTTATATTAAACTAATAATAATTTAAAGGGGTTACAAAAAGGTTGCAAAATAGTCTATGAATCTATGGCAATAATAATTTATATGTGTTTACTTTTTCTTTGTTATTATGTATTATAATTGTAATTTATTCTTCAGGAGGTAATTATATGAAAAACGAACAGAAAATTAAATCTAGAGAGGAAATAGAACAAAATTATAAATGGCAAATAAATAAGATTTATAAAAATGATTCTTTGTGGGAAGAGGATTTTTCTAAGTTAAAAAATTTAGTTCCTAAATTGTCAACTTATGAAGGTAAGCTTAAACACGGAGAAGAACTATTAAGTTTTTTTAAATTAGATGAAGAAATAGGGAGATTAGCTGAAAAACTTCATATTTACGCCCATTGTAGAGCTGATGAAGATACTTCTAACACAAAATATCAAAGCCTTTGGAGTAAAATTGTAAGCTTTGTTCCTCAAATTAATGGAGAAAAAGCGTTTTTTCTTCCAGAAATACTTTCTTTAGAGGAAGATCATTTATTAAGGGAAGTTAAAAGAGTACCTGGATTAGAACTCTATACCTTTGTGGTGGAAAATATATTAAGCTTAAAACCTCATACTTTAAGTAAAGGAGAGGAAAAAATACTTGCTTCCGTAAGTGATACCCTAGAAGCACCTGCTAATATTTTTAATATGCTTTCAAATGCAGATATGACCTTTCCTAAAGTTAAAGATGAAGAAGGAGAGGAGGTAGAATTATCCGATAAAAACTATTCCATATATATAACTTCAAAGGATAGAGATGTTCGACGTGAAGCCTTTAAAACTTTATTTTCTACCTATGAAAAATTTAAAAATACCCTGGCAACTTCCTTGACCTCCTCTATGAAAGCTTTTATTTTTACTTCACAGATGAGAGGATACTCTTCTTCCTTAGAAAGTTCCTTAAAGCCTAATAATATACCTGTGGAAGTGTATCACAAAACCGTAGAAACCATAAATAATAATCTTTCTGCTCTTCACAGATATGTTAGTTTAAAAAAGAAAATGCTTAAACTCGATGAAATTCATATGTATGATTTATATGTACCAATTATAGATACTCCTGATATAAAAGTTGCCTATGAGGAAGGAGTGGAACTAATACGAAAAGGGTTAGCTCCCTTAGGTAAAGAATATTTAAGCGTATTTAATGAAGGAATTGAAGAGGGTTGGGTAGATGTCTATGAAAATAAAGGCAAAAGAGGTGGAGCATACTCTACAGGTTCTTATGACACAATGCCATATATTCTTTTAAACTACCATAATAAAGTTAATGATGTATCAACCTTAGCTCACGAAATGGGTCATTCCATACATTCATATTATTCAAAAACTGCCCAGCCTTACGTATATTCAAATTATACTTTGTTTTGCGCAGAGGTAGCTTCTATTACTAATGAGTGTATTTTAATAGATTACCTAATTAAAAACGAAAAAGATAAAATGAAAAAGTTATATTTTATAAATACTGAATTAGAGCAAATAAGAACAACTGTATTTAGACAGGTTATGTTTGCAGAATTTGAGATGCTAGCTCAAGGCAAATTAGAAGAAGGAATTCCTTTAACAAGCGAGGAACTTTGTGACCTTTGGCACAATTTGAATGTTAAATATTTTGGACCTGAAATGATAGTAGATAAGGAAATAGATATGGAATGGGCTCGAATACCTCATTTTTACTATAACTTCTATGTATATCAATATGCTACAGGCTATGCTGCTGCAAACTCCTTTGCAGAGAAAATATTAAAGGGAGAAGAGGGTGCACTGGAAAGTTATATTTCTTTCCTAAAAAGCGGAGGAAGTGACTACCCAATTAATATACTAAAAAAATCAGGAGTAGATATGACTACTTCAAAACCAATGGAAGAAACCATTAAGAGGTTTAATGAACTTTTAACAATGCTTGAGGAAAACCTTAGATAGATTTTTAGTTGTTTAATTTTTTAGTTGATAATTACAGACAAAATTCCTACGGAATTTTCATAATAGAAATTCCGTAGGAATTTTAACTTTAACTAAAGTACTAAAGCACTAAAAATCTAAAAAACTATTTAACTATTTGAACCGCTTCTTCAAAAGAAACCATCTTCTGTTCTCCTGAAGCCATGTCTTTTATTGTAACTTTATTTTCTTTTATTTCTTCAGGGCCTACTAAAATTACAAAAGGTATCTTTAATTTATCTGCATAACCAAACTTTTTATTAATCTTTCCTTCCTCTAAATAAAGTTCAGCAACTATTCCATTTTTTCTCAAATTGTTAGCAGTCTTTATACCATCCTCTATGCAATCCTCCATTGGTATAACCAAAGCCTGTGATAGAGTTGAAGAAGCATTTTCTCCAAGGATATTAGCTTCTCTTAGCTGATAGAACAATCTAGTTAATCCTATGGATATTCCTACTCCAGGTAATTTCTGCTTAGTGTAGTATTCAGCTAGGTTATCATATCTTCCTCCTGAACACACACTTCCTATGTTTGGATAGTTATCTAATATGGTTTCATATACAGTGCCTGTATAATAATCAAGCCCTCTTGCTATGGTAAGATCTATTTTAAAGTTCTTTTCAGGCACATTAAAGCATCTTATATAATGAACTACTTTACTTAGTTCCTCAAGACCTTCTTTAAATATTTCATTAGCAACTCCTAGATCTTCCAATGATTTTAATACATCGTCATTGCTACCTTTTATTTTTATAAACTCTATAACTTTTCTAACAGCCGCTTCTTCTATTCCTAGCTCCACAAGTTCTTTTACTACAGAATCCTCGCCAATCTTTTCTATCTTATCAATGGTTCTTAAAACATCTCCCTTGTTTTCAATATTCAATGATTCAAAGAAGCCATTTAATATTTTTCTATTGTTAATTCTTATAGTAAAATCTTCAAATCCTAATTCTTTAAAGGTTGAATATATTACACTAGGTATTTCTGCGTCGTTTATAATACTTAGCTTTCCGTTTCCAATAATATCTATATCACATTGATAGAACTCTCTAAAACGACCCTTTTGATTTCTTTCCCCTCTATATACTTTAGCAATATGGTATCTTCTAAAAGGGAAGTTTAAGTCATTAAAATGTTGAGAAACATATCTTGCTAGGGGTACTGTTAAATCAAATCTTAAAGATATATCCGTATCCCCTTTATTAAATCTATATATTTGTTTTTCCGTTTCTCCACCACCCTTAGCTAAAAGCACTTCCGACTTCTCCATTACAGGTGTATCTAGTGGAATAAACCCAAACTTTTCATAGTTATGTCTTATAGTATCCATTACTTTATTAAATAATATTTGATCTGCTGGTAAGAGTTCCATAAATCCTGGTAATATGGATGGTTTAACTATATCATTTGCCAATTTTATCCCTCCGTTTTCAATATAAAAATATTTCCTTTAGTTTCATATTATAACATAGTTTAACCAATTTTAAAATTTTAATATTCACTATTAATCTACTTTATGATAAAATGAGTAATAGTCTAAATTGTAAAACAATTAATGCATTTACAGGAGTTGATTTAATGTTATTCTTTAGCAAAAAAGTAGATGATAAAATAATTACTGAACTAAAAGAGCTGATAGAAAAATTTAATGAAGAATTTCACCAAAGTTTTATGCCAAAAGAAGTGTCTTGTCTTTGGTACTTAGGTGGAAATGAAAGGATAGATACATTATGTGAACATGAATTAACTAATTTTAATTTACATAATCTTTTTGATTACAAGAATGCTTCATTAATAAGGTGTTTAGAAGATTTTCCACAGGTTAGAAAATCCTTTTTTTACTCGCTAAACAATATAAAACAAAATCAAAATTTTGAAGACGATGATGCTCTTTTTGATTTTCTAAAAGAGAAAGGGAAGTTTTTCATAAATGACTATTTAAAAAGCTTTCAAAAATCCGCTGAATACTATAATAAAAAATCTGACAAAGGCAAACTACCAGAATATAGAGAACTATTCACATGGATTGATGAGGATGAATTATGCTTTTTAGATAAGCTTTTTGTTTATTTAGGGGATTTTAGAATCAGTTTAAATGATATAGTAGCTTGCTTTAAAGATGAAAATTTAGCTAGAACCATTTTAAAATATACAGAAAATGGTGAAGAAAAAGAAATGCGTTTTAATTTAGCAGCTTTTGCGTATTTTGAAAAAAACCTTCCAGCACACAAGGAAAAATAATAGATAATCACGTGATTTTAGTGAATAAAGTAAGTGTCATAAAAAATATGACACTTACTTTTAAATCTTTTTACTTTGCTATTTCAAAGTAAGCATAAAAAATACGAGTCTCAGAGTTCCCTACTTCTTTGAAACCTGTAATTTCCTTGGCTATTCTATAATTGCCTGCAGGAAGTTTTCCATATAACCATTCCCAATTCACTTCCCATTGTACACTATCATTAATAGGTATAATCCAAGCCTCCTCTGTCCAAGCAATATCATTCTTCTGTGGTAGGGTTTTTACAGCTTTCCACTGATTATCCTCACTCACTTCTAAATTAAAATAACTGCCAGTACTGAATTTACCTGTAATATCCCCTCCTGACTGATTGCATACTAATGTCAGTCCTATAGGTGTTATTTGGGTAGCAGCTAATTCTATACCCCATTCATCCTTTTCTTTTATAAACCTTATCCATTTTCCATTCATAAAAACATCTATATTATTTTTATCCACATGCTGATATCCATAACCTTTTCCAAAATTAGATTGATTATTTTCTATTGGAATTTCTGATGGATCTACTGTTGAAATAATTTCTCCATCCATCACACCACACCTAGCACCAATATCACTTTCTTTTCCAGCATCAAGATATATCTCTCCGTTCACCATTACCATAGGACGTCTATCCACCTTTGGTGATTCTTGAATTTTTAAGGCATCATCACTTTTGCCGCAACCCATAAGGATAAAGATTGTACAAAGCAACACCGAAACTAATTTAATATACTTTTTCACATCCATTCCTCCTAATAAACAGACAAATATTTATTCCTATATTTATATAAACGAAATAAATCAAGAATCGTATCAAGGCTTCCATATAAATAACCCCCCCATGAAATCATGAGGGGGTTATCCTTATGTCTTTATAAAACTTTTCTAAGTTCTTCTGGTCTATATTCTTTTATAAATTTATTATTATATTCATCTCTTACAAGTAATCTAACTACGCCTTCCTTTATCTTCAAAATTGTCCCCTTTGATTTACTCCCTATTACATTAACTGGTGCACCGTAACTTAAATCTTTTGTATTTTCCCCATTACAATAATCACATTTTTCTTCCTTGCTAATAACTCTTTTACAGTCTAAACAATAAAATAATTTCCCCATGACTATCCCTCCAATTAATTTTGTCTATGACTATATATTCTATATATTCTGAATTTTTCCTTCTAGATTTTAACATTTAATTCTTTAATATATAAAACTTAGCTAATGCAAGGATTTCTCTGAAAAAGTAATATATTTCCTTACTTTTATACTCTTCTACAAATACCCCTGAATATGACCCGTCTATTCCTACTTCTTTTGCCATTAAAGAAGCTCTTTTTAAATGAAATTTATTAGACACAATTATAGCTTTTTCAAAGCCCTTCTCCTCCATTATTTTTTTGCACTCCTGCAAATTTTCCATGGTACTTGTAGATAAATCTTCTTTTATTATTAATTCTTCTTTTACTCCTTTATTTAGAAGATATCTTTTCATAGCTTCTGCTTCACTTATATTCTCTCCTGGACCTTGTCCACCTGAGGGAATTATATAATCTACTACTCCTTCTTTATGTAATCTATACCCTTCTTCTATTCTTTTTTTCAAAAATGGACTTGGAGTCTCCCCATAAACACTACATCCTAGAATAATAACACATTGGCTTTTTTCAGCTTTTGTATTCCATCCAAAGTTGTATATACTTATTGCTAAAAAAATTGATGTTAATAGCCCTAAAGATATTATTCCTAAGAAAAACTTCATTACTTTATTCATGTTCATCTCTCCTTATTATTCTGATAATATATCCTCTAGAACTTCTATATCCATTATCTTTATTATATTTTTATCAAACTCTATTAAACCTTCATCCTGCATATTTATCATTTCTCTAGAGAGTGAAGGTCTTGGTACTCCTAAATATTCAGCCATTTCTTTTCTTGAAATTGGCAGTTTTATTAATTGACTCTTTTGATTTTCATAAATAAATAATAAATAACTACATATTTTTTGTCTTATACTTTGATAAGATAAGGTTTTTACTCTTCTATTTAGCATTAAGATTTTATTGGATAGAACAGCCATAAAATTGTTTAACACCTTATTGTTATGAGCACATAGTTTTATTATTTCACTTTTAGGTATAAGAATTACTGCTGTTTTCTCTATACTCATGATTGTAGCTGGATAAGTGTGAGTCTTTGAAAATATTATAGCCTCTCCAAAGGTGCTCCCCTTTTCAAGCCTATCTATAGTAATTGCTTTCCCTGAGGAAAATATCTTTTGGGGCTCCACTTTCCCTTGGATTACTATGCCCAAATTATTGCAGTCATCCTCCTCTATGGCTAAAGCTTCCCCTTTATCATAGATTTCTACTTTATAATTTATAAAATTTAAAATTTCCTTTATTTCTTCTCCCTCTAGGTCTTTAAATATTATAGAAAATTTTAGTGCTGAAATAATATTTTCTTCGTTAATTTTCATAAGTTACTCCTTTTTTATTCTTGTAACTTGCGTTACCGATTTATATAATTAATTCTAATATAATAAAATCAATAAATCAATGTACACAATAATAGGAGGAATTATCATGGCTAAAAAAATAATTAAAATAGATGAAGAAAAGTGTATGGGATGCGGATTATGTGTTAACGCTTGTCAAGAAGGTGCCATAGATTTAGTTAACGGTAAGGCTAAATTAGTTAATCACGATCATTGCGATGGCTTAGGAATGTGCTTACCTGAGTGTCCTACCGGTGCTTTAGAGTTAATAGACAGAGACCCTATGGAAATACCTATGGAAAAACAACCTATGCCTTGCGGATGTCCTGGTCAAGCCGCTAAGTTAATTGAAAGAAAGCCAGTAGCAAAAGCAACTATTGTTAAAAAAGAAGAGGATTATTCACAAAATGAATCTGAACTTAGACAATGGCCAGTTCAATTAAATTTAATAAATACTCGCGCCCCATATTTAAATGGTGCTAATCTATTAGTGGCAGCAGATTGTACAGCTTACGCTTATGCTAACTTCCACAGAGATTTTATAAAGGATCACATAACAGTAATCGGTTGTCCAAAGTTAGACGATGTTAAACATTATGAAGAAAAATTATCTGAAATGCTAAAATTAAATAACATAAAAAGTGTTACTGTAGTGAGAATGGAAGTTCCTTGTTGTGGTGGAATAGTGAGTGCCGTTAAGAACGCGATGTTAAAGTCCGGAGAAATTGTTCCTTATAGAGAGGTAACCATATCTACAGATGGAAATATAATTTAATAATTTTAGTTAAATAATAAAAAAAGTTAGGTTTTGAATAATTCAAAACCTAACTTTTTTAGGGTATGTTATATATTTATTTAGGAAGAAGCGTAAATCTTATTATAAATAGTGCTGCTAGCACATATACAATTGGATGAACATCCTTAGCTTTTCCTGTAGTTACTTTTACTATAGGATAAAATATTATTCCTGCTGCTATTCCATTTGCAATACTATAAGTAAATGGCATAATAGCTATTGTAAAGAAAGCTGGTAACGCTTCTGTAAAATCATCAAAATTAATCTTAGTTACTGCTCCCATCATTAAAACTCCAACGATTACTAGTGCTGGTGCTGTTGCTTCAGCTGGAACAATTCCTACAAGTCCTGTACATAACATAGCAAGTAAGAATAAAATCGCAGTAGTAACAGAAGTTAAACCTGTTTTTCCACCTTCGGAAATTCCTGCAGTAGATTCAACGAAAGTTGTAACAGTACTAGTTCCAAGTAGTGCTCCTGCTGTTGTAGCAACTGCGTCTGCCATTAATGCTTTATTCATATTTGGCATTCTACCATTTTCATCCAACATATTAGCCTTTTGAGCTGTTCCTACTAAAGTTCCAATAGTATCAAACATGTCAACTAAACTAAAGGATATTACAACCATAAATACATTTAATAATGCGGATGCTACTCCACCTTCACCTACGTTTAAAAGACCCTTTAAGTCTAATTGAAATAAAGTTGGTGCTAGTGATGGTGGTGCAGAGAACAGTTGATTTACAGGAACCAATTTAGTTATTCCTAGTGGTATACCAATTATTGTAGTTAAAACTATTCCCAAAAGGATAGATCCTTTTACTCCTCTAGCCATTAAAATTGCTGTGATAGATATACCAATTAATGTTAAAATAGCCCCTGGCTTAGTAAAATCACCAAAAGCCACTAAAGTTGCTGGGTCAGAAACTATTATATGACCACTTTTTAAACCTATAAGTGCTATAAATAATCCAATACCTCCTGAAATCGCTAATTTTAAGTTTTGAGGTATGGAATCAACTATTTTTTCTCTAATTGAAGTTAATGTTATTAAAATAAATAATATACCTGAAACAAATATTGCTGCTAAACCTTGTTGCCAAGTGTATCCTAACGACAAGCATACTCCATAAGTAAAAAATGCATTTAATCCCATTCCTGGAGCTTGAGCAAAAGGAACATTTGCATATATACCCATAATAAATGTACCAATAGCTGCAGATATACAAGTAGCTGCAAATACGGATCTTACTATAGGATCATTTAAGGCACTTATTCCAGCATTAACTGCTGCATCCCCAAATAACCCCTGTGCATTCATGCCTGCTTGCATAAGTATGCCAGGATTAACAAATATGATATAAGCCATAGTAATAAAGGTAGTAATACCTGCTATAACTTCTGTTCTTACATTTGTATTATTTTCTGATAATTTAAAGTATGAGTCCAAAAAAGAACTTTTTACTGAAGAATTGTTCTTTTCTTTTGATTTTTGTTGCATTATAGTTACCTCCTAATAATAAATACGAACATTAATATTATAACCACACTTAAATGTTACCATGCACCCAAATTTTTGTCAATGATATATTACGAAAAACTTGTCCAATATTCGTATATGAGGTTATTGTAGAGGTAAATCTAATGTCATTGTTCGTGTTTTGAGAATTGTTCAACAATTTATATCTAGTTTGTCAGATAACGAAAATCCCTTTAGAATTTCTTTTTTTAAAATTCCAAAGGGATTTTTTCCTTAACAAAACACTCTTAAATTATTAGCAGCTTTTTCTTAATTCCACATGGTTTTCATTTATTTCTTCAATCTCTTTTGCTCTATCAAAATATTTTTTTGTTTCTGATATTACTACACCACTTAGTCCTACCAATGCAATAAGGTTTGGTATTGCCATAAGACCATTAACTATATCTGCTATTATCCAAATTAAATCTAATTTTAAAATAGATAATCCACCTATTCCTACTATTAATATAAATATATATCTATAGGGTTTTACACCTTTTATTCCGAAAAGATACTCTGCACATCTTTCACCATAATAGTTCCATCCAAGTATAGTGGTAAAAGCAAAGAACATTAATCCTACTGTTATTATAAACTTTCCTACATATGGTATTCTAATTCCATTTATAAAAGCGAAGTTTGTCATTGCAGCTCCTGATAATTCAGATTTCCATGCCCCAGTTAAAACTAAAGTTAGTCCTGTCATAGTACATATAACTATTGTGTCTATAAAGGTTCCAGTCATTGATATAAGTCCTTGTCTTACACAGGATTTAGTTTTCGCTGCCGCTGCTGCTATTGGCGCACTTCCAAGGCCTGATTCATTTGAAAATACTCCTCTTGCTATACCATTTTGTATTGCTCCCTTAACTGTTGCCCCTAAAAATCCACCAATAGCTGCTGTTGGGTTAAATGCACTTGTAAAAACTAGTTTTATGGCTTCAGGAACTAATTTAATGTTTAATCCTATTATAGTTAAGGATGCTAGTAGATATAAGATAGCCATAAAAGGAACTACTTTTTCAGAAACCTTTGCTATATTATTAATTCCTCCTAGAGTAACCATGGTAACTAATAGAGTAATTATTATACCTGTTACTATTACAGGAACATTATAGGAATCCTTTAAAGAGTCTGATATAGCATTAATTTGCGCAAAAGTTCCTATACCAAAGAAAGCTACTCCTATCCCAAATATAGCAAACATTTTAGCCATAAGCTTACTGCCTAGGCCTCTCTCAATATAATACATAGGCCCACCAGACATTTGTCCATTTCCATCAGTTACCCTATATTTTACTGCAAGTAAGCTCTCTGCATATTTTGTTGCCATTCCAAAAAAAGCTGCTACCCACATCCAAAATATAGCTCCTGGTCCACCAGCTTTTACAGCAGTAGCAACCCCTACTATATTTCCAGTACCGATAGTTGCAGCAAGGGCTGTACACAATGCTTGAAAGCTTGTAACATCTCCTTCACCAGTGCTATCTTCATCTTCTTTTGCAAACATATACTTGAATGCTAAGGGAAGTTTTGTAATTTGAATACATCCTAGACGTAAAGTGAGATATGCACCAGTACCTACTAATAAAATTAGAAGTGGCGCACCCCAAACGATTGAATTGATTTTGCTCGCGATTTGAATTAAATTTTCCATTTTCTTTCCTCCTATTAATTTAATTTTGGACATAGGAAGAACAGAAGCATCTCAAAAAAAGAGAGATCTATTCAAAAAATGAATGATCTCTGGATTACTTCACATTCTCTGTCCTTTTACCTGAGAGTTTCGCTGGATTTCTCCAACTTGCTCCTTCGGTGCTCTAAAAAGAGTCTCTCCAGAGTTTCGTCCGATAACAGTCCTCACCACTAATGGCACCTGAAAGATTTACATCTTCGGCGGGCATAAGCCACTCTCCTGCTACCTTCATCCGAACCACTTTATTCAATTAATTTTTTATAATTATACCACCATATTAAATACTACGCAATATGATTATACTATTTTTTTCAACTTTTTAATTAAAGGCATAGCTATTAATATTCCCGCTACAACTTGTACTATATAGCCTGGTACTTCTTTTAATCCAATGATAAAAGCTTCAGTAATATTTACATCAGGAGTAAATACATATTTACTTAACACAACACTAGCTAAGTAATATCCTATTATCATCCAAAGTCCTGCTGATATAAATGCTATAAGGTTGTTTTTGAAATTTTCTCCATTGTATTCCTCTCTATAGGCTATAGTTCCTGCAATGTATGCCATTACTGCTTTTATTATCAATGTTGGCGCTGCCCAAACGGCATATCCTGATAATATATCTGCTAGAACCATACCTGTCGCTCCAATAAAGGCTCCTTTTTTACTTCCAAATAATGCTGCTGCTAAAAATACCATACTATCGCCTGCATGGGTATAACCTAGTGGGCTCGGTATTTTTACGAACATGGTCAATACACAAGTTAATGCTATCATTAGCCCCATTTGCACCATTTCATAAGTTTTAGATTTTAATCCTAATCCCTTTTCCATATAAATCCCCTCCGTTATGTATCTTTACTTACTATTATATGGTTATGCGTCATTAAATCAAATGTATGGGTACAATTTATAAGTAATAATTTTATAATTATAAATTAACAATGAAGGAGGAAATTCCTAAGTGAATTTCTTTGATTATATTAATCTAAGGAACACCAGTTTAGAAAGTCTTCACAACTTCTTAGGGCAGGATTTTATCCTGTTCCCTGTTGTCGGCAGTGCAATGGCACGGCAAAAATCCAGCCAATCAAAGGGTTTAAGAGTAGAGATTTTGCAGCTGCAAAATACTACTCGGCCATTGACTTGCTGGATAGCCGCAGCGGTCTGATGTACAGGCAATTCTGTACTTGCTCATCCACCTTATTAGTATAAGGTGATTGAAGATAATGCTTATACTATTCGCCTGTTCTTTTTGTCGTATATCACAACGGTTACAATTGAAACAAGAACAATCAAAGCATTTGCGGCAATGGTTCCCGCCCAAGTCGTAGGCGGTATGCCAAATGCGTAGCTTGCCGCATTGAACATGGTGTGGCATAATACGCACATAAACACACGGCCTTTGCCTGATATTTTGTAGATTGCCCCGTATAAAAACCGAAACGCAATGATTTGAACTGCAAACATCCCAAAGTCAATGTGGCCCTCATAGTGACCCGTCCCCGGAATAAAGAAGAGAGGGATATGCCACAAAAGCCAAATGATTCCAACATAAACGGAAGATAAAACAAAACCATATTTTTTATCAAGCCCAGGCTGAAATATGTACATCCAGCCAGCTTCCTCCAAGCCACCGATAATAAGATTGCCAGGTAGGGCAAGGAAGAACATATAAAATGGAAGTACCATTTCGATGCGGTCTGAAACTGCAAGATGTATCAAAAAATACAGCGCAAGCCCTGCAACAACGAACAAATAAAGAGCTATGTTATTTTTGGCATAAAAAACAGTTTTCAACCATTCCTTAAAATCTGCTATTTTGTTATTTTTCTTCAAAACGATATATGAAGCAATAGCAGGCGACAAAATATAGATTGCAAAAGGAATATTCATCCCTAAGTGCTGTAACGATTCTTGAATCGAAGAGTGAACCGAAAATCCGAATTGCCCAAGAGCAATCAAAGCACCTGAAACAAGATAGGCTATGCAAAATGTCAGCATCGTAAATTGTACTATGATTTTTTTGTCTGTCACGATTTCTTCACCTCACGTTTTGAAGTATACATTAAATTTTCTACCTTCGCCATATACTACAATTGTTATTTAATTCACATGAAAATTATACCATAATATCTATATATCTTCATTACTTCGCAGAAAATATAGGTATTTTCAACAGTTGCGTCGCATAATTTTCGTAAGGCAACATAGGTGTTATTGAACAATATCCTTTAACATAGCCTAATTCAAAAATTCAGCATGAATTTTATCCTAAATTATTAATTGTTCATTGTTAATTTTTAATTATAACTATTAATTGTCCTCTTCTGTTCTTTGTTCTTTAAATTAGTGATAAAATAATAAATATGACTTTACATAGAGGAGTGGTTATTTTGAATTACAATATTGATGAAATAAAAAATTATCTTAACAGCATTTTAAACATACCAAGCCCTAGTGGCTGTACTGAAAAAGTAATGAATTACATAAAAGGAGAATTAGATCTTTTAAAAGTTCCATATTCAGTAACAAATAAAGGTTGTGTTATAGTTACACTTGAAGGAAAAAACAAAAATTATGGTAGAGTATTCTCAGCTCATATTGATACACTAGGTGCAATGGTAAAGGGAGTTAAATCCAGTGGTGCTCTTTCCTTTTCTACCATTGGTGGGTATATGATGAATTCTATTGAAGGTGAAAATTGTATAGTAGAAACCTTAGAAGGTCATCAATATACTGGAACAATTCAAAGCATTAAGCCTTCTGTGCATATAAGTGGAGATGAAGCCCGTGAATTGAAAAGAATTCCTGACAATATGGAAATAATGCTTGATGAAAAGGTCTTTTCAAAGGAAGATAGTAAAAAACTTGGCATCGATGTAGGGGATTTTGTATTTTTTAATACAAGAACTATTTTTACACCTAGTGGCTTTGTAAAAAGCAGACACTTAGATGATAAAGCAAGTGCCGCCATACTTTTATATACAATAAAATATTTAAAAGAAAATTCTATAGAACTTCCATATAACACTTACTTTTTTATAAGCAATTATGAAGAAGTTGGTCATGGTGCTTCCTCTGCCCTTCCAGAAAACACAAAGGAATTTATAGCTGTAGATATGGGAGCTCCTGGACTGGAACAAAATTCATCGGAATATGAAGTTTGTATTTGTGCAAAAGATTCCTCTGGTCCCTATGATTTAGAAACGCGCAAAAAGCTTATAGATATTTGCAAAGAATATAATATACCTTACAAGGTAGACATATACCCTTATTATGGTTCCGATGCTTCTGCCGCTTTACGTGCTGGTTGGGATATTAAAACCGGACTTATTGGTACTGGCGTGTTTGCCTCCCACGGATATGAGAGAACCCATATGGATGGAATACTCGCAACATTGGATTTAATAGTGAAATATTGTAGCAAGTAGGTATAATGATATGTAATGTGCCGTATGCATTTGAGCAAAATTTAGAAGTTCTTAATTTATTTTAGAAAAAATCCGTTAAAATGCTGTACATGTTTGACCGAAGGGAGTTTGTCAGCATTAGGAGATTTTATAAAATAAATTTTAGAACTTCTTATTGTAGCGAAATGGCTCACAAATATTACATATCATTTTTATTCTCAAAGATACAATCAAAATATATCATTTTTTTGTATTCTTCTAAAGGTTTTCCTGATTCATAGGATAAATTCGGAATTGATTCTTTCAATTCTTCCTCACTTGTTTCATTTTCTAAATATTTTATAACAGAGTCAATTAAAACCAAGGCTCTTTCTATTCCTTTATAATAAAGTTCTTCTGCATCTGCATTGATTATTTCATCTAATGATGAGGGGTGGTTCCACTGTTTATGCTCTTTATTTAAATAATCCTTGTCATCTTTAATTTTCCTTGGATTTAGTAGTACTTTAGCACCACTTGTTTTCTCAATAAATTTTTCCATAATCCAAAATAAATTTTCCTTTTTTCCATTAGGATCTGTCAAAAACTTCATTCCCATTTTCATGTCTTTATAACAATAGTCTACTAAATAATTCTTTATTTCTAAGCTATACACACTCTTTATAGCATTTTTCAAAGTGTCTTTTACTATAATAGGAACATTTTTACCTATGTCTATCTCTTCATGTAAATGCACCTTATATGGATTTTCTTTTCTTTTTTTCTCAAGTTGAATTAATCCAATGATAGTCTCCAGCTCCCTATGATAATGATCATATTTTTTACTTTCAGGAAGCTCAGCATGATAAATTCCACCAAAATAATATATGTAAGGATGCATACAGGTATCCAATGCATAGTGGGTTATATATCCTATTACGTAAGAAAATAGTGTATTAAATTCTTTATAATCCTTAATTTCTTTCAGTTTGTATATAAAGTATAATATAAAATCTCTAGTTTTATCAGTATGAAGCCTTTGACCTAGCTTTTCTACCCTTTTATGTTTACTAGGAATAAGATAACAATAATAGAGAAATATATCTGGCCCTTGCGCTCCAAGCTGATATAGTTTCAAGTTTTCCCTCAATACTTTTTTATATTTATCCTCATTTAATTTATTCATTATTTCACTTGATGATAGTATATGGGTCCAAGCACCTGGCATGTTATCCCCTTCTTTTCTAAAGTTTTAACCTTAGCTTTCCCTTACCACAAAGTTAATATGAGGAGTTTTTTAATTTTTCCCCTTAACTAAAACACTAAAAATCTAAAAAACTAATAATCTATCTTAACCTTAGTTCCGCCTTCTCCTGGTTTAGATGGAGTTACTATTAATTTCACTGGGATTCTTTGCTTTAATTCTTCTACGTGACTTATGATTCCTACAGATAATTTATCGTTATGAAGTCTTTCCAGTGAGGACATAACAATGTCAAGTAACTCTGAATCCAATGTACCGAAACCTTCATCTAGAAAGAAAAACTCTAAAGGCGCATTCCCTTTTAGTTGAATTTGAGATGAAAGTGCTAAGGCTAGCGCTAAAGAGGCTAGAAAAGTTTCCCCTCCAGACAAAGTTGTTGTATTTCTCCTTTCTCCCCCATTATAATCATCAACAATTATAAAGTTGCTTTCCTCATCAATTTCTAAACTATATCTATCTCTACTTATACTCTTTAGTCTTTTTGAGGCTTCTTTCGCTATATATTTTAATTGATGCTTTGCTACGTATTCCACAAATCTATTACCTTGAATTAATTTATCTATTTGATTTATAGTATCTAATCTTTCTCGTATCCTTCCCCTTAGCTCTAATAAATCTTTGCACTTTTCTAGTTTTTCTTTCATTTCTCTATAGTTTTCACTTTTCTTTACAAATGCATCATGCTTTTCTTCTAATTCTCTAGTTATTTTTATAAGATGAATTTCTAGTTCTTTATACTCTTCTTCTGCTATACTCTCACCCTTTAACTTTAATCTTAAAGCTTCAACATTGCTTCTTGCAATGGCATACTTTTCTTCAAAGTCTTTAATATCCTTCTTGAGATTTTCTACAAGATTTTCTTCTAAAGAATACTCCATTACTTCCTCAATAGATAGAAAATTATTTTCCTCTAATAAAACATTAATTCTCATAAGTTGATCTTTTTGCAGGCTTTCAAGAGTAAACTTTTCACTAATAAAAGATTCTTTTTTCTTAGAAATTTCTATTAACTTAGAGTTAGTTTCTTCATATTTTTCTTTTAAGTCCTCATAATTTTTATTTATGAAAATTATAAGATTTTGAACCTGTATTAAGTCCTTTTCAGGGTGTTCTCCGGAATACTTTTCGCTACATTCTTTTATTTTTTCATCAATTTGCTCCTTTAAAGCCTTTCCTCTAGTTTCCACCTCTTGTTTTTGTAACATAAAAATATTTGTTTCATCCATAAGAAGTTTCAACTTACTTTCTTTTTCTTCCATATCTTTTTTCAACAGGTGATTTTTTTCCTCTAAAATTTGAACTTTCTTTTCTCTTTCCTGTACTTCACTCATTTTTACTAATAAGTTTTCCACCTTAAGTTCTTCTTTTGACTTTAAATATTCCTTCTCCTTCTCTAAGAAAACTCCCCTTTTTTCTAATAGTTTTTCTTCTTTTTCAGTTTTATTTTTCTTTTCTCCTAAAACCTGCGAATAAAGAGAAGAATGATAGCTATTTATCTTTCCAAGCTTCTCAGTTATCTCAAGAATTTTACTGTTAAATCTATCCCTTTCACCCATATAGTTTTTTATACTTTCTTCAAGGTCTACAATTTCTTTTTCTCTATTTTTTAATTTTTCAATTAACCCCTCTATATTTACCTCTACATCTACATCTTTATATATATTTAACCCTTTTACCAAACTTTCTTCTTGAGCATTTGCTTTGGCAATTTCAAATTTTAAATCCCTTAATTCTTCATCTAGGGCTTTAATTTGTTCTAAAGTATATTTATATTCCTCTTCCTTAACATTTAAAAAAGAATCTTCTATTTCTAAAGCCAATGCTTCATGGTGAGTAGCTCCACACACAGGGCAAGGATCCCCTTCCTTTAAATCTTTAGCAAGTGCACTGGCTCGATTTTGTTCTAGAATTTTATCTATTTCCTTTTTTAGTGTTTCTTCATTTTCTTTAAGTTTTCCTAGAGTTTTCTCTAAATTTTCTTCTTCTTTAAATTTTATTTCTTTAAAATTTTTAACCTCTTCTAATTCCCTTAAAATCCCTTTTTTCAAAGTAATTTTTTCTTTCAAATTCCATAAGTTATTTTTATCTTCTATCAATGACTTTTGTTTTTCATTAACTAAGCTATTATCTCCAGGTGACTTTAAGTCCTCAAGGTTCTGTCTAAAACTACTAAGTTTTTCTTCATTTTCTTTTATAAGCTCTTCACTTTTTAATAATTCCTCTTCGTTTTTAATTATAATTTTGCTACCTTTTTCTATTTGAAGTTCTAATTCCTCTATATCTCTACACAATATTTTGTATTCTTTTTCTACATCAATAGCTAACTGAAGCTTATTCCTAAAGTTAGGTTCCACTTTATTTTTGCTTATTACCTCTTCATTGCTTGTTAACTCTTTTTTTATATTTTCTATAAAGTCATTAATATTTTTTTGCTCTTTTTCCTTTATTTCAATATTCCTTTTAAAGCTATTCCACTTTTCCGCATAACCTTTTCTTTCCTCTTTAAGTTTTTCTATGTGACTTATGATTTTAATAACCTGTTCTAATTCACCTTCTTTTTTAATAAGCTCAGGAATTTTTGTATTTTTTTCTACTTCTGCTCTATTAAAATTCTCTTTATTTATTTTTAAATTACTCTCTAAATTAATAATTTCTTCTTCAACAATTATCAAATTTTCTTTGTTATCTTTTAATTTTTTTCCAGTAGCATTAAAACTTAAGATTTCCCCTTTTATATTATTTGCCCTTTGTCCTTTGTCTACCCTTACCTTGTTTTCTTCATATTCCCCTAGCTTTTCTTTCAAATGATCTAAAACTCTTTGATATGAAACTAATTCTTGTTGAAGGTTCCATACTTCCTTATATTTATTAAATTTTTCCTCACTTTTCTTTTTTTCTTCTTTAATTTCTTCTCTCTCTTTTTTTATTTCTTCTATTTCAAGAGCTAAAGCTTTATATCCTTCCTCTGTTACCCCTTCATAGGCCTTTAATTCTCCCTCTATTTTGCCTTCCTTTGAAAGGTTTTTGTTTCTTTCTAATCTCACTTTTTCTGTAAGCTCTCGGCCATACTTTTCTAAGTTAAAAATTCTCTCCAGCATATTTCTTCTTTCTGTGCCAGTTAGTTTTAAAAACTCACTAAATTTCCCTTGAGGAAGAACTACAGAACGAGTAAAATCATCTAGACTAAGCCCAATGGTGTTTTCTATATGTTTGTTAACTTCCGTTGCCTTTTCAGCTATTACCTCCCTATCTTCGCCCTTTGCTAAAAGTAATCTTACCTGCTTTGTCTTATAAGCCCCTTGTTTATCTTTAGAAATATTTCTTTCAGCAATATATGTTTTTCTATTAACTCCTTCACCAATTTCGAACTCCAAACTTACAATAGTATAATCTGTATTGGTATTTATAAATCCCTTGTCATTTTTAGAGGCTCTGCTTATTTCACCATATAAAGTAAGAGTTATAGCATCTAAAATAGTAGATTTCCCACTACCTGTAGGTCCGAAAATCCCAAAAAGTCCTTTCTCCGTAAGTTTAGAGAAATCTATTTTTTGCTCTTCTAAAAAGCTATTTAGTCCTTTAACTTTAAGTAACTTAGGCTTCATAACTCTTCTTCCTCCCCGCCATATAATATTTCCATGAAAGTATTCATTAACTTTTCTGTAGGCTCTACACCAGTTCTATGAATGAAAAATTCTTTAAATAGGCCCTCAACGGATTCATCACCAACAGATAAGTTGTCCTCATCCTCCCTTGAATCTCCTTTTATTACAGGCTTAATTTCTAAAATATCATTTTTGTAGCTTTTCATAATTCTCATTTCTTCTTGCTCTATAATTCTATCCGTTTCAATCTCTAAATAAACCCAGGATTCTCTTCCTTCATTATCCTTACATTTTTGAATAGCTTCTTCAACATTTTTGCATTTCCATATATCAATTGGTTTATAATTTTTAAAAAGTACCTTACTTATATCAGGAGCTTTGCCAGGCTTTGCATCTATTATGTAACATCCCTTGCTTTGATTTACTTCCCTTTTGCTATATTGAAGAGGAGAGCCTGCATAATAAATATTATTACCTCCATCTATCTTTTGTGCGCCATGAAGGTGCCCTAGTGCAACGTATTGAGCATTTTCCGGAAAGCTTGAAGCTCTTACAGCTAAGCTACCTCCCAATTGAATAGCTCTTTCAGAGCCACTCTCTTCACCACCTATAACAAATAAATGAGATGCCACAATATTTACAGAATCTTCTCTAAACTTAAGCTTTCTTTCATCAAATAATTGCTTAATTCTTTCACTATACCCCTGCATTGCCTCTTCTTCTTCCATACTTATAGAAAGTACTTCATTTAATCTTTTTTCACTTGGAAAAGGTAGTGCTATTATCACCGCTTTCTCTCCACAAATATCTATTTCGAAATACCCTTCTCCACTTTCTACAACCTTATGCTTGCCACATGCTCCTGTTTCAATTGCAGTTTTTGGTTTATCTATAATTATAACTCCCTGTTCAAAGGCTAAAGGGCTTGATGCTATTAATCTGTCTGGATTATCATGATTACCTGCTATTATTAAAACTATTCTCTCACCATTTTTACAAATGTTTTTAATACCTCTATAAAATAATTTTTCCGCTGCAGCTGGAGGATTGCTGTTGTCATATATATCTCCAGTTATCATTACTAAATCAATTTCATTGTCTTCTACTATTTTTACGAAATCCTCTAAAAATCTTTCCTGTTCTTGGAGCCTAGAAGACCCCTCTAAATATTTGCCCAAATGCCAATCTCCAGTATGTAATATCTTCATAATTCTCACCTCTTTTTATTTCTTAAAGTATACCATGTTAAATAAAAAATCAATAATAAAAAAATTGCGATGCACTTTTTAGTTTTGCATCGCAATTTTTATAAATTAAACAGCTTTAGAATCGTTTATTGATTTACCTTTATTTGCATTAGATAAGAATACTCCATACACGGCTACCATTCCAATTAATCCAGCTATATTTCCTATGGAAGACGGTAGTCCAAATCCTTCTGGCGCTACTATTATATAGGCTATACTTACTGCTGTCATAAAGGCCGCTGGAACCGAAGCTAACCAATGGGATTTTTTAATGTGAGTTAAATATACTGCAGATGCCCAAAGCACAACTGTAGCCAATGCTTGGTTAGACCATCCAAAGTATCTCCAAATAATGTTAAAGTCAATCTTAGTTAAAGCAAATCCTACAACAAATAATGGTATACTTATAATTAATCTATTTTTTATTTTCTCTTGTTTATAATTTATTGCGTCAGCTATAGTAAGTCTTGCACTTCTAAAGGCTGTATCTCCAGAGGTTATAGGACATGCAACAACTCCAAGGATAGCTAATGCTCCTCCAACTTTTCCAAGAAGTGAGTTACATATAACATTAACTGCCCAAGCTGCATTATTTCCATTAGCTGCCATAGCCTCATTTAACTTCGCTACTCCATCATTTGCTCCTGTTCCAAAGAAACTCATTGCAGCTGCTGCCCATATTAAAGCTACAATACCTTCTGCAATCATGGATCCGTAGAATATCCCTCTTCCTTGCTTTTCATTGGTAATACATCTTGCCATTAATGGTGACTGAGTTGCGTGGAACCCTGAAATTGCACCGCAGGCAATGGTAACAAATAATACTGGAAATAATGGCGTAGTTGCTGCCTTTCCATGCATATTAATTAAGTTTGATGGAACTATTTCAGGTATTTGATAACCATTTATTATAAGAGCTCCTCCAACTCCCACAGCCATTATAAGCAAGCAAATTCCAAATATCGGATAAACTTTTCCTATTAATGCATCTATTGGTACTAATGTAGCTAGTATATAATATGCAAATATTACATAAAGCCAGAAGGTTTTGTCTAACTTTTCAGGTGTTAAGCCTGCTAAAAGTCCTGCAGGCCCTGTAACGAAAACAACACCAACAAGTACTAATAATATAACGGAGAATACTCTCATAAACTGTCTAACGCCATTTCCTAAGTATTTCCCTACTATTTCAGGAACACTTGCTCCATCATGTCTAATGGATAGCATTCCTGTAAAATAATCATGAACCGCTCCTGCAAATATACATCCAAACACTATCCATAAAAATGCCGCTGGTCCAAACATAGCTCCCATTATAGCTCCAAATATAGGTCCTAATCCTGCTATGTTTAAGAATTGAATTAAGAATATTTTCCACCATGGTAGTGGCACAAAATCAACACCGTCTTCTAATCTTATTGCTGGTGTAGTTATTTTCTCATCTGCTCCAAAAGCTTTTTCTACAATTTTTCCATAAATAAAATATCCCACCACTAGAGCAATTAATGAAATTATAAATGATATCATTTAACCAACCCCCTAATAATTCTTTATATTTGGAATTATACTGAAATTGAATACCTTTACATAGGTTTTCTCCTCCAGATGTTAAAAGATACGGGTGAAGTGTCAAAACATCAGGCTGAATTGTAGAAATATTAGGTCAAAGGCAGTTTATATAATAATAGTTTTATGTAATAATATGTAGTATAAATAAAACTTACGAGGTGTTCTTTAATGATATATATACAACTTCTTCAAAGTATGTCCTTAATAGCTTTATCAGCGTATATCTTTAATCAGATAGTTTTTTATAAAAAGTCATTTTCTAATAACTCCATAGGTTATAAATTAATTCTTATTATCTTTTTTACTATTGTATCTATTTTAGGAACCTATACAGGTGTGGAAATAAATCACGCCATAGCTAACACAAGACCTATAGGCGCAATAACAGCTGGATATGTTGGCGGTCCTTTTGTGGGTGTAGTTGTTGGATTAATTTCAGGATTCCAAAGACACTCTATAGGAGGCTTTACTGCTTTGGCTTGCGGAATATCAACAGTAGTTGAGGGTTTATGTGGTGGACTAGCTAAGGTTTTATCCAAAAAGAAAGAATTAGATCCTAAGTTAGGTTTTTTTACAGCTCTAATAGCGGAATTACTTCAAATGTTTATAATACTACTAATTACTAGACCTTTTGACCAAGCCTTAGAATTAGAAAAAATTATAGCTCTTCCAATGATATTGATTAATTCAATTGGCGTTGTAATTTTTATAAATATAACTAACAATGCCATAGATCAATATAATAAAATTGGAGCTCTTCAAGCTGAAAAAGCTTTATTAATAGCAGAAAAGACTCTTAATTACTTAAAGCAAGGTTTTAATGAAGAAACTTCACAAAAAATAGCTAGGATAATTTATGAAAGTAACAACTATAAAGGAGTATTTATCGGAAACCTTGAGGGAATACTTGCTTCCTATGGTAATACACTAAGTACAGATGTACTAAAATCAGTACTACAAAGATATTATATTTCCCGGGAATATAAAGGTATATTTTTAATAGAAAATTATAAGGAAGAAATATTTTTCTGCATACCTATATACGAAACAGAAAAACTGGAAATGGTTGTAGGACTTCATATGAAAGCTGAAAAACATATGGATGAATATTTTATTCAATTTACCAAGCAATTAAGTAAATTACTCTCTACTCAATTAAGAATGTATAATTTAAACAAAGCTGTTGAGCAAGCTTACTTGGCAGAATATAAGGCCCTTAGAGCACAAATCCATCCTCATTTTTTATTTAATGCATTAAATACCATCGCTTCATTTTGTAGGACAAACCCTTTAAGGGCAAAAGAGTTAATTATAAACTTATCAAATTATTTTAGAAGAACTTTAAAAAGAGAAGAAGAATTTTTAACACTTAGAGAAGAACTTGATTTTTTAAACTCCTATTTATCCATAGAAAATGCACGCTTTGGAACTAGACTTCAGGTAAATATTAATATACCTGAAGAATTAATGGAATGTATGGTACCTGTTTTTATACTTCAACCATTAATCGAAAATTCCATAAAACATGGTATACTTCTAAGACCTTCTGGAGGTAATATTGATGTCATAGTAAAATGTGTAGAAGATAAACTCTATTTTTCTGTGGAAGATGACGGTGTTGGCATGGATGAAGATGTATTAAAAAATATATTCAATAATCCAGGAATCGGATTAAATAACGTTAATGAAAGATTAAGATTACTATATGGCAATGATAGTAAACTTAATATTGAAAGCGCACACCATATTGGTACTAAAATATGTTTTTTCATACCTAAGGAGGTAAGAATATGATGAATATAAACTGTATTATAGTGGAAGATGAACTTCCAGCTGCAGAGGAATTAAAATATACACTAAATGAATATAGTTTTATAAACGTATTAGATATGGCTCATGATGGTGAAAGTGGTCTTCATTTAATAAAATCTACTAATCCGGATGTAGTGTTCTTAGATATTAATATGCCTTTAAAAAGCGGAATGGAGTTAGCAAAAGAAATAAAAATATTTAACAAAAACATTGATATTATCTTTGTTACAGCCTATGATGAGTATGCTGTAAATGCTTTTGAAGTGGAAGCTCTAGATTATATTTTAAAACCTTTTGATGAAAAAAGAATTTTTTCTACTATTAATAGACTTTATAATAAAAAAGCAAATATCCTTTCTAATGATACTTATAAAAAAACTACTACAGTAAATAAAATACCTTGTGAAAAGCATGGAAAAATTATATTAGTTCCTATAAGTGAAATATATTATTGCTATGTGGAAAATGAAAAAGTTTATGTAAAAACCAAAAAGCAAATTTACCCTACTCCTTTTACAATGTATAAATTAGAAGATAGAACAAATCTCTTTAGATCTCATAGAAGTTATTTAGTTAACTTAGATAATATAAAAGAGCTGTATTCTTGGTTTAACGGAACATATAAACTTGTAATGAATGACGATGATAACTCTGAAATACCTATAAGTAGAAAAAATGTTAGAAATCTTAAAGATATTTTAGGAATGTAGAAAAATTGTAATGCAATTTTTCAGTGTTTTAGTTAACAGTTTTTTAGTTGGTTAGTTAACGACAAAATCCCTACGGAATTTTCATAATAAAAATTCCGTAGGGATTTCTTCCATAACTAAAACACTAAAAATCTAATCAACTTTCTTATTTTTTATGTAAATCAAAAATACTGCTCCAAGTATAATTCCACTTAAACTAACCAGTTGCGCCATTCTTATAGGCCCCAGCATTAAACTATCTGTTCTTAATCCCTCAATGAAGAATCTTCCCAAGGAGTAAAGCACAATATAGCTACATAATACAGTACCTGGTTTTTTGCTTCTTTTTAATATAAATAATAGAATTGCACATACCATTACATTCCATATGGATTCATATAGAAAAGTTGGATGATAATATACTCCATCTATAAACATTCCCTTTTGAATAAATTCAGGAAATTTACTTATAAATTCATAGGTAACTTCTCCACCATGAGCTTCTCCATTAAAAAAATTACCCCATCTTCCTATGGCCTGAGCCAATATAATACCTGGAACTGCTACATCTGCATAATCTAAAAAATTCTTACCTTTTTTTCTTAAATACAGATAAGCTGCGGTTAATCCAAAAATCAACCCTCCATGAATTGCCAATCCACCCTCTCGAATGTTAAAAATACTCCAAAGATTATCTGTATAATCTTTAAAGCTAAAAAGTACATAATAGAACCTTGCCCCTATTATGGCTATGGGAAAAGCTATAAAAAAAGTGTCAAACAAAAGATCGTAATCCACATTTTTAACTTTACTAGTATACTTAGCAATTAATAAAGCCACTAGTACTCCTAATGTAATAAAAATACCATACCATCTGATTGGTAGACCAAAAATGTTAAATGCTATAGGATTCAAACTATCCTCTCCTTTAAGTAAATATTTGCATGGTGTCCATATATAAACATTTATATCTATATATTATACCATTAAATTAAAATTTTAAAAATAATAGCTGGTTCGAATAGTATTTTTAAAAATTATTTTGATTTTTTATATAAAACATATTTATTTTAATTTATGTTACTGTTATAATAGCAATTAGCTATCTGTTATATGCGAATTAGTTATTTTTATAACAATATAAAGGAGGTCTTTTTAAGTGTGCTGCAAAAATGAAGTTTGGGAAGCGAACTTAAAGGAATTAAATGGTTTTATCGATGGTTTAAGTAATAAGGAAGGTTCTTTAATTGCTATATTGCATAGAGCTCAAAAGATATTTGGATATCTACCAAGAGAAGTTCAAGACCATATAGCTGAAACTTTACACATACCTGTTTCAAAAGTGTACGGAGTTGTTACATTTTATTCCTACTTTAATACAGAGCCAAAAGGCAAGTATGTAATAAGTGTATGTATGGGAACAGCTTGTTTTGTTAGAGGTGCTGGAGATGTATTACATGAATTTGAAAATAAACTTAAAATAAAGACTGGAGAAACTTCAGGAGATGGATTGTTTACTTTAGACGCTTTAAGATGCGTAGGTGCTTGTGGTCTTGCTCCTGTAGTTACTGTAAATGACAAAGTTTATGGTCATGTTACAAAAGATCAAGTAGCTAAACTATTAGAAAATTATAAAGAATAAGGGGGAGTAACCAGTGGTTAAAATAAAATCCTTTGATGAACTTAAATCTCTTAATAAAGAATTAAAAAAACTTGTAGTTTTAAGAGAAGTTTCCCACGAAGCGGAACTCGCTGCTGAAGGTAAAAGATGCAAACGCCAACTTTTGGTATGTGGAGGAACAGGATGTAAATCTGCTGAAAGTTATGAAATAGTAAATAAATTAAAAGCTAAAGTAGAAGAAGCTGGATTAAAAGATGAAATAGAAGTTTTAATTACAGGTTGTTTTGGTTTTTGCGAACAAGGTCCAATTGTTAATGTTTGTCCTGACAATGCATTCTACGTTAGAGTAACTCCAAATGACGTAGATGATATAGTAGACAACCATCTTTTAAAAGGAAAAATAGTTGAAAGACTTTTATATATAGAGCCTACTCTACAAATGAGAGTAAAAAGACAAGATGAAATGGGATTCTATAAAAAACAACATAGAATTGCTCTTAGAAATTGTGGTCTTATAAACCCTGAAGATATTAATGAAGCTGTAGCTGAAGATGCTTACATGGCACTTGGAAAATGCTTAACACAAATGACTCGTGATGAAGTTATTAACTTAATTTCAGAATCAGGCCTTAGAGGCAGAGGTGGCGGTGGTTTCCCTACTGGAAGAAAATGGTCCTTTGCAAAGCAATACGAAAGTGATAAAAAATATATAATTTGTAATGCTGACGAAGGTGACCCAGGTGCCTTCATGGATCGTTCCATACTAGAAGGTGACCCACATAGCGTACTAGAAGCTATGGCCATTGCTGGTTATGCCATTGGAGCTGACGAAGGAAATATATATATTAGAGCAGAATATCCTCTTGCTATAGAAAGACTTTATAAAGCTATAGAAGAAGCTCATCAATATGGATTGCTTGGAGAAAATATTTTCGGAACAGGCTTTAATTTCGATATTCATATAAAATACGGTGCTGGAGCCTTTGTGTGCGGTGAAGAAACTGCATTAATCCAATCCATTGAAGGTGAACGTGGAGAACCAACAAATAAACCACCATTCCCTGCAGAATGTGGATTATGGGATAAACCAACTTCCGTAAATAACGTTGAAACCTTGGCTATGATACCAGCTATCATAAATAAGGGCGCTAACTGGTTTAAATCCATAGGAACAGAAACTTCAAAGGGAACAAAGGTATTTGCCCTTGCTGGAAAAGTTAACAACGTTGGTCTTGTGGAAGTTCCTATGGGAACAACTTTAAGAGAAATAATTTATGACATTGGTGGCGGAATTAAAAATGGTCGTAAATTTAAAGCAGTTCAAACAGGAGGACCATCTGGTGGATGTATTCCTGCTGAATATTTAGATACAAAAATAGATTATGAATCCTTAAATAATATCGGTTCAATGATGGGTTCTGGCGGTATGATAGTAATGGACGAAGATAACTGTATGGTAGACATCGCTAAATTCTATCTTGAATTTACAGTGGATGAGTCTTGCGGAAAATGTACTCCTTGTAGAATTGGTAACAAACGTTTATTAGAAATTTTAAACAAGATTACAGAAGGAAATGGTACAGAAGAAGATTTAGTTAAACTTCAAGAATTAGGAGAAACTATAAAAGAAACTTCCCTATGCGGTCTTGGTCAAACTGCACCAAATCCAATCTTAAGTAATCTTAAGTATTTCATGGATGAATTTGTAGCTCATATTAGAGATAAGAGCTGTCCTGCTGGAGTTTGTAGTAAACTATTACGTTATGAAATCGTAGCTGACAAATGTATAGGTTGCACAAAGTGTGCTAGAGTGTGTCCTGTTACTTGTATTACCGGAAAAGTAAAAGAAGTTCATAATATAGTACAAGAAAAATGTATAAAATGTGGAAGTTGTTATACAGCTTGTCCTGTAGGTGCCATAATTAAAAAATAATATTTTATGAAAGAGGTGTACACTTTGAGTTTAGTAACACTTAAAATAAATAATAAAGAAGTTCAAGTGGAAGAAGGCTCTACTATACTCGATGCAGCAAAAGAGTTAAATATTAAAATACCTACCCTTTGCCATTTAAAACTTCATGATAGAAAAACTGAAAATAAGCCAGGTTCTTGCAGAGTGTGCGTTGTAGAGGTGGAAGGAAGAAGAAATCTTGCTCCTGCTTGTTGCACCCCTGTTACTGACCATATGGAAGTTAAAACAAATTCTATAAAGGCTATAAAAGCTCGTAGAACTATGGTTGAATTATTATTATCCGATCATCCGCAAGAATGTTTGCTTTGTGAAAAAAATACTGAATGTGAACTTCAAACTATGGCTGCGGATTTAGGAATTAAGTCTATAAGATATGATGGAGAAATGTCCACATTCCCTAAGGATGCTTCTTCCTATTCGATAATAAGAGATTTGGATAAGTGCATACTTTGTAGAAGATGCGTAACTATGTGTAACGAAGTTCAAACCGTTGGAGTGTTATCTGCTGTGGGAAGAGGGTTTGAAACAGTAATATCACCAGCATTTGAAGATGACATGGTAAAAACAAATTGCACCTTCTGCGGACAATGCGTTGCAGTCTGTCCAACTGGAGCATTAACTGAAGTTAACAATGTTGGAAAGGTTTGGCGTGCTTTAAATGATAAAAACAAAATAGTTATAGTTCAAACCGCTCCTGCTATAAGAGCAGCTCTTGGTGAAGAGTTTGGAATGAATGCTGGAACTGTTGTAACTGGAAAGATGGTAGCAGCATTACGTGCTTTAGGATTCCATAGAGTTTTTGATACTGACTTTGCTGCGGACTTAACTATAATAGAGGAAGCAAGTGAGTTAATTCACAGACTTGAGCATGGTGGAAGATTACCTATGCTTACAAGCTGTTGTCCTGGATGGGTTACCTTCTTTGAGCATCAATTTAATGATCTTTTAGATATTCCATCCACTTGTAAATCACCACAACAAATGTTTGGTGCTATTGCAAAAACTTACTTAGCTGAGAAAATGGGAGTGGATCCTAAAAACTTAGTAGTTGTTTCAGTAATGCCTTGTCTAGCTAAGAAATATGAAGCTGCTAGACCTGAAATGACAAACAATGGAGTTCGCGACGTAGATATAGTTGTTAGTACAAGAGAGCTTGCTAAAATGATAAAAGAGGCAGGTATAGATTTCTCATCATTAGAAGATGAAGGTTTCGATAGTCCTTTAGGAGAATCCACTGGTGCTGGAGTAATCTTTGGAACTACAGGTGGAGTTATGGAAGCTGCTCTACGTACAGCTTACGAATGGATAACTGAAGAAGAATTAAAGGATGTTGACTTTAAGGCTATTCGTGGAATGAAAGGTATCAAAGAAGCTACTATAAAGATTAAAGATATGGACGTAAATGTTGCTATAGCCAGCGGTCTTGGTAACGCACGTAAATTACTTGAAGATATAAGAGCAGGAAAGGTTAACTATCACATGATAGAAATCATGGCCTGTCCTGGCGGATGTATAGATGGTGGTGGTCAGCCATACCTTCACGATCATCCTGAAAAGCTTGAAAAAAGAATGGAAGCTTTATATAAAGAAGACTCCAATAAGGTTCTTAGAAAGTCTCATGAAAACCCATTTGTTAAAAAACTTTATGAAGACTATTTAGGAAAACCATACGGCGAAAAGGCTCATGACTTATTGCATACAACTTATGTGAAGAGATAACAACATCGAAAACCCGAAGTATCTGATAGAATACTTCGGGTTTTATAAATTATAATCTTCAATGTTTTAAAGCGTCAAATATAAAACTTCCTGTCTCACTTAAGTCCTTTTTCTCCCACCCACTTAACTTTTCATTATTACTATCAATGACAGAGTATACTTCATCTTTATTGGCAAGGGACCAATTTACCCAACTAATTCTTTTTTCATTTAAAAACTCTAAAAACTTTGTTGCTTTTTCGTAGTTTATTTTACCATTTTCCCTATCGCGATTTAGCCCCCATTCTGAAACAAACACAGGGAAATTATTTTCTAAAGCATCAGTTAAAACATATTCATATCCTCCCTTAGAGGTTCCTGTATATAGATGATAGGTATACATAATATTGTTGTAATTTAAAGGGGATTTCATTGCACTTTTAATATCCACGCAATAATTTGGAGTACCAACTAAAACAATTGCATTAGGAGAATTGTTACGTATAATTGGTATTATGAAATCTGCATACTCCTTAATATCTTGCCATGTTGTGTCTCCATTTGGCTCATTACAAATTTCGTAGATAACTCCAGGCTCATCTGAATATTTTTTTGACAGCTCATCAAAAAAAGCGGCAGCTTTGTCTCTATGTGTGTTGGGATTGCTGTCTTTTAAAGTATGCCAGTCCACTATGGCGTACATGTCTGCACCTAAAACATTTTCAAGAGCCATAAAGAGCATACGCTTTGTATCCGTTTGATTGTAAACATATCCTTTGTTTTCATCAGAATACATTGCTATTCTGAAAACATTAGCTCCATATTTTTTTGTAGTTTCAATAGCTCTATAATTTGTATATTCTGGATACCACATAAGTCCATGGCTACTCATCCCACGGAGCTGTATATCTTCACCTCTACTATTTACAAGTTGAGAACCTTTCACAGATAACCACCCATGATCTTTCACTCCATTGGGAGGACTCTCTAAATTTTTTATTTTTTCTTGCAAAATTGTTATTTGTTTTTCTTGATTTAATACCGTATCTGTTTTTTCATATAAAGTTTTTCTAAGCCTTACATTGGAAGAGAAACTATAAAACAAACTACCTCCTAGTATAGTAAAAATCACAAATAAAACTACCCTTTTTATGAAAATCTCTCCTTTCGTAAAATACAAACTATGCCACTATCAACTCTTTAAGCATTTATCATCAGTATCCTCAGATAAATCAAGCCATTTACACAATCTTTCATGAAATCTTTTGTCACCAATAACTTCTTTCCAATTTTCAATATGACATAAAACTTTATCCATAAATGGATTGTGTGTATCAGGTACGCATTTTACAATAAGCCCTTCCCCTAAATCCAGCTGTATATCATTGCCCATAATATTTGTAGTCTCAAGTAATATATACTCATAATTATAATTTACAACTCTCACAGTATTACCATCCACTGTATTTAATTCTACATTTAACGGTATTCGTGGAAGCTTACGATTTGACACAATTGTTGACTTTGTGCGTCCTCTTATATTTCCTCTAATCTCTTTCACAGTACCAGATTTTATAGTGGTAGGTAGAGTATGATCACGATCAAACACAATCTGATAATAACTTCTCTTATTCTCTTCTGATATATCAGTAATTTTAATACTGTATTTCCACTTATTATTTATGTTAGTAACATGCCTAACACGCCCTTTAAATTCAGCGTGATATTCAAGGTAGTTTACTTCAATATCTATATCTGTGTCATATGGTATATATTCAGGTGAATTTAACACTACAGCCAAGCCACCTTCAGAAATATCCGAAGTTATTCCATGAAATACATTATATAAAGTTGAAATTTTTGCATCAACCTGGGCATAATAGCGTTCTTCTTTTCTGTAATTCACACGGCCAAGCATAAATAATATTGCCATTAAAAGAAAATATAAATTTACTACCAACCAGTAAATTAAAATAATATTGCCCATTGAATGATATAAAATAGTATTTTTTACACAAGACCAAAGACCTATAATAGTAGCCACAGAAAGCATTATATGTGGTATAGCATAGCGTACTTCTGAATTTTTTGTAATTGGCTTATCTTTAGGGGTAACAGCAAACTTGTTAAGTCTTAATCCAATGGTTTCCGCAAATACTGGGATAATCATATAAGGGAAAATAATGGTATCCACTATATTGTTCCACTTTTGATTACGTATATTTCCTGACATAACCTTTAAAGCTTTGTTATAGACAAGGTATGATGGAAGCCAAATCACAACAAGTTCTAATAAGGAACACTCAACCACAACAATACCAAAAACCGTAAACAATATAGGAGATATTATATAAATAAAACGTCTCATAAATGTCCACCAGTACAAAAGGCATAGTAGGTAGCTAAATTTTGACCTAAGAGGAAGCTTACTAAAAATAAAGTTCGATTTACGCAAAGTCTGCACACAACCACGACCCCAGCGCTGCCTTTGTTTAATAAGACTTTTAAAATCATTTGGCGCAAGTCCATGGGCAACTACTTTAGATATAGCAAAGCATTTGTATCCCTTACTTTGTATTTCTATTCCTGTAGCGAAATCTTCTGTTATAGTACCCGTTGTAATTCCTCCCACATCATTTAGTGCATCTCTAGATATTATAGTGTTGGATCCTGCATAAATAGGAGAGTTTGTACGATTTCTTCCCACATTCACTTCACGGAAGAAGTAGTCTTGTTCGTTGGGAATGTTTTTTTCTGAAAACAAATTATATTGAAAAAGGTCAGCATTATAAAAACTTTGAGGTGTTTGAATAAACCCAATTTTATAATCCTTATCAATTTCACTCTCTGTACGTTTAATCCAGTTGCCTTCCTCATCTTTTTTCATTAATGGTAAGAAAAAGTAAGGGACTGTTTCCATTAAAAAATCATGCGTGGGTATCATATCCGCATCAAAGGTTACAACAAGTGGAGATTTAGTATTATTTAAGGCATTGTTCAAATTTCCTGCCTTAGCCAATTTATTGTTAACCATTCCAAAATATCCAACGCCCATGTTTTCGGCAAGTTGTTTCATTTCAAGCCTGTCGCTATCATCGCATATGTAGATGTGAACCTTGGTTAAATCAGGATATCTCATATGCGTGCATCCGTTTACAGTTTTATATAAAAGCTCTGTTGATTCGCTATGGGTTGCAATAAAAACATCAATATCTGGATACAACTCCAAGGGTATTTCTGGCTTTTCTGGCTCCTTGGCAAAACTCATATTTCGATAATGTGAAAATGCCTCAATTGCTCCTATAGATTCTGAAGCTATTAAAGCAATACCAGCAATCATTGATACTAGTCCATGTTCCGTAGGTATTGTAAAAACTATTCTCCAAGTAATATATATAAGCGAAGAAATAGACGCGGCTATTAATAAAGATTTACGTCTGGATTTTATACTTTTTCCCATAAAATCACTTCTCCTTTTTTTATGAATCACTCTCTCTGAATAAGAACAATAGAAATAATGAAAACTCCTATAAATAAAACTGCTAACACTCCTCCACTCCATGTTTCAATACTTTTTCCAAATGCAATTTGCGAAAGCTTGTATAACCAATTGTAGTTGTTGTGTTTATCTGAGTACTCGCTAAATTGGTATAAAGAATCAATGTTATCATCTAGCCATCTACCATGTTCAATTAAAACAGTTTTTATTTTTTTTACTTCCTCTTCATAGTTTTTCGTATTACGCAAAATGATATTACCATTTTCATCTGAAATATCATTAAGATAATTCGATGTATAAAAATATCCCCATCGATGCCAATCTCGTTCTCGAGCATGCCCTAAATATTCAACAGCACCATCAATATCCTTAATAATGTTCTCATCAGATAAAACCGTTTTTCTTAGTTCATGATAACGCCCTATTAAGCTCGTTACAAAATTGCTATCCCTAAGTAATTGAGTAAACCATGTTGCTGAATGCATAGCCGTACTTTCAATCTTTAAACTTTTATGGTCAAAGTTATCTATCGATCGATCAAAATCCCATACTGGACCCATTGAAATTTTTCCACCGTTATCTTTATACATATATATTGAATTGTACTTCGAATCATAGTTTGCAAAAAATTCATTAATTATAAAATAGTCCAAAAATGATTGCTTATTTATATGCTCAGAATATGTTAAAAATACATTGGGATCTTTAGAATAAATAATCTTTTCAAACTCACTTATATCATCCTCAATGTACTGTATTGTTCTATCAGTAATCTTATTTTTAGTTGGATATTTTATATCTAAAAACCCTTCCGTAATTTGAGCTTGTGTTCCATAATTGTTAAGCATAATCCCATCTTCATCAAAGCGATCCCTTCTCAATATATAGCTTGTACTCACAAAGTGTTGGTCATATTCAGCTATATTGATTCTGCTTGAACCCTGCTTTATACTTTCCATTATTAAATAAACACCTTTATACATATTTTTTGTTCCATTTTTCATGATTACTTCACAAAACTTTACTTGCGGAGTATAAGGCATAATCTTTGAAGCTATATTAAATCCAATATAATTTCGCAAAAGGGATTTATCAATCATGGAAATGTTTAAAATCCATTCCCAATCTTCACCCATATCCATTATATTTTGTTTATTTTTACTTCCATCTTTATTAATAAACTTAATAAAATACTGTTTTTTATCAAAACTTAAAGATGAGTTTCCACGCAAACGAATACGAATATTTGATTTTAAAGAAGGTTCATCTTTTAAGCTATTAACTCCATCTTCTCTATCTATTATGGCTATATCTCCAGTTACATAAGGGTCATAATCTACTGGAACACGGTACCCCTTTTCTTTATCCCATACAGTATCAGCTTTAGGTTCCTCCCCCTTTGTATCAATAACAATTAATGGTAAACTACTTCTAAAGTTTTCATCCACAGTGTTATCTTCTTTTAAGCTAAATCTATCTGATATATTATTAATATCATTTTTATTGTTATAATTTATATGGCCATCTTTCCTATATTCTTCAATAAGCAAACCATAACTTATAGATATAATAAACAAAAATACTACTATTAATAAGCTAAAGGATCGAAGAGAAAAATTATTTTTCCTCTTCATCTACTGATCTCCTCATTTTGGCATATTAAATTTACTGCTTCTACTCCACTAACTTCATATAGCAAATTGGTAATAGAAATATTTCTTTTTTCAGCTTTTTCTATCATTTTTTCCGATAGTTCATATATATACTCTACATTTTCCGCAGTGGTATTTTTAACACGTAAAATAGCACGACCTTCATAGCTTGTTAGAATAGTAGACTCTATTTCTGTTTCACCTGCTCTCATACCATGGATTACAAGTAAAAATCTATCATTACTTTTTATAGAACCAAATAGTATTAAGAATAAGAAAATAATGCCACTTCCTAAAGCTGCAATAGTATATTCTGATACTCCACAGCAAATTCCTACAGCAATACACCAAAATATAAATACAGTATCACGGGGATCTTTTATAGCTGTTCTAAAACGTACAATTGATAATGCACCTACCATACCTAGTGAAAGAGCTATATTATTTCCTATTACATTCATAACAAGAGTAGTTATTAATGTAAGCATTACTAATGATACATTAAACTTTGCACTATAAACAGCCCCTGAATGTGAAAATCGGTATGCTAAATATATTACCATAGCAATAGCTAATGCTATTAAAAAATTGATTAAAACATTTTGTAATGATAAGGATCCTTCATACATTTTTAAATAATCAAATAGATGTTTTTTCATAAAATTTCCTCCTAAAAATAACGCATTTGCCTTGCAAGGTAATATTTACTTATAGATATTTGTGTTTTATTTGCAATATTTATTACATCTTTTATATAACTTAGCAAAAAGTTATCATACTTAACTTCTAAAACCTTAATAGAATTTATGGGAATTAGCGCCAAATCCGAAGAAAACAAGTCGAAATTCGCCTCAGTACTTCTAATATTGCTGTCTATGGTAATTCTAGTACTATTCTCTTTAACTATATATGCTAGTCTGTCATACTCTACTATGCACTTAGGTCTATAAAATTCCTTTTTCATAATATAAGCTAATTCGTTTGCTAATTCGCTTTCATATTCTCTCAAGGAATCATAATCACCTTTTATTAATTTTTCAGCTGTTTCTTTTGATATTGTTAAGGATCGCTTAAGCTGATTTTCTCCCTGTTTTTGTTTTAATTCAAGTTTTAAAGTTTTGGATGTTGGATCATAAATACGTAATCTAATTTTTCTTCTATTTTCAATTCCATTTTCTTTATCGTTATAATCATTATCATATAAGGTGTCAAAGTAAAGCGAACGAACCATATAGCCATTTCCTTTATTATTTATGTCTTTTTTTAATGTAGTCGACAACTTAAATTTTAATTGAGCCGCTGTAAAATGAGAAATTTCATACTTTTTTTCTGTCCTCAATACAATTGATTCATTTTCCACACCTAACTATCCCCCATTAATATAAATTTCTTTATAAAAAATATGCTTTATTATAATTCTTTTATTTCCACCTTCTTACCTACCTTCTCTAAAAGCTCTGCAAGTTCCTTAATTAATTTTAATTTTATTCCCAAATCCATTGGTAAATCAGGGTTTTGATGGGCTGGGTTAACTGCCTTTCCTACCCAAATTCTAAGATGAGTACAATCATTAATCAATATTCTTGCAAGTTTTGTAGCTCCATCCTCTCCTATAAAATTAAGCTTACCTTCCTTTATTATTTCAACAACTTTATTTAAGGTTATTACCCCTTCTGTTATTAAATAAATTCCCTCCATGGATGCCGTTGGGGGAACTTCCTCACATATATAATCTAAATCTACCTTTAACTGTCTATTAAGTTCTCTTTGAGCAATGTTTGCTGCGGTACCCCCACAGATAATCTTTTTTCCACTGCTCTTCATAAATTCTTCAATAATTTCTCCATCGCGATTTTTATCCTTTGGAGGCCCTGTAAACAAATCTATGTGTTCAGGAGCTTTTATTTTTATCGCAACAATGGTAGCGTCATCTCCTGGTCTTCCTCCATAAAGGTCTTCACAAACCTCAGCTAAATCCTTTGATAAACCTTGTGCATCTTGTATATTAAGTGTACTTCTTTCTAAATAATCCATTACGTTTTCCCATTTCCATCCTAAATTCATTATATTACCGAGTCCCGCATGTACTACTCCATCACTAACTACTGTTAACACGTCCCCAGGCTTTACATAGAACTTACTTTCATAAACAGCTCTGCCATTAATCTTAAGCTCTTTTTTGAAAATCTCTAATTTTCTTCCCTCTCTTATAATAAACATAGGAGGATTATCGTATTCCGCCACATAAACTCTGCCATCATCGTATATTTTCATCAAAGTAAAGGTACAATAAGCTATTTTTCTCACCTTACACACTGGCAAAGTGTTTATTATGGTATCTAAGGTTTCATAAATATCTCCACCCTCTTTAAGCATAGTGGAGGAAATCTTTGTGGTTAGTGTGGCAAGAATATTGGCCTTAACTCCACTGCCTAATCCATCGGCAAGCACCACTATAGTGCTATCTGGAAGTCTAGCTATTTCTACCCTATCTCCACATAGCTCTTCCCCATGTTTTGTTAAACTTTGAAATGCCACGTCTATAAATAAACTCATCGGATTTCACCCTCTTCACCTTCCACAACCTTTTTAAGCTTTGATAAAATTATCTTGGTTTCAGCTGTGGTTTCTCCAAGCAAGCTTGCAATTTCTTGGGCTACTCTCATTTGTTTTTCTATTACTTCTTGAGCTGCATTTAGGGTGTTTTCCTTTACCTTTATAAGTTCTTTTCTATTTTTTTCTTCCTCAATAACATTCATCATAGAAGCCATTATTAAATCCTGTTCTGGCAAATAAACGATATTTTCCATAAATACCACGTTATATTGTGGTATTGCAATTCTTTTTCCTATTATACTTGTATTGTTTTCCTTTACGTATTTAAAATCTTCATCTCCCATTAAAATAGATATAGGCTTGTCCTTTATATTTTCTCTTCTTACAGAAAAAATCCTTTCTCCTGCTGGATTTATTTCCTTTATATTCAAATCTCCATCTAATAAAATTACACAAGTGATGGTGTTTTCAAAAATTAAGTTACTAATGCTTTCCGCTTTACTTCTCATGTGATTAAGGCACATAGTTGGCTCTGCCATATTATTATATATAGCTTTAGCCTTATTTCTACAAGTATCATAACCACAAACTCCGCAATTTAGCTCATCTTCTATATTATACTTACCCATAGTCTTCATAATTTCTTCTAATTTTTCACTATAAGGTTCTTCATTATAAACAATTTTATCTTTTAATACTTTAGTAAAATTTAGTTCTTGCAAATTTAAAGTTACTTTTTCTAAACTTTTTTCTTTTAATCTTTTGTTATAATCCTTTACTCCCTTTAATCTTTTAAAATATTCGTCCTTTACAATTCTACTGGGTCCTCCTATGCAACTTCCCTTGCAAGCACTTACTTCTACTAGTAAATTTTCTACCTCACCCTTTTCCATAGCTTCAAATAACTCCATACATTCTTCTATTCCATCAACGGATATTTTTTCATAATCTTTTACTTCTTCTAAATTCTGTATAGAATTTAAAATTCCTCCATGTATAGGATAATTTCTTCCAAAGTCTAAAAAATATTCTTCTTTTCTCTTTTCATTTAATTTCTCTAAGTCTATACCCTCATCTTCTAACCACTCATTAATTTCTTCAAAGGTCAAAACTGCGTTTACAGGACTTTCTCCATTATATTCTTCCTTTTCTACTATTTTAGTAAGACAAGGTCCTATAAATACTGTAAAACAGTCTTCTCCATAAAATTTTTTAATTAATTTACCATGAGCAATCATTGGAGATACTATAGGCAAAGCCTGAGAAATTAACTTAGGAAAGTATTTTTCGATTAAATAATTTGCTGAAGGGCAGCAAGTAGTAATATAGCTATTTCTTTTATGGCTTTTTATATATTCTTTATAAAGATTAGTAGTGACTTCCGCTCCTATAGCAGTCTCTTCTACCTTATAAAATCCTAGTTTCTCTAAAGAAGAAATAAAACCTACTTCCTTACCTAAAAAGTATCCTGGGAAAGATGGAGCTATACTGCCAACTACTTTTTTCCCTTTAGCTATTGCCTCTTTAACTAAAGCTAAATCACTGGTAACTTTTCTTGCATTTTGTGGACATACCACTAAACAATGACCACAATTAATACATCTTTTTTCAATTATTTCAGCTTGTTCATTTTCAAACTTTATAGCTTTAACAGGACAATACCGAAGGCATTTATAGCAATTTTTACAATTAGCTCTAGAAAAATTCATGTAACTCATAACTTAGCCCTCCTAATTACTTCTTGCTGAAAAAATTCTTTTACATTACTTTCTTTTAAGGAGTAAACTTTTTCTTCTATTCTTACAGAAACTCCTTCAGTACAATATCCTAAACAAAATTGACCCTTAAGTTCCACTTTTTCTTTTAAATTATATTCATCTATAAGCTTTTGAAGCTGATCAATTACTTTATAAGATCCCTTTAAGTGACAAGCACTTCCTACGCATATATTTATACTAAGCATTTTATCCCATCCTCATTATTATCTTTGTTAACCATTTAACTAAGTTATCAATACTATTTTACATCAATAATATAATTAATTCTATATTAATAAAGATATTAAAAATTTGGCATAATAGTATAAGTACTTACCTATGGAAGGGGATTAGTTTGCTTATGGATATTCTGTTTATTTTAATTTTGGTATTAATAAATGCCTTTTTCGCTGCTTCTGAAATGGCCATAGTTTCTTTGAATAGAACAAAGCTAGCTCACATGGCAGAAGAAGAGGAAAATGATAAAGCTAAATTACTGCTTAATTTATTAAAGGAAACAAGTAAATTCTTAGCTACTATACAAGTGGGAATTACTCTGGCTGGATTTTTAGCCAGTGCTTCCGCTGCCACAAACTTATCACAGCCCCTTGCGAACCTCTTAAAAGAAGCTAATATTCCTTGGAGCAATCAAATATCTTTAATTCTTGTTACCATAATATTATCATACTTAACCTTAGTTTTCGGAGAATTATTACCGAAGAGATTAGCTCTCCAAGATTCAGAAAAAATAGCTCTATCAGTTATAAAACCAATACTCATATTTTCAAAAATAACTATGCCCTTTGTGAAGATATTAACCTTATCCACAAATGTTTTAGTTAGAGCCTTTGGAGTAGACACTGATAAAATTGAAGAAGATGTTTCTGAAGAAGAAATTAAAATGATGATAGAAGTTGGAGAGGAAACGGGAGTAATAAATCAAACAGAAAAAGAAATGATAGATAGCATCTTTGATTTTGATGATACTTTAGCAAAGGAAATTATGACCCCTAGAAATCATGTTTTTGCAGCAAATATAAATACCCCTATAAATGAGCTCATAGACCAAATATTAGAAGAGAAATATTCTAGAGTACCTATTTATGAAGATGATACTGACAATATAATTGGCATTCTCTATATAAAGGATTTATATCATTTTATGAGACACGATTCATTAACCAGTGAGGAGTTTAAAGCATTACTGAGACCTGCATATTTCGTTCCTGAAACGAAAACAATAGATACTCTTTTTAAAGAACTTCAGTTGAGCAAAAATTATATTGCAATTTTAATAGACGAATACGGAGGGTTTGCTGGTATAGTTACCATGGAGGATTTACTTGAGGAAATAGTTGGTAATATCTTTGACGAGTATGATGAAATTAGCGAATATATAAAGAAAATTGATGCACATACCTATTTAATAGATGGAATGCTATCCATAGATGAGGTAAATGAGATCCTACATATTAATCTTCCTACAGAATATACTGATACTATAGGTGGATTTGTTATAAATCTATTAGGAAGCATACCTAAGGAAGAAGAAGAAAGTAGTATAGAATACAATAACATTGTCTTTAAAGTAGAAGAGGTAAAGGATAAAAGAATATTAGAATTAAAAGTATATGTGCCTTAAATTTACCATAAATCCATTGATAACCAATCCAACTCTGCAGTATAATAAGTTTGAAATAGTATAAATTACATGGTTTATAAGTAATATTAAATTATACATGAGGGGGATTTTTATGAAAAAAATTAAGTCCATTGTAGCTTCAGCTACATTGGTAGCTATTGTTACAACTACTAATGTAGTTGCTGTTAGTTCGAAAGTAGATTCTAGATTAGGAGGTAATACCCGTTATGCTACAGCTGCTATCATTGCAGATAAGGTTTATAGTGGTACAGTAGATAATATAGTTTTATCTAGTGGAAAGGCTCCTTATGATGCTTTAGCAGCTAGCCTATTTGCTAAAAATATTAATGCTCCTATACTTCTTGTTGATTCTAACAAGGAAGTATGTAAAGAAACTTTTCAATACATACAAAAAAATTTAAGTAAATCTGGTACTATATATCTTTTAGGAGGAGAATCTTCTATAAAGAAAGATATAGAATCAGAACTTATAAAACTTGGATATAAAACAGAAAGAATATCTGGAAAAGATAGATTTGAAACAAATAGTAAAATAATAGATAAGCTTAATGTTCCTAATGGAACTCCTGTATTTATAGTAAGTGCTGCTGGTTTTGGTGATGCTTTGAGCGTTTCTAATATTTCAGCTATAAAGGGATACCCATTAATAATGACCAATAAAGATAAACTTTCTGAGAATTTAAAAGCTCAGTTAAATAAAATACAACCTTCAAAGGTTTATGTAATAAGTTCAGAAAATGTAATATCAGATAATATTATGAATGAGATAAAAAATATTAATACAAATTTAAAAGATACTGACATTGTTAGAATAGCTGGTAAAAATAGATACGAAACAAATTTATTAATAAATAAAGCATTTAACTTAAAATCCCAAAATGCGGTTATTGCTTCAGGAGAAGGCTACGGTGATGCTCTTGCTGGAAGTGTACTAGCTGCCAAACTAAATGCTCCAATAATTTTAACCGATGGAAAAGACTTTTCGAAACAACAAGCATATATAAATTCAACAAACTACATAAACAGTTATATATTAGGTCTTGAAGGTTCAGTTAGTAAAGCAATTGCAGATAAATTAAATTTACCTGCTGTTGATAAAAAAGATGGACAAGAATTTATAGGAAAATTACTTGCTGCTGAACAAATTAAATCCTGCGAAATAAAATCAAATTCTACTATAACACTTACAGCAAAGGATCTTCCTGATGAAATGCAAGCTGGTTTTGCTCAGGCTACTTCTACTATAGGTGACACTATTACTATAGACCTTAGTGGGAAAATACAAAGTATATCTGACACTCATATAAAAGAAGAATTAAATACTTCTATTAAACTTGGTGGAATTATGGCAGAAAAACCAATATCCCTTCCTATGTATTTAGACATGGATATGTTAAATACTATTAATCCTTCTTATAAAGTTATATATGGTTTACCAAAAGAATATACAGATATGGCTTCATCAATGGACCCAAGCTTATCTATGTTAAAAGATAAAGAATATATGGTTCTCGATATGGCTTCAATGCAAAATTTAGGTTCACAGGAAGCTATGCCTAAAATAGATTATACTAAGATAAGTAATTTTATGGAGAAGAATAAAAATACTCTCACAAAGTTAGGATTAAAGTATTTCTCTACTTTTAACCCTAATTTTAATGTAGTAAAAAAATTAAATGTTACAAAGACTCCTGATGGAAGAAGCGCTACAGGCTATCAAGTTAATTTAAATAACGATACATTTAAATCTCTTTTAGCATACTCTGGAAACCATGCTTTGACTTTTATTGAAGAAAAAGAAGTAATGGAGTTTATTAAAAGTTATATGGAAGTCTATATAGATTCCATAGATATTGATGATAAAGAAACAAATAAAGATGTCTTTGAACAAGCCTTTGATGAGTTTTTATCCAATATGCCATCAAATTCATTACAATTTAATAAATTTGCTGATATATTATCATCAATGGAAGTGTTAGGTAAGAATGGTATACAAATAAACTATTACCTAGATGATAAAGGCAGAACTATCTACCAAGATGGATTTATTGATATGGAAATAAATTTAAATAAAATTCAAAATGCTTTCGTGGGTGAAAACAAAGCCAACCTACCAGCAGGAGTGTCAAATGCGGCTAACTCAATTAAAGGTACTATTGGCATGAATATTAAATTTAGTAATTCATTAAGTAAACTTAATGACAGCACCATAAATGTTACTTTCCCTTCATTAACTGAAACAAATTCTATAGATTATTTTAAATTTTTAAACTCAATGATTCAATCTGAAATAAAAGCAGAAAATCAAATTCAATAGTTAAATAGAAAAGTGTGCAGAGTAATTCTGCACACTTTTTATTAATTTCATTATATTTAAATTAATGTTATAATTGATGTAAATACACTATAATTATAAATATAAGAATTTTTTGTCTACTCATAATTTGCAAGGGGGATAATTGATGAAAAATTATAGCATTTTTGATATTATAGGACCCATAATGATAGGACCATCTAGTTCTCATACTGCAGGAGCTGCAAGGCTGGCAAAAGTAGCATCGGTAATTGCTGGGGGAAAAATAAAAAAGGTGGATTTTTATCTACATGGTTCCTTTGCAAAAACTTATAAGGGTCATGGAACAGATAAAGCTCTAGTGGCTGGTATTCTTGGTATGGAACCTTGGGATGATAGGTTAAAAACCTCTTTTGAAATTGCTAAAGAAAAAAATATAGAGCTTAATTTCCATGAAGTTGATTTGGGTGACGTTCATCCAAATACGGTGAAATTTGCTATTACCAAAGAAAATGGTAATACTTCTTCCATTACCGGTTCTTCTATTGGTGGAGGGAATATTATTATTTTTAATGTAGATGGTCAGGAAGTTGATTTTAAGGGTGATTACCCTACACTAATCACAAAACACAAGGATATTCCTGGAATAGTATCAAAGATTACTACTCTTTTATATAACGAAAATATAAATATAGGAACCATTAAACTTTATAGAAATAGTCGCGGACTTGAAGCCACAATGGCCTTAGAAACGGACGAAATCTTATCTCAGCCTATAGTTGATAAGATTAAAGCTATTCCTGAGATAATTAGCATTAAAATTATCAATCCTATTAAGGAGGGCGAGGTTTAATATGTTTGTAAGTAGTGGAAATGAATTACTTAATATATGTACAGAAAAAAATATTCCTATTTGGCAGTACGCCCTTGAATCAGAATCTGAAAATTCTGGTGAGGAAAAAGATATTATCTTTGAGAGAATGAGAAAAACACTTAAAGTTATGCAGGATTCTGCAAGCTATGCTTTAGAAAATGAAGTAAAATCCGTTAGTGGATTAATCGGCGGAGATGCTTATAAATTAAACAAATTTGCTAATTCTGGTAAAACTTTAACTGGAGACTTTTTAGTTAAAGCTATGGCAAGAGCTCTTTCCTCCTCTGAAGTGAATGCTGCTATGGGAAGAATAGTGGCTTGCCCTACGGCAGGTTCCTGCGGTATATTACCTGCTGCTGTTATCTCTGCTGGGGAAAGATTGAGAAGCTCTGAAGATGATATGGTCAAGGCATTGTTAACCGCTTCTGCTATAGGCATAATAATTGCTAAAAACGCTACTTTAGCCGGGGCTGAAGGTGGTTGTCAGGCAGAATGTGGTTCTGGCTCCGCTATGGCTTCTGCTGCTGTAGTAGAAATGATGGGTGGTACAGTAGAGCAATCTCTTCATGCTGCTGCTATTGTAATTAAAAATATATTGGGGTTAGTATGTGACCCTGTAGCGGGACTTGTAGAAGTTCCTTGTGCAAAACGAAACGTAGCTGGAGTAGTAAGTGCTTTAGCTTTTGCGGATATGGCTATGGCTGGAGTGAAAAGTGTAATACCTTTTGACGAAACTGTTGCTGCTATGTATAAGATTGGCAAACAACTTCCTCCTGAATTAAGAGAAACTGCGGAAGGTGGTTTGGCCGTTACACCAACTGGAATTAGATTAAAAAATGAAATTTTTTAAAGAAGAACTGAGAGCCATCTCAGTTCTTCTTTGTTTTTCGCTAATAAATTTTATATTTCGACTTAAGTTATGTAGAAATCACTCGATAATTCTCCTAAATTGTAATATCTATATTAAGGGGGGCCAAATATGAATAAACTTAAGTCTTTTAAGGCTAAACTACTTCTTCTAATAATACCTTTAATTATAATCCCACTAATTTTGCTGGGAATTATAAGCTATGTAAGATCATCTTCTGTCGTAAAAGAAAGGATTGAAAACGGAATTCATAACTCTGTTGAAAATTTAAGCTTTGGTATAGATACTTTTTTAAAGGATAAGTCCCAAAGTTTAAAAGTGTTTTCTAGTAATGCTAACGTAAAAGAAGTAATGACAAATAAGGGCACTCCAGAAATGAAATACTTAGTAGATTTGATGTCTAACTATAAGGAAAAGCAAGATGACATTTTAAATGTCTTTATTGCTACTGCGGAGAAGGACATGATTGTTTATCCTACTGTTAATCTACCTAAGGATTATAACCCATTGGACACTGCTTGGTATAAAAAAGCTTTAAGCAAAAACGACCTTGTATGGACAAGTCCCTACATAGATACCGCTACTAAAAAAATGGTAGTTACGGTAGCAATGCCTATTTATAATGATAAAAATACTTTTATTGGCATAGCTGGAGCTGATATTGCTTTAGAAAGTATAAATGCATTAGTAGTTGGTACCAAAATAGGGTCTACAGGAAAAGTATTTTTAGTAGATGATAGTAGTAATGTAGTTGCACATCCTGATAAAGAAACACTAGGAAAAAAATTGCCTATTGAAGAATTAGAAAAGGCAATTCACGCTTCTGAAGAAGGTGCTATAAACTATAATTATAAAGACAATTCCTATTTCGGTAAGTTTACTACTTCAAAAAGCTCTGGATGGAAAATAGTAGGCTCTGCTCAAAACTCTGAAATATCTTCAGCTAATTATGGAATACTAATAGGAAGTTTAATTACAGGCATTATAGTTTCTATTATCTCTATAGTACTAGCCTTATTATTTCAAAAGCCCATTACTGGAGCAGTTAAACAATTAAATAATGAAATGAAAGAAGTTGGAGAAGGTAATTTAACTGTACGTAGCAATATAAAATTAAACGATGAAATAGGTTCTCTTTCGAAGGGTTTAAACTCTATGATAGATAACTTAAAAAACTTGCTTGTTAAAGTAAATGAAACCTCAGATATTTTAACTCAATATTCTGAAGGATTAGCTTCTTCCGCGGAAGAAACCAGCGTTGCTTCTGATGAAATCTCAAAGACTATTATTGATATTGTAAATTCTACAGTAAACCAAGCAACTCATACTAATGATGGTTTGAATAAAGCAGAAGTTCTATCTGATAATATTAATAGAGTAACGGTTGCTATAAATAAAATGAGCAATATCTTTGAAAACGCCGTTACTTTAAATGAAAATGGCATTAAAGCCGTAAATGATTTAGATAAAAAGTCAAAAGAAAACTCTGCCTCCTCCTCTGAAGTAGAGAAGGTAGTTCGCGATATGGATGACAGCGTTAAAAATATAAGGGTAATAGTAGATACCATAAGCGGAATTGCGGATCAAACAAATCTATTAGCTTTGAACGCTTCTATCGAAGCTGCTAGAGCTGGAGAAAGTGGACGAGGTTTTACCGTAGTGGCTGATGAAATTAGAAAGCTTGCGGAACAATCAGCAAAGGCTACTAATGAAATTCGAACTATAATAGGTAGTATTCAAGGAAAATCTAGTAATGCTGTTTCTGAAATAACTAAATCCAAAGCAATAGTACAAGAACAGGAGTTAGCTCTTAAAGAAACAAATGAAATACTTTCTAAAATATTTGAAACTATAAAGGTTTTATCTGGAGAAGCTAATGAAATTGATTCCTTAAACAACGAAATGATTTTGGCAAAGGATAAAATTGTGCTAGTAATGGAGGAGCTTTCTGCCTCTGCCGAAGAAACTTCCGCCTCCACTGAAGAAATATCTGCTTCTACCGAAGAGCAAACTGCTACTATGGCTGAAATTGCAAGAACTGCCGAGGAATTAAATAATATCGCTTTAAAGCTTAAAGAAGAATTGCATAAGTTTAAATTATAGTAGAAAAAACACTTTCTAAAATTATTTTAGAAAGTGTTTTTTCTTGTTGCCATTAATAAAACTATTAATATAATAAGCTCTTTCCTCATCTGGTTCTTCTTTGAAGTCTTTTATATATTTTTCTCTCACCTTATAAAATAAGACTTCATCTCCAGTAAATTTCCCCATAGTAATAAGTTCATCAAACAATTTTAAAGTCTCCTCTTTACTTTCCACTGGTCCGTGGGAAGGTAAATAATACTTTGTTTCTTTATCTTTTATTTTATTAATCATAGGAAAAAGTTTTTCCGTGGAATAACTCCATTCACCACTGTACAAATCTTCATATATAGCATCGCCCAAAAACATAACTTTCTCTTCTGGAATATAGGCTATAGAGGAATCTTCTGAATGATCTCCTTTAATATTTTCAATGATACAGCTTACCCCTCCTAAATCAATGGTAATTCCATCTTTAAAAGTTATATCTACGTCGCCTATTATCAATTTATCTCTAAGTGGCGTAGGCAATTCAAGCTTTATCATACTACTACAAAACTCTATCTCTTCACCTTTTTCCACCCTTTTATCTAGAGCCTCGTCTCTCCAATCCAAGGTCTTCATTTCTACTATTTTTTCTTTTGTTTTTTCATGACATATAGTTGTTAAATTCATAAAAGCTATTCCAAATACATGATCCCAATGCCAATGGGTTATAAAAAGATATTTAAGTGGTGGTATATCCATTTTATTAACTTCTTCCAAGAACTCATTAGCATGCTTTTCTGAATTTCCCGAGTCTATGACCATGGAATACCTATCTCCTATAACTAAACCTAGCACTGGTCTATCTGTTCTTTCATCGTTTGGCATATAATATACTCTATTTGTTAATTTTTTTAGCACCTATTTCACTTCCTATACTGATACTAAATTATTGTTATTTCATCTCCTGGTTTTATATAGCCTGAAGTTATTACCTTTGTAAATATTCCTTCCCTTGGCATTACACAGTCTCCAACTAAATTTCTTATGGCACAGCCATGGTGACATTCCTTACCAATTTGGGTAACTTCCATTTCCACTTCCCCAACCCTCATTCTTGTTCCTATTGGAAGGGTGTATAACTCTATTCCTTCAGTGGTTAGATTTTCTGCAAATTTTCCTGTGCAAAAACCCTCTACACCTACTGCCATTATTTTATCAATACTCTCTTGCCCTAAAAGGCTAACTTGTCTATGCCACTTTCCCGCATGGGCATCCCCTACAAGACCATGATCCACTTCAAAATAGCCTTTTTCAATAGCTTCCTTTGGCACACCCTTTTCTTTGCTTATATTTACAGCTAATACCTTTCCCATAATCATATCTTCCTTTCGTACAATCCTGATTTTCCACCGCTCTTTTTTAATAACATCATATCCGCTATCACCATGTCTTTATCTATGGCTTTACACATATCATAAATAGTTAAAGCTGCAACAGATACTGCTGTTAAAGCCTCCATCTCCACACCAGTTTGCCCTACATTTTTTACAGTAGCTTTTATATCAACCTTACATTTATCAAAATCTAAGTTAAAGCTTATATCACAACCTGTTATCATTATAGGATGGCACATGGGTATTATACCTGAGGTATTTTTACATCCCATTATTCCTCCTACTTGCGCTACAGATAAAACATCACCTTTTTTTATTGTCCCCTCTTTTATCTTGTCTAAGGTTTCTTTTTTCATGTATATGCTTCCTATAGCTACTGCCTCTCTTTTGGTTTCATCTTTTTCACTAACATCCACCATTTTAGCTCTGCCTTCTTCATTTATATGAGTTAAATCCATTTTATCCTCCTATCTGATACATCATCTTTTTGCTTCTGCTACTCTTTTCCTTATCTAAATGATGCTCTAAGGGTTTGTTTGTAATTGCCTTTTTTAATGCTGCAATTAAAAGTTCTTCATTATATATATATTCTTTTATATTTATTTCATTTTCTGAATGTAAACATGGCTTTATTGTGCCCATAGGAGTCAATCTTATTTTATTACATCTGTTACAAAATTTACAACTTACAGGATTTATTAACCCTACAGTTCCCTTACCATCTTTTAGTTTGAAAAGCCTTGCTGTGCTATCACTTCTATTCGATATTGGTATAAGATTGGGATAGTCTTCTAGTATGGTATCTGTGCTTAAGGCGCTTTCTTTATACAACTTCTCCCCTTCTCCAATAGGCATTAACTCAATAAATCTAATACTTATAGGCATAGATTTTGTAAGATTTATAAAATCTCCAACTTCCTTATCATTAAAATCCTTCATTAAAACCACATTTATTTTTACAGGACCTATACCCAAAGCCATACATTTATCAATAGCACCTATAACTTTGGACAAATCTCCCCCTCTTGTTATATAACTATATTTTTCTGAATTAAGAGTATCTAAGCTTATGTTCACTCTCTTAAGTCCTGCTTTTTTTAATTCTGGCACCATATCATAAAGGAGAATTCCATTAGTAGTTAAAGATATATCTTCAATAGTAGATATTTGAGAAGTATTATATATAAGCTCATCTATTCCTTTAAGAATAAGCGGCTCACCACCAGTATATCTAATTTTTTTTATTCCTAAACTTGCGCTTCCTTTAACAATTTTCAATATTTCTTCAAATCTTAATACATCTTGGTGATTTCTTTTCGAAATCCCCTCCTCAGGCATACAATAAATACATCTTAAATTGCATCTATCCGTAAGAGAGACTCTAAGATAATCTATACTTCTCCCATAACTATCTAGCACACTATCAGCTCCTATTCTAGAATAGTACCTGTATCACTATAATCGTACCCTCCAAGCTTGTCTAACTCATCCTTAAACTCTTTGCTAGTTAATACTTTTATTAGTTCAGTTACTATATCCATTTGTAAATATTCTTTTGGTATGGCTATATCATATTCTTCATTACACACAGGTATAAAATCTAATCCCATCATCACTGCTGCAGAGTAAACACCTAGACCTACATCCGCATTTCCTGAAGCAACGGCTCCAGCTACAGAAAGGTGGGTAAATTCTTCCCTATCATAGCCCATAATGTCTCTTGGGTTTATATTTAAGTTTTTAAGATTATAATCTAATAATAGTCTTGTACCTGATCCTCTTTGTCTATTAATAAATCTAACCTTTTTATCCACTAAATCTTTAAAATCCTTTATTTGCAATGGGTTATCCTTACTTACCATAAAACCTTGTATTCTTTTTACACCTTTTATTAATGCTATATTTTTATCTTTTAGATACTTTTCTATATAAGACTTGTTATATTCTCCCGTATCCATATCCAGTAAATGTATTGGAGCAATATGAGTTTCTCCTGATTTTAATGCCATAATTCCTCCCATGCTTCCCACATGAGCTGAAGATAAATAATACTTCTTATTTTTTATATGTATTAAATCAGAAAGAACATCTATTATAGGATCATGACTTCCTATACATACTATGGTATTTTTAATTTCTTCTTCCTCTTTTAAAAGTTTTATGTTAACTTCACTACCTGCTTCTAGTCCCTCTATATTTTGAGAAACTTCTAATATTCCATCGGCTCTCACCAAAGACATAGTTGCTCCAGCACCGCGAGTTAATGGAGTAGCTATAAGTTTATCCCCTACATATCCAAGCTTTACCCTTATAAACTCAAGATATTTTAAAGATGACATAACTCTTTTGGATAAAATTGCAGTTACAGTTTTCAAGTCTTTTTCTTCTAATCCTTGATATAGATTTATAAGCCCTTTAACAATTAGTTCCATAATAAAATAAGCTGAAACTGGGTATCCAGGTATTCCTATCACTGGCTTATCATTTATAATCCCTAAAATTACAGGTTTTCCGGGCTTTATTGCAACACCATGAACAATTACTTCTCCCAGCTCCTCAATTACTTTAGAAGTAAAATCTTCTCTTCCTGCTGAAGAGCCTGCATTAATAAGTATTATATCACATTCTTTTGAAGCCTTAATTAGTGTTTCTTTTATTTCATCGTAATTATCTTTAACAATATCAAATCTTTTAGCTTCTCCTCCCCATTGGTTTACCTGGGAAGAAAACACCCTAGAATTGAAATCAATTATATCTCCAACCTTTAAGTCAGTTCCTGGTTCAACTAGTTCTGTACCCGTTGGTATTACTGCAACTATGGGTTTTTTATAAACTTCTATATCATTAACACTCCCTGCAAGCATAGCTCCAATATCAACGGGTCTTACTTTATGATTAGAAGGTATTATTAGCTGATTTTCTATAATATCTTCTCCAATTGGTCTAATGTTTTGCCAAGGAATAGCACTTTTATATATTTTAACTTTATTTTCATCTACTTTAATTAAATCTTCTATCATTATTACGCAATCAAATTCACTAGGAATGGGGTCTCCTGTGTCCACAACCACATAATCTTTACCTTCCTCTAATACAACTTGATTTCTGTCAGATGCTTCAAAGGTTTTTTCACTAAAGGTAGCTATTCCATCCATAGCAGATGCATTATAATGTGGTGATGAAATTTTAGAATAAATTGGCGATACCGTTACCCTGTCTACTCCATCCCAAGTTTTTATTGTTTCCTTCTGTAAATGCAATTTCCCTAATTTATCCATAAAAACAGCAATTGCATCTTTTAGTTCCATATTAGATAAATAAATGTTTTGCGACATACTCTACCTCCTAGAATTTGAAAACATAAACTCTTTGTCCTTCTTTTATTCCTTCTTCATTTTTATCTATTTTTATATAGCCCCAGGCTTTTGAAAATCCACTAATTAATCCTGATTTTCCAAATACAGGGTGTGCCATAATTTCTCCATCTTTCCAGTGTAACGTTACCGGCAAGTATTCTTCTCTTCCTTTAGCCTTATGATAGTTTATTTCAAAATTACAAGGTGTTGGAAACATATTTTCTTCATAGTTTAAAGCTTTGTTTATCATATGTTTTACTACTGTATTGTAAATTACAGCACAAGATAAAGGATGCCCTGGTAATCCAAATATTATTTTATTTTTTACCTTACCTATTATGGTTGGTTTCCCTGGCTTTACTGCTATTCCATGAATAAGCATTTTAGATTCTTCTAAAGATTCAATTACTCTATAAGTTTGATCTTTTTTTCCTACAGAACTTCCTCCTGAAATTAATACACTATCACATTCTTTTAATGCTTTTTCCATAGTGCTTTTAAGCAATTCATAATTATCTCTTATTACTCCATAGCTTATAGGCTCTCCTCCATGGCTTTTTACAGATGCAAATAAAAGATAGGTGTTAATATCTCTAACTTGTCCTAATAAAGGGGTTTCATCTGGCCCTACAATCTCGTCTCCTGTGGATATTATTCCTATAGTAGGTTTTTTACATACAGGAACCTTTGTATATCCAAGACTTGATAAAACTCCTACTTCATAAGCCCTTAGTTTGACCCCTGACTTTATTATGACTTCTCCAAGAGTTATATCTTCCCCTTTACGAACTATATTTTCTCCAGGAGATACTGAAGTGCTTGCGAGAATGGTTGCATCATCTAGCTTATCTGTATATTCAATCATCACTACACTATCTGCTCCATGAGGTAACATTCCTCCCGTTGGAATGTAATAACAATCACCTGGGAATTCCAAAGCACCCAAAGGCTCTTTTCCCATAATAACTTCACCTTTAAAATTTAACATAGAAGGTAGGGTTTCACTAGCTCCAAAAAGGTCTTTAGAATAAACTGCATATCCATCTACCGTGCTCCTATTAAAGCCTGGTACATCTATTGTTGCCTTTATGTCTTCATAAAGGATTCTTCCTAAGGATTCTTCTAAATCTACTAACTCACAGCATGGCTTTAATTCCATATTTTCTTCTATTATCTTTTTGGTTTCATCAATTGATACTACATTAAATAAATCCATGAAATATTCTCCTTATCTTGCACATTCACCATCTCTACCTGTTAAAATATCTATACCATGAGGAATTGCGCCCATTATAAATTCCAAGTTTTCTACTGCTCCCTTAGGGCTGCCCGGAAGATTGACAATTAAACTTTCTCCTCTTATACCTGAAACTGCTCTTGAGAGCATTGCCTTTGTTGTTATTTTCAAAGATTCCATCCTCATAACTTCACCAATACCTGGCACATATTTTTCAATTACCTTCATAGTAGCCTCTGGAGTTACATCTCTTTTAGAAAATCCAGTGCCTCCATTGGTAAGAATTAAGTTTAATTTTAATGTATCGCACATGTATATTAACTCACCTTGTATCATTTCTAAATCATCTGGTATTACCTTATAGTACTCAATACTATAACCACTATTTTTCAATTTATTTTCTATAGCAGGTCCTGTTAAATCTTCTCTTTCACCCTTATAACCTTTATCGCTAATAGTTAGAATCCCAGTTTTTATCATAATATCACCCTCATCTATATATTTAAAATTAGTTTTACTAATTTATTTTCAGGATTATTTAAAACTTTTTCTTTTTCACCCATTTCTATTATAACACCCTTATCCATAAATATTACGTAATCTGCTACTCTTTTTGCCTGTTGCAAATCATGGGTAATTATTATAATAGTTCTATCTTTACTCTTCATATCCTTAATAAGTTTTTCAGCTTTTAGTGTGCTTTCTATATCCATACTAGCTGTAGGTTCATCAAAAAGAATTAATTCTGTTTGAAGAACTGCAGTTCTAAGCATAGCTACTTTTGATGCCTCTCCACCAGAAAGTCTTTTTGCGTTTTTTTCAAGTATGTGCTCTAAAGAAAAATAATTTATATATTTATTTATTCTACCTTCAATCACATTTTCTGAAAACCCTTTGAATTTCAATCCACACTTTATATTATTTATTACTGAATCATTAAAAAGATATGCCTTCTGGCACATTAAAGATATGTTATTCCTAGCTCTTTCTATAGACAAACCCTCATAAGTAATTTCTCCTCCTGAGGGTTTTATAAGTCCAGCTATGCACTCCAGTAAAGTGGTTTTTCCACTTCCATTGAGCCCTATTATTGTATAAATATTTCCCTTAGTAAAGTTTAAACTATCTATTTGAAGAACCCTTCTATCTCCATAATCTTTATACAAATTTTTTATATCTACGTCCATCAATAATCTCTCCCTTGAAATTTATGAAGAATAGAATTTACTAAAAAAGAAAGAACTAAGAGAACTACTCCTATTGCAATAGCTTCATTAAAATTTCCTTTATTAGTTTCGAGAGCTATGTAGGTTGTCATGACTCTAGTATGTCCCCTTATATTTCCTCCCACCATCATAACTGCTCCAACTTCTGATATAGCTCTTCCAAATCCCGTAGTTATAGCCGTTAAAATATGAACTTTACTTTCTTTAATAACCATAATAAATGTATGGTATTTTCCTGCTCCTAGTGATATACAAGTCTTTTTTACTTCTTCAGAAGTTTTAGAAATTGAAGATACAATAAGACCAAATATAATAGGTAGTATAAGTAAAGTTTGAGCTATTATCATAGCCCTTATGGTAAACAGCATTTCAAACTTACCTAAAGGACCTTTTCTTGAAAGCATTATATAAACTAATAAGCCCATTAAAACAGGAGGAAGGCTCATGAGAGTACTTGTAACTCTCATAATAGCCTTCTTAAATTTAAAATTATTTAATGCAACTGGTATTGCCATAATACATCCTAAAAAAGATGCTGCACCCGTTGATAATGTACATACAAATAAGGATAGTAAAATCACTCCACTTAATTCGCCAAAATTACTATACAAAGTATTTATAGCTTTTATCATAAATACCACCTATTTTTTTGCATTAGGTATAAATAGAGATTCTCCATATTTATCTTTTCCAAATTCGCCAATAAGCTTTTGACCTTTTTCTGAAGTTATCCATTTTACAAACTCATTAGCCTCAGCTTCTTTTACATGAGCATGTTTTTTAGGATTAACTACTATTACACCATATTGATTATATAAATCTTTATTTTTTTCAGTTACTATTTCTAATTGTAACTTGTCTTTCATTGATAAATATGTAGCTCTATCAGTTAAAGTATATCCGTTTTTCTCGTCAGCCATTTGAAGTACTGCACCCATTCCTTTACCTGCTGATATATACCAATCTCCCTTTGGTTCTATGTCACTTGCTTTCCATAGAGCTTTTTCTTTTACATGAGTTCCTGATTCGTCCCCTCTTGATATAAAGTTTGCTTTATTTTGTTCTATTAATTTTAAAGCTACCTTAGGATCATTTGGTGCTTTTTCTTTTAATTTAACTGGATCTTCTTTTGGACCAACCATAATAAAGTCATTATACATAACTTCAATTCTTTCTACACCAAACTCTTCCTTTACAAACTCTTCTTCCTTAGCTTTGGCATGCACTAATAGACAATCTGCATCCCCTCTTTTTCCTGTTTCAAGAGCTTGTCCAGTACCTTGAGATACAACCTTTACATCTATCCCTGTATCTTTTTTAAACTCAGGTAAAAGGAACTTTAAAAGTCCTGAATCCTCTGTACTAGTTGTTGTAGCCAAAGTTATAACTTTTTCTTTTCCTACATTAGCATTATCTGCTGGCTTAGAATTATTCTTAGCTCCACAAGCTGATAAAATCAGTGATGCAGCTAAAGATAAAATAAGCAGTTTTTTCTTCATGGTAAATAAACCCCTTTCGTTGATATAAATTGACTTTCTACTTACTTACTTCCTACTTACTTCTAAAAAACTTTATTTATATATAAACGAAAGGAGAAGGCTAACAAGCATTCTCCTTTCCAATTGGGAGGCATAATCGTTTCCAACAATACCCTAACGGCCATAATTCCATAGTCTTAGCTTTAGGAACTAGAGCTCGGAGAAGTGAATTAGTCCACTCATAAAAATATTAAATTGTTTGTATTAATATTAATTGTTATAATTTAAACTTAATATTAATAAATTATTAACACGGAAATCTTATTGTTTTAAATTATATCATCCATAAATGGTAATGTAAACATTCATCTTACAAATGATAGCAATATATCTGACCAAACATTAATTATATTTAAAAATACAAACAATGCTTTGCTAAACTTTAAACATTGTGTTAAAATATCGTTAAATATATTGATAATTTTAACACAAATTATCAATATATTATTACTTACTTCTACTTACTTCCGTTTGGTTTTATCAATTTATCTTATTATTGATACAGAGGGAGGGTACCTTAATGTCGGAAACAGAAAAAAATAGTTTTTTAGAAAAACTAACCACAAGAAGAGAATTTTTAAAATTAGGTGGTAAATCCCTAGCTGGGGTTGCTATTTCCTATTCAGTTCTTAGCTTATTTGGCTGCTCTGGAAAACCAGAGGAAGTGAGTGGTTGGCCTGTAGCTGCTGGACTTATAATTGCAGACAGAAGTCGTTGTACAGGCTGTCAACGTTGTGAATTAATGTGCTCATTAAACAACGATGGCAAAGCTCATCCTTATATAGGAAGAATTAAAGTGAGCAGAAACTATAACTATGGTGCTCACGGTCCAAAAATTGCTTATTGGAATGATAACGGTGAATTCGGTAATCTTTTAATGACACCTGAAACATGCCAACAATGTGGCAAACCTTATTGTGCAGAAGCATGTCCTGTAAAAGCTATTAAGCCAGATTCAAAAACAAAAGCAAGAGTTGTAGATGAACAAATTTGTGTCGGCTGCGGAGCTTGTACTGAAGCATGTCCTTGGCATTTACCAACGGTGGATTTAGAAACAAAGAAGTCTACTAAGTGCTTCTTATGCAATGGTGATCCAACCTGTGCAAAGAACTGTCCTACTGGTGCAATAAAATTAGTACCTTGGGAAAAAGTTCAAGCTACATTAAAACAAAATGGTTATAACGTTGGTTAAAAACAATAACTAAGTAGGAAGGTGAAATTATGTCAAAGGTAACGGGATGGACCGGTAAAATACTAAGAGTTAATTTATCCACTGGGAAAATAAGTACTGAAGATACTTTAAAATATAAAGATTTAGTTGGTGGTTCAGGTATTGGCTATAAAGTAATGTTTGATGAAGTTCCTACGGGAACAAAGCCATTTGATGAGGCAAATAAACTTATATTTTCTGCTGGACCTCTAACAGGTACAGGGATACCTTGTACTTCAAGAACAACCATAACCTCTTTATTACCAACAAACCCATATTATGCAGTAGCTGATGGTCATATGGGTGGTAATTTTGCAGCGGTAATGAAATATGCTGGATGGGATGCAATCATTGTTGAAGGTAAGTCAAGGCGCCCTGTGTATTTACTTATTGAAGATGATAAGGCTTACATAAATGATGCTTCATTTATTTGGGGTCAAGGAATTTTCGATAGTAACGCTCAGCTTTCTGCCAGAATTGGCAAAGAAGCATCAATAGCTTTAATCGGACAAGCAGGTGAAAATGAAGTTCCGATGTCCGTTATAATGAATGGACGTTCTCACTCTGCTGGTGGACAAGGTGGAATCATGGGTTCTAAAAAATTAAAAGCTATTGCAATAAAAGGAACAGGCGCAGTTCACATTGCTGGTGATAAGAAAGAATGGTTAGAACTTGACAAACTTAACATGTCAGTAATAGGCGCTAATAACAATCACGTAGTTCCAAGCACTCCTCAACCTTGGGCTGAATTTAATAACAAAGGTAGTAGATGGAACGCTCACAAAGGTTTAACTTGGGGAGCATCTGAAACAAAAGTTGATACTGGTGAGTGCGATCCTAAGGACATGAACAGCGTAGGATTCAGAAGTCAAAAGGGAGTTTTCGACCTTGGAGCTGTAGCTGAAAAATACACTGTTAGAATGGGAGGATGTCAATCCTGTCCAATTAGATGTCACTCTCAACTTAATATTCCTAAGTTAGAGAAGAAGTATGGCGTATCACCACATGTTGCTAATACTTGTATGGGATATTTTTCACCTGGTGGAATCATGATAAAGGGATTCTCCGAAGAAGGTGAAAAAGGCGAAGGTGCAATGATTGCAAGAAGCTTAGGCTCTGTTTTAGCTGACGATTATGGCGTATGGTGTAATTACGGACAAATAGGAAGAGATTTTAAATATGTTTATGAAAAAGGAATATTAAAGAAGGTTCTTCCTAAAGAAGAGTATGATAGCATACCATGGGACAAATTAGAGGCTAAGGATCCTGAATTCTTAAAGGATTTCTATAGAAGAATTGCTTTCAAAGAAGGAGAATTCAGTCATCTTGGTGACGGAAGCTATTGGATAGCTAAGAGATGGAATCTTGGTGATGAATTTATTAATAGTAAAGATGTAGGACTTTGGTCTCCATTAGGATTCCCAAAACATCACAGTAGCGAAACTAATGCACAAGTTGGTGCTGTAATATCTTGTATGTTTAATAGAGATGCTATGGTACACACTTTAATTAATTATACAGGAAGCGGATTACCTCTTGAAATTCAAAAGACAAGAGCCAAAGAGTTGTTTGGTTCTGAAGAGGCTCTAGACAACCCAGCGCACTACACAAAAATGAATCCTTATAAAGCTAAGTTTGCTAAATGGAGTATAGTACGTTCTATTCTTCATAACTGCTTAACAGTATGTAACTATGTATGGCCAATGACCTTCTCTCCATTAAAGGAAAGAGGATACAAAGGAGATACTAGCCTAGAGGCTAAATACTATAGCTTAGCAACAGGTCATCAATTATCCGAACAGGAACTTGACTTGGCAGGAGAAAGGATATTCACTTTATTTAGAGCATTGACTGTTAAGAATATGAATACTGTGGATATGCGTAATAAGCACGATTTAATGTGTGATTGGATATTTGAGATAGATAAAGATAAAGCTCCATTTACACCTGGTACTATAAAAATGGATAGAAAAGATATGCAAGATGCACTTACTATGTTATACAAAGAAATGGGATGGGATGAAAAAACCGGTGCCCCAACGAAAGAGACATTAGTTAAGATAGGACTTGCTGATGTTGCTGCAGAACTTGAAAGACTTAAATTATTACCTTAGTATAGTTTAAGTAACTAATTTATAATAGGGGATTTTTTAACTCCCCTATTATATGTTTTAATTTAGGAGTGTAATTAGTATGGATAATATGGAAAAAGAAAAATTTCTTGAAATTGTAAATCTGATTAAAGTTAAATCCTCAGAAGGAATTCTAATAAAAAAAGATGATTTTTTACTAGAACCTTTTTTAATTGAAGAAAATCAATTAGAAAACTTAATTGAAGCGCTAAAAAATACCGAGGACTACCCAGATATTAAGTTTATCAAAGGTACCTCAAATTACTATATTTATTCAAATGCTAAAATGACAGATAACTATGCTATTTTAGCAATGAGAATTGAAGATAAGGATATGGTAAGAACTATAGCGGAAACCGTTCGTGATGAATCTAAAACCTATCCTAGACCAACAGATTCTCAACTTTTCCTTAATAGACCTTTTTATTTTAAAGAAGATGAATTTTTAAATTCTTTGAAAAAAATAGATGTTGATTCTAATTATTCTGATATAAAGACAACAAAAGCATCTAATGGTGCTCTTTATTTATACTCAGATAGGTATTTAGATAAAGACTCTGCAAAAGCTTTAACAGAATGGATTGAAGTTCTTCAATTCGAGAATCCATAGTTACGGAGGAATTATCTAATGACAGAAATATGGAAAACAAGCAAAATTAATATATGCGAAGAAGCTCCTGTAGAATTATATTTAAACGGGAAAAAATTAGTAACTTTTATGTGTACCCCTCAGAATCTAAATGAGCTAGCTATGGGACATTTATTAAGTAGAAATTTAATAAAAAACATTAATGAAGTTTATTCATTATCTGCTTGTGATGAAATGAAAGAAATTTATGTCACTACTGCTAATACTCCTACAGATAATGACTACAGCTTGTCAGGAGTTTTATCAAGTGGTTGTGGTAGCGGCTCAGTATTTAAAGAGGAATTTTTAAAAAAAGAAACTAATAAATCTAAATTAAATATAAATCTTCATAAGCTAAAAGATTTAGCAATAGAAATGTTCTCCAATGCAACCATGTACAAGGAACTGGGCGGAATGCACTGTGCTTCCTTGGTCTATAACAATGAAATGGTGGTTTTAAGAGAAGATGTAGGAAGACATAATGCTATAGATAAAGTTATAGGAAAAGGTGTTTTTTTAGATTTAGACTTTAACAATACTATTCTTATGACTACGGGTAGAATTTCTTCAGATATGATATTAAAAGCTATTGGAGCTAATATACCCATGGTAGTTTCTAGAAGTATTCCTAGTAATCTAGCGTTAGATATGGCTAATAATTTAGGAATAACAATAGTTGGGCGTATTGTTTCAAGCGAACCAATAATATATACTTATAATAACAGAATCGTGTAAAACAACCAATTTAAAGGAGGAATAATTATGTTTGGAAGAATCGGAGCAGGTGAATTAATTTTAATTCTAGCCATTGCCCTTATTGTTTTTGGACCATCAAAATTGCCTGAAGTAGGTAAATCCTTAGGAAAAGCAATTAACGAATTTAAAAACCATGCTAATAAAATATCAGAAGAAGTAAAGATTGACGTTGATTCTGATAATAAGTAGAGGATGAAGTAATAGTGGCGGAAAATAAATTAACATTAATTGAACATTTATCCGAGTTAAGAAAAAGACTTTTTATTATAATACTTTCTTTAATTATAACTAGTTCCGGAAGTTATTACTATGTTGAAAAATTAGTTAAAGAACTAGTTAAATATACTAATTATTTAGATTTTGTATATTTAACTCCTTCAGAACTTTTTCTTACCTATATAAAAATATCACTTGTTATGGGAATTGTAATATCGTCTCCAATTCTATTAAGACAGATTTGGCTTTTTCTTAAACCAGGTCTGACTAAAAGGGAACGAAGATATATTACCTTGTCTCTATTAGGTGGAGTATTATTTTTCGCAGCAGGAGTAATTTTTGCATATCTCTTAGTTATACCAGTAACTATTAAGTTTTTTACAGGCTTTACTTTAGAGGGTATTACGCCTACTATTTCCTTTAGAAGTTATGTAGATTTCATATGCTCTCTACTTTTAGCCTTTGGCCTAGTTTTTGAAATGCCAATTTTATCTGTACTATTAACTAAATTTGGCTTAATTAATTCAATTATGCTAAGAAAAAATAGAAAAATGGTTATACTAGTTATTTTTGTTGTAGCAGCAATAATAACTCCACCGGATGTAATATCCCAATTACTTCTTGCAATGCCGATGATGATTTTATTTGAAATTAGTATATGGCTATCTAAAATTGTAGGTAGAAAAAAAGAAATATAATATAAATATTACTAATAAAATATCGCTTTATTACATAACATAACCTTAGAATTTTAAATTTTAAAGGAGTGTTATGTAATATGAGCGCTAAAACCTATTCTTTCAGAGATGAAGATGGAAATTTAGTAAATTATACTGTAAAAGAAATGTTAGCCATAGACAAAAAAGAATATATTTTAATGGCTCCCGAAACGGATCGTTCTAGTGTTGAAGTTTATAAATTCAGCATGCAAGATGGAAATGAATGTCTAGAACTTGTAGATAACGAGCAAGAATTATCTAAAATAAAATCTGCATCTAAAATTATTTAAAAAAATAAAAAAATGTCAAAAGGACGTGCATTAATCTGCGCGTCCTTTATTTTCATTCATAGTTGTATTCCCTGTGGTTGGAAGCTCTCCTGATAGCTGTTTTTTAATGTTTTCTACTCTATCTTTTATATAGGTCATAATGGAAGGTGCATTTCCCATCATACCTCCACCACCTCTTACACCTTTGAAATCACCACCCATGAAGCCTTTATCCATACCTCCTTCTGGTGGAGCTGGTCTATTTTCTGGTTTTAAATTTCCTTGGGTATTTTTTGAGGCAGCGGTAACCCCATCTGGTCTTTGCTTAGGCATATTTTCCGGCCTATTCATATTAGCATTAGTATTTGCATTTGAAGTTGTATTTGAATCAATATTTATTTGAGTATATTTTAAGTTGTTTTCAAACTGCTCCATAGTATAAAACTTAGTATTATCAGCTTCTACGTAAGGTCTTATAATATTTGCAAGCTCTGTAGTTCTTTCTTCAAAGTTTTCAAGATAGGTAAGAAGAGCTTTTACATATCCATGATATTTTTCTTTGTATTCTGCCACAGCTAATAAATTATTTATTAAAGGAAGATTTTTTATATTAACCCCTGAAACTGGTTCATCAATAGGTATGGTTGAAATATTTCCACCACCAAATCCTCCCATGGACATATTATAATCCCAAGGTAGTACAGTAAACTTACCATTCTGTCCATATAAGTAATAGTTTTGAGCCATGTTACCGCTATAACTATCGTAGTTACCTAACACTGTATTAGCTGCTATATATTTTAACGCACTATCCACATCTAACACCTTTTCAATATCCCTCTTTTCACCCTGCGACATTTCATTTAAGGTTTTGATAAGGGTTTTTAAATCAGTTTTGCTTAAATCACCTCCATTTTTTTGTTCATAGCTATCATAGCTTCCACCTTCAACATATTGAAGAGTACTTCCTTTTTCCTGTTTATATAAGTTACCACTGTTATTTCCAAAGTTTCTTTCTAAGTAGCTATCATCTATAGCTTCAATGCATAAGTAAAATCCTTGTAGTTTTCCGTTTACATAAATATTTGCAAAAACAGTTTCAGGTACATTAGCTCCTATGGATTTTAACGCTTCATAACTTAAATACTCCCTCATAAAGGAAGGGTCAGCGTACATATTGTTTACAACTATTTCATCTAGCCCTAAAAGGTTTTGACCCTTTACATACTTATCTAGCTTAATCCTAAAACTATAACGGTCTGATTCACTACTAGCCACGGATCTTAATGTAAGATTTCCCTTTGTTCTAAACCCTACATTCTTAATAGTGTTGCCATCTATGGTTACATCTGCACTTTTATACTCCTCTGCCAGTGGATTATCAAGAATGTTTTTCCAATCACTTTCAGGAATCTCAACTTTAATATCTATGACCTTATCTTCTTGAAAAATAGAATCATAAGCTGCCTCAGTACTACCCTGAACTTGAACTTTTTCTTTACTATTCTTAATTATAAAGGCTGTTACAATTAGTATAATTGCAATACTTAAAGCTAAGATTTTTTTTATTTTAATATTTTCATTCATATACTCTTTCCCCTTCATTAATATTCTGCTTTATCTGCGTGCATTGATAAGGAAATATTTAAATTACCATTTCTGCATCTAAGGGCATCTAAAAATTCCTTTTGACTTATTTTATTATCTATAGTAACGGTATAAACAAGTTGATAAAGACTTCCTAAGTCCATAGTCTTTACTTTAATTAATTCATGACTCCCTACAAATTCATTAAAAACCTCGTCAAAAGCCCCTTCATAATCTAAATCCTCTGGAATAGTTATCTTAAGTAGTTTTTGAGAAACCTTTCTTTCTCCAAAATTAAATATGTTAAGAGCAAACATAAGTAAACAAAGAAATATTGTAAACAAAATAGCATATCCAAAAACTCCAACTCCACAAGCTAGCCCCGCTGCCATAGTAAAGAGCACATAGGATATATCCTTTGGGTCTCCAGGGGCACTTCTAAATCTAATTATAGAAAAGGCTCCTGTTAAACTAAAAGCTCTTGCAATATTACTTCCAATTAAAAATACAATTATTGCAATTACTGAAGGCACAATAATTAATGTAAGAGCAAAGTTTTCTGAATATCCTTTTTTGCTAGAGGTCTTCATATAAGTAAAGCTTATAATTCCACCTAAAATAAAGGATATCACTATAGTTAATATTGAGTTTCCTAAAGAAATTGATGTATTAGTTGTGGTTGCGTTAAATATTGATTCAAGCATGGTTTCATTTCCCCTTTCAATTGTGTATTGCTTAATAGCATTTTTTCATATTCATTCCCATATTTTGAAAAACTTCTTTTAAATATTTTATATTCTGAAAGCAATTTACATAGCCATAATGGTATGCTATAATCTGTTTTTATTTCCATAAGAATCTCATCTTCTTGTAATAAATTTTCTCCATAGTCTCCCTTCTCTAAAGCTAAATCATATCTTCTTGTTCTTATATTTTCATCAAAGGTTATTCTTAAATTTCGATTTTCCTTATAAAAGAAGGCCCTTCTATCATAGGCTATATAAAGCTTTGGCTTAAGATGATAAGTTTTAAAAATATACTCTACTTCATTTATAACTTGTTTATTCATATAATTTTTTATCTCTGGCTTCTTACCAGTAGAAAAAAACTCATATGCCTCCTGTAGTTCTAGTTTAGTTCTTCTTTTATTACCAAAGCCATTAACCTTTTTCTTTACCTCTAAAAACACCTTATCCTCACCTTTGGGAATTCCATAGGCTCTTAGGCGAAGCTTCTCTTTATAGGTAGGCTTACATAGAGAAGTTCTTATTAAATGATTATCTTCTGTATCATAGTAGATATTGCTTATGGTATAGAATTCTTTTTCCTTGTTGTAATCATCAAGTTCCATATATCTCAAAATCCTATTTTCAATATCTTTGTATATGGATTTATGGATTAAAAATTTACATTCTTGTCTATTAAAAACCTCGATAGCCATTGCCATACTCCTTTCTTTAATTTCTCTTAATTCACTTTAATTTTATAAATTGAAGCTTAAACAAACCTTAAATCCCCTTTGACAATCCATGAGTTCACATACTGTTTACATTTAAGGTTTATTAAAGGTTTACTGTGATATAATAAGATAATTAAAAAATGGAGGGATATTTATGAGAATACTTTTGGTTGAAGATGAACTTCATTTAGCTGAAGCCTTAACTCAAATACTAAAAAAAAATAACTATACAGTAGATACAGTTAATGATGGAGAAACGGGACTAGATAATGCTTTAAGCAACATATATGATTTAATAATATTAGATATAATGTTACCTAAAATGGATGGCATAACCATACTTAAGAAACTACGGGCAGAAGGGATTTCTTCTTCAGTGATTATGCTTACAGCTAAGGGAGAAATTTCACACAAAGTCATAGGTCTTGATAGTGGAGCTGATGATTATTTATCAAAACCCTTTGCTACTGAGGAACTTTTGGCAAGAATAAGAGCCATGTCCAGACGCAAGGGTGAGGTGTTACTAGATAACACTTTAAAATTTGGAGATATTGAACTTAATACCGCCACATTGAAGTTATCTAAGGGAGATAAAGAAGTGAAACTTATATTGAAGGAAAGTGAACTTTTAGATCTTCTTATTTCTAGAAAAAATGGAGTAACCTCTAAAGAGATTATTATTGAGAAGCTTTGGGGATTTAATTCAGAAGTGGAGCATAATCATGTGGAGGTTTATATTTCTTTTCTAAGAAAAAAACTATTATTTTTAAATTCAAAGGTAGTCATAAATACTATTAGAGGAGTAGGATATGTTTTGGAGGAGAAAAAATAAATGTTTAAGGAGCTAAGAAACAAATTTCTTATATTAAATTTAGTAATAATTTCTGTTACCATGATCATGGCTTTTACTGCCATATATTTAATGACCTACAATAATGTTAATAGAGATATTAATGGAGAACTCCGAAAGATCTCTGAGTTTAATCGTAAACCTATGGAAACTCCTAAGGATCTCCCCCACCCTCCAGAGCGTTCCATTTCTTTTACTATAAATACAGATAATAATGGAAATGTAGAAAGCTTTGATTCCATATTTGAAATAGAAAAAGACTTTTACGAAAAGGCAAAGACCTTAGCTTTGAATAAAAATAAAGAAAATGGCAGATTTAAATTAGAAGATAATTACTGGGCCTTTATGATAAGACCTAGCTTTTATGGAAATAAAATAACTTTCCTAGACATAACTTCTCGCCAAGGCATTCTTACAAATTTAATTTATACCTTTTTGATTGTTGCCTTAGCAATGCTAATAGTTATTTTTCTCATAAGTAGGTTTTTTGCCAATAAATCCATAAAGCCTATTAAAGAAGCTTTCGAAAGACAAAAACAATTTATTGCAGATGCTTCCCATGAACTAAAAACTCCCCTTGCTGTTATCAATACAAATGTAGATGTACTCTTAGGGAGCGGAGAAGATACCATAAAAAATCAGTCAAAATGGCTCTACTACATTAAATCTGAAGTAGAAAGAATGACTAATTTAACAAAGGATTTGCTTTATTTAACAAATGTAGATTACTCAGAGGTATCCTTAATCTTCTCAAGTTTTAACTTAAGTGAAGCCTTAGAAAATGTAATACTAACCATGGAAGGAGTCATTTTCGAAAGCAATATTTTACTAGACTACCACATGGATTCAAATTTAATAATGATGGGAAATAACGAACAAATTAGACAGGTAATTATGATTCTTTTAGATAATGCATTAAAATACACCGAACCAAAAGGAAAGGTGGAGGTGGTTTTAAGAAGAAATCATAACCATAGCCTTTTATCAATAAAAAATTCCGGAAAAGGAATTGCTGAAGAGGATATTAATAAAATATTTGATAGATTTTATCGCATTGATAAATCACGTTCAAGAAATAGTGGGGGATATGGTCTAGGCCTCGCCATAGCTCGCGCAATTGTGGAGCAACATGGTGGCAGTATTTATGCTAAAAGTGTTTTAAATGAAAGTACTACCTTTACAGTGGAACTACCTCTTATAAATTAAAAACAATCATTGCTAGTCCTAAGTATAATAGGAATTGGCAATGATTGTTTTTATATTTGAAAAGTGGTTAGCAGCAATATTCTGTAACTATTTTCCCTATATTATTATTAAATTCTACCCCATGGGCATTGTCTTTTAATTCTTTAGTTAAAACTACAATAATGATATTTCCAACCTTTGAGAAAAGTATCCCTGCATCATGTTCCACTCCTGGAAGATCTCCTGTTTTATGTCCAAAAGTAATTTCCTTTGGCATTAAAAGAGGAAGTTTATTATTACATTGTTGTTTTTTTAATATATCTAATATAACATTTTGAGTATTAGAAGATAATTTTAATACATCTGAGGAATTCAAATAACATTCTAATATCATTAAAGTATCCTTAGGTGATGTATAATTATCTCTTCCCATCTTTTTAGCTTCTCCATCCATCATCTTTCTTCCAAGCACTGTATCCTTCATACCCAACTCTTTTACGGTATTATTTATTGAATCCATACCTAAAGTATCAATCAATATATTTGTAGCTACATTATCGCTCAGTATAATCATTAATGTAGCTAAATCCTTTATGGTTACATTAAGATTGGAATCTAAATCCTTTAATATTCCAAAACCGCCTACTTTATCTTCATCTTTTACAACTATTCTGTCTTCAAGATTAATTTCCCTTTTTTCAATTCTTTTGAATAACTCTAATAAAATTGAAAGCTTTATAATACTTGCTGAAGGAAATGCAACTTCTTCATTATAACCAAAGTATTCTCCAGTATTTTCATTTTTGACTATTACTCCACAATTCCCTTCAAATTTTTCTATTTCACTTATAATTTTATCTTTTATTGAAGCAAAATTACTCACAATAACCCCTCCTCTAATAGCAAATTTTAAAATTTATAGAAGAACGCAAAAGCTGCTACATATAGTAAACTTACTACGGTTATTGCTAGTCCATTTTTTACCAAAGACTTTAAATCCTTAGATCTGGCAAGTCCCATTTGCCCCACCATATCACCAGTTGGATATGCAAAAGATGTTATTTGAGAACCAACTAATAACACTATAGCCCAAAGAGCCATTGGGAAATTAAATTGTTGTAATATTGGTAAAAACATTGTATGCATAACCTTTTCTTGAGCAACAGCAGCACCTGAAACTCCAAATATACCAATTAAAGTACTTACTATCATAAATATTCCTGGCCCACCTGAATTTATAAGTGGTTTTATAAGTTCAGCTATAGCATCAAAAGCTCCTGATTTAGTTACAAAGTTTAGGAATGGATCGTAAAGGACAAATAGTATAAATATCCAGTACATCTTTGAACTACCTTTAATAATAGCCTTTAAGCTATCTTCTGGTTTAAATCCTGCCACATATCCAACTATAAGAGCTGTTAACGTAATAACTACAATAACATAGGAAGCACCCGCTTTATTTATAATTCCATATATCATAGAAATTAGCATAACTATTAGAAAAGTAATGGTAGCTTTTTTAGACTTTCCATTCTCAACAAAGTCATTTTCATTGACAATATCTTCTTTAGCATAACTCTCAATACCTTCATATTTTGCCTGTGTTTTTAGTGCTACAAAATAAGTTGTTACTAGAACAATTATTGCTAGTGGAACGCCTGCATATAACATATATTTACCATAGCTTAATTCCGCTAATGCCATTGTTGTAACTACTGGTGGAGCAAATGGTCCAATAAATAATCCAGCTGCGCCGGCACCATGTAATAAAACCCCTAAAGCATTTGGTGTAATTCCAAAGCTTGCAACTATAGGAATAATAATAGGAGCCAGTATGGCATTTCCTCCCGCCATAGAACCAAGTAAAGCCACTACCAAAGTTGACGATGTCATACTAGCAATTATAACTTGTTTTTTACTCTTAACCCCAGTCTTTGTCATTACAAAATGCACTAAGTTTTGTGCTACCCCAGTTTGAGTTAATAACTCTCCCAATCCAGCACCTAAAAGTATTACAAAACCTATTAGGCCTAAAAAAGAACCTAATCCTTGAGCAATAGCATTACCAAAGTCTATAGGAGTTTGTCCAGTTAGAATTCCCCCTAATAATACGCTCAAAAGCACAACCCATAGCATGTCCTTTCCTTTAAAGGAAACTATAATGTAAAAAATTAGTGGTAATAGTCCTAGAATTTTAGGTAGACCAAGTATCATAATAAATCCTCCTTTGTTATAATTTAAAATTTATATAAAATTAAAATTTAAACATATATATCATTCTCAAAGCAATTTTTCTCTTTTTCATCCATTTTAGCTAAGGTTTCCTCTTGATTTTTTGCACCCACTGCGGTAACAAGAGCATTCAATGCGGTCATAGTAGCCACATAAGAATAAGTAGATGAACTATTTTTTAGAATTAAAACGCAATTTCCTTTTACTGCAACTGGTGAACTATGGCTATCAGTAACTACTACTATTTTACATCCTTTATTTTTAAAGAAATTTGTTACATCGGAAGTAAATTTAGTATATCTTGAAAAACTAATTGATATTAAAACATCTTCTTTATCAATGCTAGATATTTTATCGTATACATCCATTTGGCCTGGGGAAAGTAGCACTACATTATCCATAAATCTACTCAACATAAAGTAGAGATAAAATGCTACAGTAAATGTAGATCTAGTTCCAACTATATATACTTTCTTACCTTCACTTACTAATTCCACAGCCTGTTGAAAATCTTTTTTCATACTTTCTGAGTACATACTTTGAAGAGTAGCTATATTTAATTCTATAGTCTTTTGCAAAATATCTTCTTCGTCTCTTAAATCAGAGATAGATTTTTTTATTTCCTTCATAGGAGTAATATCTTTTTGTATTAAAGATTGTAACGCTTTCTGGAATTCTGCATATCCCCCGTAACCTAATTCTCTACAAAATCTTGTTATACTTGAGTTACTTACCCCCATGCTGTCTCCTAACTCTTGAATAGATAAAAAAACAATATCTGAATAATTCTCTTTAATATAATCAGCTATTAGTTTGAATGTTTTTGTAAAGCTTGAATATTTTTTATCAACTATATTAAAAACATTGTTTTCCATAGTATGCTCTCTCCTCACGTTCTGAAAATTTATTTTCTTTTTTTTAATATTCTAACATATATTTTTCATTTTGTCAGTAAATTTAAAAATATTTATTATAAATATCTATTTTTGAAAATATTTTTTCATTTATTGAAAATTTATGATATAATTAATTTAAATATTATTTATATGTTGTTACAAAGGAGGCAAAAATATGTTTGACATAGTAATAAATAATGCCCTTATTGTAGATGGAAGTGGAAATAAGCCTTTTAAAGGTTCAATAGGAATTGAAAAGGATAGAATCAAAAAAATTTGCAGGGAAAATTCTATTTTAAATGGGAAGGTAATCATAGACGCTGAAGGAAATATATTATCTCCTGGATTTATAGATATGCATTCTCACTCAGACAGCTCATTTTTAATCTATAAAGATCTTGAAAGTAAAATATTCCAAGGTATTACTACAGAGCTTATAGGTAGCTGTGGTATATCTTTAGTTCCTAACAATGCTTCTATAAGGAAAGACTTATTAAATTATTGTAAGTCCCTATGCTACAATACAGATATAATAAATTTAGACTTTTCTACTTTAGATGAATACGTAAAAAAAGTAAATGAAAATAAACCTTCAATAAATAATCTTCCTCAAATTGGTCATGGAACTTTACGAATGACTGTAATGGGATTTGAAAATAGAAGGCCTACTAATGAAGAATTAAATGAAATGAAAAATTTATTAGAAAGAGAACTAAAATCTGGTGCTTGGGGCATGTCACTAGGCTTAGTTTATCCACCAGGAAGTTTTACTGAAAAAGATGAACTAGTAGAATTATCCAAGGTATTAAAGAAATATGATGCTATATTAACTGTTCATATGCGTGGTGAAGGCGACACAGTTTTTGAATCCATAAAAGAAATGATAGCTATAACTAGAGAAAGTAATGTACATTGTCATATTTCACACTTAAAACTTATGGGAAGAAATCAATGGGGTCGCGGAAAAGAAATTATTTCTCTAATTAATAATGCTATTGACGAAGGGCTTAATATCTCTTGTGATCAATATCCTTATACAGCATCTTGTACTTCTCTTTATCCAATTATCCCAAAAGATGCTCAAGAGGGTGGTATAAAAACTATAAAAAATACTTTCAATAGCGATAAATGGGAAAGTATTGCCGCAAAAATTGAGGAAAATATATATTCTCGTGGAGGCGGTGATAAAATAGTGGTTTCTTCTGCAAAAGGAGCTAAAGAAAACTACCAAGGCTTAAGCTTGCTCCAAATATCAAATAAGTTTAATATATCTTTAGCTGAAGCAGTTAAAAAATTACTTTTAGAAACAGAGGGTTCTGCTGTAGTAACTTACTATAGCATGAATGAGAAGGATGTAGAGTATATAATGACGCAAGAAAATATTGCTATTGGAAGCGACGGTGCGGCCATAGGATTCAGTGATTTTAGATTTGGCACTCCTCATCCAAGAAATTTTGGAACTTTTCCTAGATACATTAAAATATCTTTAGATAAGAACTTATTACCTTTAGAAAAAATTATTTATAAAGCAACAGGACTTCCTGCTAAATTATTAGGACTCAAAGATAGGGGTATTATAGCTGTAGGCAAAATAGCTGATTTAGTTATACTCAATTTAAATAATATCCAGGACACAGCTACCTTTACTCAACCTTTTGCCAAACCTCGCGGTATAGAGTATGTGTTAGTAGGTGGAAAAATAGCTATTGAAAATAATATTCAAAATAAGGTTTATAATGGGAAAGTGATATTAAAAGGCAAAAGTATACACTAAAACTTATAGTTTCTCATGGAAAAAGGGTAAAGTCGAAATTATTTTAATATAGACTTTACCCTTTTTATACTTTAAAAATTAATTAAAAATATATAACTATACAAACTTGTAATAAAAACCTAATAGAAATAAATTTAAAATCATAATAAAATAGTAATATAGTATTATTATAAACTTTTAGTTAGAGGTGAACCTATTATGATTAATAATATAAAATACTTTTTTCGAGGATCCCCAGATGGATATAGTTTTCCAATGATGAGCAACTTACATTTACTTATATTAACGCTTACATTACTAGGATGTATATTAATAATAAGCAAAGGTAGTAACCTTAGGGACAGTAAATACTCAAGATATTTTAAAGCTATTACTATAACAATATTGTCAATTCAACAAATAGTTTTATATATATGGTATATGTTTTCTGGGTATTTTACTATAAAAGAAAGCTTACCTCTTTATAACTGCCGAATAGCAATTATATTTACCATTTTTGCTTTTATAACAAATAAAAACATATTTAAAAATGTATGTTGTTATTGGGGATTTGCCGGTTCAATATTGGCCCTATTATTTCCTGTCACAGACCCTTTTAATTTCCCTCACTATACCTTAATCTCCTTTTGGAGCGGTCATATTGTTATGTTATGGGCTACCACATACCTTTTATTTGTTGAAAGATACTCTATTAATAAAAATAGTTTAAGGTCTATGCTTATATTCACAAATAGTTATAACCTTATTATTTATAAATTCAATCAAGTTTTTCTTGCCAATTATTGTTACTTGAACGAACCCCCTTTTGAAATTAAGTTTATATCAAATATAAATCCTTACACCTATACCTTAATAATTTTTGCTACTTTTAATTTAGTAATGACATTGTTTTATATTTGTGCAAAAGGATTGTCTAAAAATCACATACTAGAAAACAATGAATCTAGGGTTTTATTTGATATATAAGAATTTTATCTTTAAAGGAATTCCAGCTAGACTCCATAATTTGAAATATTTTCATTAATACTGTATACTATATATGAGCTTTGTATTAATTAGACTCTTGCAAAGCTTCTTTCTATTTAAGGTATAGAAAGAATATATTATAGGAGGATCGTATTATTGAATTTACTCTTTAAACTTAGTATTGTATTATTAGTTGGTGTACTGGGAGGAAGGCTGGCTAAACACTTTAAGCTTCCAAATGTAACAGGCTATTTAATAGCTGGATTATTTATTGGTTCCTCATTTTTTAATTTAATTGGTGAGGCAGAGCTTCAATCCTTGTCTATCGTTAATGAAGTTGCCCTAGCTGCTATTGCTTTTAGCATTGGTAGTGAGTTTGTTTTAAAGGACATGTTAAAGGTTGGTAAAGATATACTTATAATAACCTTAGCAGAGGCGATTTTTGCTGTGTTACTAGTATTTTTAGTAACTTTTTATATTTTCAATCAGTCCTTTGCCTTTAGTATTGTTATAGCAGCCATGTCTGCAGCCACAGCGCCTGCAGCAACCATGATGGTAATAAATCAATATAAGGCACATGGACCTCTTACAAAGACCATTTTACCTGTAGTTGCCATAGATGATGCTGTGGGAATTATGCTTTTTGGTATTGCTATGTCTATGGCTAAATTATCCACCGGTGGGACAAGTCATACCTTTCTGCAAATGCTTGGCGGACCTATAATTGAAATTTTAGGCTCTTTATTACTTGGATTTGTACTGGGAATTATATTAACCTTTGTGGCTAATAAAGCTAATAGCCGTGAAGAATTATTATCTTTAGTGTTAGCTGCCATCGCCGCTAGCACAGGCATTGCTAATATGCTAAAGCTCTCTCCCCTGCTAACTTGCATGATGGTTGGAGCTACTTTAGTTAACTTAATGCAAAAATCCAATCGTGTATTTTCCCTCATGAATGATTTTACTCCACCTATCTACTTAATATTTTTCACTCTAGCAGGAGCGGGATTAAATTTGAAGATTTTATTCCAGGTTGGCTCACTAGGGCTTGGCTATATTTTAGCTAGGGCAGGGGGTAAAATGCTAGGAGCTTACTTAGGAGCTAAAGCAGTAAATGCAGATGAAGCGGTAGTAAAATATTTAGGCCTTAGCTTACTGCCTCAAGGTGGTGTTTCCATAGGTCTTTCCATAATTGTTAGACAAGAATTACCGCAATTTAGTGTAGGGATTACTACAGTTATTCTCTTTAGCGTCTTTGTTTATGAAATTTCAGGACCTATTTTAGCAAAGATTGCTATAGAAAAAGCTGGAGAAGTTAATGGACTTCAAAGGGCTAAAGCGGCAACAAATTTAAACAGTTAAATAATAATAAATGAAAGGTCGTGATACAGTGCACGCATTGTTTTTAGTTCTTAATGAAACAGAATACTTAGATGACATATTAACCGCCTTTGTGGACATAGGAGTAAAAGGAGCAACTATTTTAGATAGCCAAGGTATGGGTAGGGCTCTACTTGATAACGAAAACAAACAAATTCCTCTTTTTGGATCCATAAAGAGCTTTTTAAATAACTCTCACCCTTACAACAAAACCATCTTTACTATTTTAGAAGACGACGCTCTTGTAGATAAGGTAGTGCAGACAGTAAAAAGTATCCTAGGAGATATGTCAAAGCCTGGTGTAGGATTAATGTTTACAGTTCCTATTGGAAAGGTTTATGGTATGAGAGATGACTAAAAATTCCCCAGGAATTTTCACAATTAAAATTCCTGGGGAATTTTTTTCATTAACTAATCAACCCAAAACTAGCTTACCTAAAAAACTAACTAAGATTATTTCCACAATAAGGGCACATGCTCCAACCCTTTTCAACACCTCTACCACATTGCGTGCAAGTCTTTTTTAGATTTGTTCCGCAATTAGGGCATATATTATAGTCTTCTCTTACATAACTTCCACAGTTAAAACACTTCTTATTGCTAGCATTATAGGAATTTCTAACTATTAAATAAATTATTAACCCTATAAAGTTTGGTACAAATATTGCAACTAGTAGCCATAGCCAAGGATCCATTCCCCTGCTTTGTGCATCATAATAAACAAATCTTCCTATCAAAATAAGAATTGTAAGGGGTATTAGCATAAATAAGGGCATAATAATCATAGCTGGTAGCACAGATAAAAACTCTCCGTGTCCTCTTGTAAAGTATGAAACATTTACAAAGTTAGTTATAAATAAAATACCCAAAAGTCCAATTACGCCTGCTAATATATAAAATAATATTTTAAATGGATTTTTGGTAGAATCATACTCTCCTCTTCTATTCATTCTTAAAATCCCATATATTATTGCTCCTATCACAGTTAAAATAATCATTGGGACAACAAGTATCAAAGATACTATTTTCATTGTATATCACACTCCTAATCAATTAATTTATTAAACTTAAAAAACAATAGCAGAAACACTGCAATTACTGCGTTGCTTATAGTAAAGGTAATATTAATGATTAAATAAAAATACTTCAAGTTTATATAAGACATATAAAAATACACCATGCCTATTATAAACAGTAAGTTCACTATAAAACTCAATGGTATGGCATATATAAGAGGTTCATATTGTATATAATCCTTGGTTTTACTTATTAACTGTTCTGGTGCTTCTATGGATTCATTTCCTATTTCATAAAGTAATTTTTCTATCTTGTTTTCATCCATAAACTTTCCCCTCCATATATTCTTTAATGAGCTTACGTGCTTTATTCAATCTTGATTTTATGGTCCCCTCTGGTATAGACAAAACTTCACTAATATCTTTGTAGCTTAGTTCTTGGAAATAATATAATATTACTGGAAGCTTATATTCTTCTTTTAAGCTTTCAACTGCTTCCTTAAGCATGGCTTTTTCAAAATTTTTAACCATCTCTTCTTCCGGTAAATTTTCTTCAGACCCTATATTAATTACTTCTTTTTCCTTCTCATCGTTATTAAAATAATCTTTAATTATATTAAGCCAGCGTTTATTTTTTCTGTATTTATCCTTATAGGAATTTATACATATGGTAAATATCCAAGTTTTAAGATTTTTGTTTTCATCATATTTTTCTAAGTTTCTAAACACTTTGATCCAAGTATCTTGAAATAAATCCTCAGCCTCCTGTCTACTTTTACATAAGTGGAGAGAAAATTTATATAGTGGATCTTTGTATTTATGAACTATCACATCTAGTCCTTCTTTTTTGTTTATTTTATAGATACTTAGGATATCCTTATCTTCTAAATGCAAATCTTCTCTCCCCCTCATTTATCTTTTACGCTTCAGTTGTGTTTAGGTTCACGTAAATAAAAATTGCAATGCAATAATTTTTATTTAAGAATTATTGCATCACAATTTTTCTAAAGGTCTCTTTCCCCAGGTTTTAGAGTTTTCACACCAAAGGTAAAGAAAACAACCCCAAAGAGTAAAAGTACTAGTAAATTTGTACCTATGGTATTAATATTTCCTCCATCTATAAGACTTATATAAGAATCTATCATCCATTTTTGAGGTGTAAAATTTGCTATTTTTCTAATAACTATATTCAAAGAATCCGTTGGGAAAAATCCTCCTCCTAATATACTTGTTACTATGGCTATAAGAGTAAGGACCAAATTATATTTTTCCTCATCCTCCACTACTCCCACTAGTCCCACTGAAAAACCTACTGCGCTTATTAAATAAGCTATGAGTATAATATAAACTAGCCAAGGGGATGCGCCCCACTGAATCTTAAAAATAAATGTAGTTAAGATTAAAAACAAAGTAATTTGTAGCAATCCTAATATGAAATTTGCTATTATATGAGCTAACACTATTTCATATTCCTTTACAGGAGTTGAAAATAATCTCATAAAATTTTTTTCTCTTTTATCTTGTAGCAAAAATCCAATACTTGAACCCGCAAACATTACTATAAACATTGAAAGCATACCCATAGAGGCTTTCCCTTGCTCATACATTTTTGAATTCACTGTAGATTTATCATAGTTTTTTATATCCTTACCGCTAAGCATAGCAGAAGCATACTCTTCAATTTCCCCTTTTAATATTTGTATCTCTTCACCATCCTTAAGAGTTACAACCTTTATTTTACTAGTAGAAGTTATAGTAAAATCCTCTGGAAAAATTACTCCTATCTTTACCTCTTTATTATTTAGCTTTTCCTCTATATTTCCTTCCTCTAAATACTCAATATTGTATTTATTGCTATCTTTTAAATATTGAACAACTGAATAATCACCTTTAGGTGGATTAGCTACCCCAAGAATTACTTTTTCTTTTCCCCCAAACATTAGAATTCCAAGGGTTGCGGCTAATATAGGAAGAAAGAAAATAAATGCAAATATATTTATTTCCTTAAGCATTCTTTTTACTAAATTTGTTCCAATCACTATGCTATTCATAAATATTCTCCTTCCTATAAATAGTAGTGGCAATAACCATAAACACTGTTCCCATAATTCCTAATACTATAAGATTTGTTTTAATACTTAGTAGATTTCCGCCTTCCATAAGCTTTAAATAAGCTTCTGAAATCCATTTATTTATTGTGAATTTAGATATGGTTTCAAATTTATCTCCCTGTGAAAATCCTCCGCTAGCAAAGGTCATAAATATTACTATAAAGGAGCTTACTATCCCTGCTACTTTGCTGTTTTTAAAAATACCTGACAATATGAAAGCCAAGGATGTGGCTACATATACACCCAAAAGCGTTACTATAAAAACATTGAAGGGAGAATTTCCAAAACTTACTCCAAAAAATAATTTAGAACCTATTATTATTGATCCTGAAAGTAACAATACTACTATGGAGTGACCAATTAAAATTCCACTTAGCATGTGACTTTTCTTAATTGGTGCTGCAAACATTCTAAGGAGAGTGTTCTTTTCTCTTTCCCCAACTAACATGGATCCAGCAATCATGCTTCCCATCAAGGTAAACTGCACAAGGGTTGTGGTGGCAAAACTTTCTACAAAAACGTTTCCCTTAGAAGGTGACAATATAACTAGTTCAACTAAAGAATTAGAGTTGCTCTGTAAAACTTGTCCTCCTTTACTCATATTACTTATAATTCCTATGAGAAAGAGAGGTATTATTATTAAAAATCCAAGGAGAAATATATCTCTAAACATATCTTTTATATTCTTATAGGCTATACTCCACATAACTTTTCCCTCCTAATTCTCAAATTAATCCCTTAATTTTCTTCCCGTTAATTTTAAAAACACACTCTCTAAATCTGCCTGTTTTATATCAATATTTCTAACAGTTATATTTCCTTCTCCTAATTTTCCTAAAACTTTTTGTAAAATTTCATTAGGGGATTTGCAAATAACCTCTATTCTATTACCTTTTAATGCCACATCCCTCACTTCTTCAATGCTTTTTATTCCCTCAATTGAATTAAAACTTATATTATATCCCTCTATTATTATCTTTTGTTCTTCCCATATAGAGCTTACTAATTCATCCTTACTTCCTAAGGCTATGAGCTTTCCAAAATCTATAATTCCTATCCTACTACATATACTTTCCACTTCCTCCATGTAGTGACTAGTATATATAATGGTAGCCCCTCTTCTGTTTAATTCTTTTATTGATTCTAAAATATGATTCCTCGATTGAGGATCTATACCAACGGTAGGTTCGTCCATAATAATTATTTTAGGTTGATGAACTATGGAGCAAGCTATATTTAATCTTCTTTTCATACCTCCAGAGAATTTTTTAGGAACTTCCTTTCTTTTATCTGCAAGTCCAGTAAATTGAAGGGCTTCTTCCGCCATCTCCTTAAGTTTTTTACCCTTTAAACCATATAATCTTCCTAAGAACTCTACATTTTCTAAGGCTGTCATGTTTTCATATATGGCAAGTTCTTGCGGCACTAGACCCAGTATCCTTTTGGCATTTAAACTATCCTTCATAACATCAATGCCATTTACAGTAATCTCTCCACTATTAGGCTTTAAAAGCCCCATAATCATTTTTATAGTACTACTTTTTCCAGCCCCATTAGGACCTAGTAAACCAAATATTTCCTCATTCTTTATTTCTAAACTTATATTATCTACGGCTAAGTTGTTTCCATATCTTTTAATTACATTTTCTAATTTTATAGACATATAATTCTCCCCTTTTTTATTTTCTTATAGTTATATTGTACAAAAAATTCATATATAAAGTCTTAACCCTAGGTCACATGTTAAGATGACTTAAGTCACTTTTCAAGTGCATAGATAAAAAAATACTATATAATAATATCGTCGTAGAACATAAAAGAGCTAAGTATTTAGTGAAATAGCGACTTTTTCGGAGCGACTTCACTAAATACTTAGCTCTCTATTTGTGATATCCAATTATTTTTTAATATTTTATTTCCCATTCTTAAGATAAAATATAGCAATTTGAGTTCTATCCCTTAAGTTAAGTCTTGATAATATATCTGTAATTTTATTTTTCACAGTGCCTTGGCTTAAAAATACCTTTTCTGATACTTCCTTATTGGAATATCCTTCTGCTATAAGTCTCATTATTTCAATTTCAATTTCTTGAAGGTTATACTTAGAAAAATCTTTCTTTTCTTCTCTTTTAAGTAGTAAGGGAACTTTTTCTGCTATGCTTGGGTGAATAAGCATATTGCCTTCATTTACTATTTTTACTGCTTTAATAACTTCTTCTGGGGGAATATTTTTAAGCAAATACCCTGATGCTCCATTTTTCAATGCCTCTACTATATATTCATCATCATTAAAGGTAGTAAGTATAAGTACCTTTACCTTTTCATAGGAGCTACATATTTTCTTCGTTCCCAAAACCCCATCACATATAGGCATCCTAATATCCATTAGTATTACGTCCACTGTATTTCCTTGGCAGAATGTAAAGGCTTCATCTCCATTAGAGCAGGTTCCTATAACTTCAATTTCTTTATCTAAAGATAGTATTATTTTCATACCCTCTCTAACCATTATGTCGTCATCTACTACAACTACTTTTATACTCATTCTCTTTACCCTCCCTTATAATGGAATAATACTCTCTATAACGAAATCTTCTAAATTATATAATCTCAATTCACCTTTTACTGATTTTAGTCTCTCTTCCATGGAAGCTAGTCCCATACCTTTTTCAATGCTTGTACATCCAATTCCATCATCACTAATTTTAAGCCTTACTTTATCCTCTTCAAAGGTAAGATGGATTTTTATGTTCTTAGCCTTTCCATGCTTTACTCCATTAGTTATTCCCTCTTGAGCATTTTTATAAAGAATTAACTGAACTTCAGAGTTTAAATTTATTACATTTCCTTTAACCATGAAATCTATATTTATTCCAGTATCCATAGTAAACTTTTTAGATAAATTATTGATAGCTTCTACTATATTTTCTAACTGAATATTTTTCATATCTTTAACAGTATATCTAAGAATATCTATACTTTCTCTTAAATTTTCTATGGAAGCTTTTAAAAGTTTCTTTGATTTCTCACTATCTAAATCTAATATGCTTACTCCAGCTTGCATTTGTATAAGCAGTGCTGTGAGCCTATGCCCTATGGTATCATGAATTTCTTCTGATATCCTATTTCTCTCTTCTAATTGAGCTACATGTCTTACTCTTTGAGAATAAAGCTCTAGTTGTTTCTTTGTTTTCTCAAGTTCATAGCTATATCTCCTAACATCATCATAAAGATACTCTAAGGTAGAGCTTTTATCCATTAATTTATTAATATTAAGCATGAGTATTATACATAAGCTGTAAATAAATAGATTCATTAAGATGATTTCTACAGAGAAATCTTTTATTAGATAAGATAACACAATAAAAGTAGTTAAGATAATTCCACTGCTATACTTTTTTGAAAAACTTACTCCATCTATAAGGGTAATGTATAATAAAAGATATGTAATACCTTTGAATCCATCAAATAAAAAATATATTAAAATAAAATCCACTACAACGGATAATAGAAATAATTTTTCTTTAAAATAAATTATTCTAAACTGCATGTTAAATAAACATAGTAAGATAAGTATAATAAAATATGGTATCCTACCCTCTTCTAATGTAGATACAGCATAGATTATATTTAAAAATATAATTATAAACTTAACTATATATGTATTTCGTTTATCCATTTGTAACTCCCTAAATTTGTTATTATATATAATTATATCTTATTTACCTCTAATGGTTAACATGCAAATAATCCTTTATTATTTATTAAAATTTTAATTAGGGGAAGTCAAAAATGACTTCCCCTAAAAAATATAATATTATCAGCACTTTTTCTCTATACTTTTATTATGTATAAAATCATTTATTCCAGTATATCGATTATCCATTTTCCACAGTCTACACATTTATATATTCTAATAACAAATAAATCTAAACTTTGTCCTCCATACATCTCTTTAAACTGTTCAGCCTCAGATTTTAACACAAACTCATCATCCTTTGTAATGAATCCTTGTATTTCTGAAAAATAATTCATCTTTGTTTTATCACAACAATCATTTATATCAACACATTGTATTTCTGATATTTCTAAATCCCCTTGTAATTCTTGAATTATTGGAAGAATATCTTCCACTTCATTAATATTATCTTGATAATCCTTTTCAGAAAATTTAACTCCTTGAATTTCAAATAATATGTCCATTATCTTTACTTCCTCTCCTCTAATATTATTAACTCTTTAAAAGTATACTATATAAATTTATTCAGTAAAACCCTTCATCTGCATTTTTTCCCCATCACGAAATAATGCCATCCCTGTTTTCATTTTTCTAAAGTTTAACTTTTCATAAAAAATTTCTTTGCCAGGAGAGGCATATAATATAAAGTTACATTGAGGAATACATTTTAAAATACTCTGAATAATCGTTGCACCTACCTTTTTCCCTTGGTACTCGGGAAGTACTGCTATATCATAAATTGCAGCTTGATAAACTCCATCGGAAATCGCACGGCCAAATCCAATTAATTTATCATCATCAAAAGCAAATACAACAGTATGACTATTTTCAAAAGCCTTCTTATGTGCTTCACCTTCCAAATAAGACATTCCAACCTTTTTTAATATTTTAGGGACACAATTCCAATCTACATTTAAACAATTGTATTGAATTTTTAGATTCATCTTTTCTCACCTTTACCCTTTTAATTTAATCCTATAAAGTATAGTATAGTCTATTACCTTAGGTAAGGTACAACTACTATTTCTGTAGATTTAATAAAATAGCCACCTTCTTAGAAAAATTTTATCTTCATAATCTTTTAAAAATAATGATTTTTCTGCAAAAATATGATAATATAAGTATAACCATTGTCTACAATCATCGACCAAATATGATTATTGGAGGACAAGCCTTGAAAAAGAGTGTTAAACAATTTTTATTAATATCCTTTGCCATAAGCTACCCATGTTTTGGTGTAATAGTTTACTCTAGGACTGCATTCGGCGATATATTTAATAATCCTTTTTATCTCTGTCTTTTTATTCTTGGATGCCTAGGGCCGTTCATTTCATCATTTATTGCACATGTTTTAAATAAAGAAGAGCTAGGTGGAATAGAAGGATTTAAAGGTAAGTTAAAAATATTTAAAAGCACCAAAGCCATTATTTTAATACCACTATTTCTAATTACACATTATGGTTTTGCTATGCTTTTGAAAAGTGTATATAAATATGGAGATATTATGGACTTTTTCCGCTATCTTCCTCTAATGGTAGTGATATTAGGCTCTCAAGAAATTGGTTGGAGGGGAATAGTACAGCCAGCATTTGAAGAAAAAAAGGGATTTGGCAAATCCTCTATTACAACAGGACTTTTTTGGGCATTGTGGTTTTTACCACTTATCTATATACCAAAATTTATTATACTACCACAGTTTTATGCACAATTCGCAGCATATTTAGTGGGAATAGGTATATTACTTACCACTCTTTATAAATCAAGTGGAAGCATTATGTACTGTGTAATACTATCTAGCCTTCTCTTTGCATTATCTCCAGTTATCATCTTAAAACAGAGCTTCATGCTTGTTGGTATAGCTTTGGTTGATGCAATAGTTGCACATAAATTTAAGGACAAAGTCTTCACTTCAGCTAAGAGTATAAAAATATAAATGGACTATAGACTTTATTAATACAATTTCCCATATAAAAATGCACTTAGTAACTAATTTATATTAATTACTAAGTGCATTTTGGATTTTCTAGATAGTAGTTTAGTTTAATCATAACAATCATCTTCTTCGAGTTTCTTTTCTCTTTGTTCAAGTATTTTCTTAAAGATCTCTTCAGCACCTTTATAATGCTCCTCAGTAAGTGTCATTACCAATTTATAGTCCTTTTTTCTGAATGCTTCTACCATTTTCTTATGCATCTTAATACTATCTTCCTGAATCTTAAACGTCCTAGGCTCATAATAATTCCTAACAAGCATTTCATGAAGAACATTATATTCTTTAAAAAGCTTTTTTAATCTGCTATTTTTAGAATAATTAATAAATGTCTTATGAAATTTATAATCATAATCATAGAATTCGTCAGTTCCTATATACTTCTCCTGGAGTAATAAATACTTTTCTAAATGCTTACATACTTCTTCAGTGTCAGATTTCTCAAAAGACAATTTTACACCGGTGTTAATTACATATAGAAGTATCTCATTAACCTCAAGAAAAAAGTCGTAATCAAAATCAACCACTGTTGCTCCAGATTTATCGATGGATGTGACAAGTCCATCTTGATTTAGACGGTTAATAGCATCTCGAATAGGAGATGAACTAACTCCAAATCTTTGTTGCAATGTCCTATTTACAAGCTTTGAACCAAAGGGAATCTCTCTTTTTAATATTTCTATTTTTAATACATCATAAATTTGATCACTTAAAGTTTTTTTATTAATTAACACGCCACTACTCCTGTTTTCTTATTAAGTAAAATAAATTAATTTGATATATTATATCATTAATCTTTTATTATGTAAATAAAAGAGGCGGAGTACCGCTCCACCTCAACCTTTTTTTAATTTAATGCTAATTTATTAATTTTAGAATGCTACTTTCATAAAGAGAGCAACTAAGCATAATATTGTAGCAAATGGTACGTAAACAAATTTACCCAAGTTATACCATAAGTCCCCTTGTTTCTTTTTAGCTCCTAAGTTGATTTCATTAAGTAAGTCTTCTTTCTTCATTATCCAGAACCAAGATATAGCACCTAATGTTGCTCCTATTGGAATAATGTATATAGATACAATATCCATCCATGGTCCCCATTTGAATATAGGTTCCATATTAACGCCTATACCAAAGCAAACTATACAAAGTAATACTAGCATAGGAACACGTTTTAATTTAGGGAACTTGTACATTAATGACTCTCCAACTACTTCAAACATGTTTTGTAAAGAAGATACTCCACCAAATACTACTGCTGTGAATAGTATTATTGCAAATAACCTACCCATTGGTATATTTTGCAGTATTTTAGGTAAAGTTACAAACAGAAGTCCCGGTCCCCCAGCAACGTCTACATTGTATGCGAAACAAGCAGGTATGATAACTAATGCTGCTACCATTGCTGCAATTGTATCAAATATGGCAGTATTTTTTGCTCCGTCCACTATATCTTCACCATCTGATAAATATGCACCGTATACAATCATTCCACTACCAGTTACAGATAGTGAGAAGAATGCTTGACCCATAGCCCAAATCCAAACCATCGGATCTTTTAGTGCTTCCCATCTAGGCGTAAACATAAATTTATACCCTTCTGCTGCTCCTGGTAAAAAAGCTACACGAATAGCAAGAATTACAAATAGTATAAAGAACAATGGCATCATAACTTTGTTAGTCTTTTCAATACTGTCTGCACCAAGAGTTAATGTTAGTAGTGTTCCAACAACAACTATTAAGTGATATGGAACAACTGAATAATCTGTCATAGCGAAGGATTCAAACCATGGACCTGGATCCACAGTCATAAGACTACCTGTAACAGATTGAGTCCATCCTTTAAGTACGTATGAAATAATTGCTGCATAACCTATTGCTATACACATAGATCCTGCAAGTGGAAGCCATCCTACAACCTTACCAATTCCCTCTTTTCCACCTGATTTCCAAGCATTTTCATAAGCACCAAGGGTACCTGTCTTAGCCCTACGACCAATTGCATATTCTGCAGATAGCCCTACGTAGCTAAAAATCACTGTGAATATAAGATAAGCTACTAAGAATGCCCCTCCACCGTTGCTTCCTAGCTTATAGGGGAAACCCCAAACGTTAGCCATACCTACAGCGGAGCCTACACATGCTAGTATAAATCCCCACTTTGATGCAAATTTAGCAGTTTTTTCAGTACCTTGATTAACTTGAGTTTGCATACATTTCCTCCCCATTTTTCACCCTATAATAGGAGTCATTATAAGGTAATATTTTGACTTAACTATTTGTATTGTATTTATACGCTATATTATCAGGCATTATGCCCGATAATATAGCGTAATAAACTTTTAATTAGTCTGCAAAATCAAATTTTGCAGTAAAGAATCTTAATTGTTTAGGCTCATAAACAAATTTAAGTGGTCTTATATCTTTATTATGTTTATATAGATGGATAACTGATTCAGCTACAACATCCATATGCTTGTAAGTGTAAACTCTTCTTGGAATAGTAAGTCTTACTGTTTCTAATTTTGGTTTATGGTTTTCCCCTGTTTTAACATCTCTACCTGCGGAAACTATACCACGTTCCATTGATCTAACACCGGAGTCAATGTAAAGTGAAGCAGCTAATGATTGAGCTGGGTATTGTTCTTGAGTTAGATGTGGACAGAATCTTCTTGCGTCTAGGAATACAGCGTGTCCACCAACTGGTTCAACTATTGGAACTCCTGCTTCTAATAATCTATCTGCAAGATATCTAACTTGTTTAATTCTATGCTCTATATATTCAAACTGCATTGCTTCTCTAAATCCAATTGCTATGGCTTGCATGTCACGACCAGTCATACCTCCATAGGATGGCATACCTTCGTAAACAACAACTATTTCTTTAGCTCTTCCAAATAAGTCTTCATCATTAATAGCTAAGAATCCACCGATATTTACGATACCGTCTTTTTTACCTGACATAGTAGCACCGTCAGAGTAGCTGAACATTTCATGTACTATATCTTTAATTGAAACATTTTCATATCCTTCTTCTTGTTCTTTAATGAAATATGCGTTTTCAACACATCTAGTAGCATCATAGAATACTTTAATTCCGTGTTTTGCTGTAAGTTCTCTAACTGCTTTCATATTAGCCATGGAAACTGGTTGTCCACCCGCTAGGTTTACAGTAACAGCAAGACATACATAAGCTATGTTTTCTGCGCCTTTTTCATTTATTAATTTTTCAAGTTTATTTACGTCAATATTGCCTTTAAAAGGAACGTTTAAACCTGCATCGTGAGCTTCATCTCTAACAATATCTACGAAAGTAGCTCCATTTTTTTCTTGATGGTATCTAGTAGTTGTAAAGTACATATTTCCAGCTACATATTGTCCTGGTTTAATAGCTATAGTTGAAAGAATATTTTCTGCTCCACGTCCTTGGTGAGTAGGCACAACGTGTTTAAATCCAAATAATTCTTTTATAGTTGCTTCTAGGAATATCCAGTTCTTACTTCCTGCGTAAGCTTCGTCTCCAATCATCATTCCTGCCCATTGAGCATCACTCATAGCGTTAGTTCCTGAGTCAGTAAGTAAATCAATATATACATCCTCTGATTTTAAGTTAAATGTGTTATATCCAGCCTCTCTCATAGCGATTTCACGTTCTTCTCTAGAAATCATCTTAACTGGTTCCACACTCTTAATTTTAAAAGGTTCTGCTGGGTACTTGCTTAAATTCATGTAATCCATAATAAAAATCCTCCTTGAATATAATATATTATTTATTATTTATTATTTATGTTATGTATGATGCATCATACATCATCGACCACCTTTATTGTACAATGGAAAATATCGGATGTCAATATGAAAACGTTATTTTTTCTGACTATTTACATTCTTTTTATTATTTGTATTGTTTAGATAAATCATCAACCTGTTAATATATTACCTTTAAGATTTCTTCTCCGTTCATTTTGAATGCATCTCGCCTTGTGTAGAGCTTATAATTAAAATAAGGAGCATATACATTCCTTTATAGGTATATGTATGCTCCCTTTTAAATTTATAATTTTATCTACAATATTTATCTCTTAAAGCTAGTACATGTTTCACAGATTTTTTAACTTCTTCATCTTGATATATAATCATCATGTCTATTAATTCTTCTGGAGGATAGTAATATTCACTAGGTTTAATAACCTCTTCATTAAGTGGTGGTTTCTCCACTTTAAATGCCCCTTTACCTAACTCAAAAACTCCACCTACGCCCTTTTCTCTTTTAAATGTAGCAGTATAAGGATGACACATTTCAATATTTATCCTTGTTAGAGTTGTATTTTCTACTAATATTCTAAAACATTCGTCTGTATCAATATTACCTTCCCCTATAGCGGTACCACAAACTCTATATGAGTCATCTACTTTTACAATAACATGATCTTTAAAATGTGTTGTAAAAGTATAGGGGGCAAGTTTTTCGACTGTTACAATTGGCTCTTCCCAAACCATCATACCATTTCCAATGTCTGTAGTAATTCCTACCCATGGGCTTCCTATTTTCTTTACTATATCTATCATTTCTTCTGCTGTTTCATACTCATGATTTTCTAAAGCAAGTTTAATTCTGTATTTTTTAAGTAGAGGTAGTACTTCTTTAATATTTTCCGGAGCTTTTTCAATCTCATCTTTAAGGTTTCCACCACAGCTAACATAAGTTCTAATCACGTCTGCACCTAATTTATGCGCAACCTCTATAACTTTTTTTAATTTACTAGGCTCTGTGCCCCTAGCATCAATTTCAACAAACAATCCATATTTCTCTATTTCTTTTCTCACCTTAGCTAGATGTACAGGATCATTTGAGCCAAGAGTTCCCCATTCTGGATCTAAGTTTTTATCTTTTATTATATTTATTTGTACTCCATCTAATCCAAGTTCTGAAGTCTTTTTTATGAAATCAAATATATTCATACGGTTATTTTGAAAATGCAGATGATAGCTCTCTGTTTCCAAACCAATTTTCATAACATTTCCTCCTTCAGTTAATATCTGAAAACTTATTATGCATTTACTTCTTCTTCATGCATTACGTTATTTTTCTTATTTATTATTTTAAGTAGTATTGTTGATATAACAAATCCTAATAATGAAAATGCAATCATAGTCATAAATACATGCTTGTACCCCTGAAGTCCTGGTGTTTTATCAAGCATACTACCATATATTGTATACGCAAACATTGAAGGTGAATATCCTAATATGCAAGCTATGGACATAGCTGCTCCACTTATTTCCCTTGGAACTTTTATTTCTTCAACCGGTGCAAAGAACACAGCTCTCATTGAGAATACAATGGCTCCAAAACCAAGAGTTAATGACATTCCTAAATATACATTCATTGATTCATGAGGTAATAATATAAATCCACCCATGGCAATTGCTGCTACTAGTAATGCTCCTCTTAAGTATTTTGTAGCAGATTTAACTTTTTTATCTACTAAAAATCCACCCACAGGTCCGCCTACCATTTTTAATCCATATTGATTAATAATACCATATGCTCCTACTAATGTTACAGGCATTCCATAAATATCCTTTAAGAAAGGAATGAAGTATGTTAATCCGCAATATACGGAGTAGATTGAAAATATAGTAAGTGATACTATCCATATTTCTGGTGTTTTTATTGCTTTAACAACACCTTTAAGTGCAACTTTATTTTTACTAATTTTATTACCATTCTCATCTACATCTTTTATTATGTCATCTTCAAGCATAAAATATGAAATAATTCCAATAGCTATAGTTACTGCTGAGAAAAATATTATTGAACCTTTTAAGGCTCCTGCACCTTTTCCTAATAATGCAAATATTCCAAGAGCACTGAAAGCTACGATGGTGTCAACTACTCCTCTACCTGCTTCCAGGAATCCAAACATTCTTCCTTGTTCATCTTCCGTTCCAAGTAATCTTACAGCTTTTAATAAAACTGGCCAATAAATTACTTCAGCAAATAAAGAAAATAATCCCCAGATTATTAGTATTCCTATGTATCCTGGAAAAGTAGATAAATATAAACCTACTACCCCAACACCTATTAGTGACAGAGGAATTAATTTTTTCTTTGAAAATCTGTCAGCTATATATATAGATGCAAAATTACCTATGGTTTGTACCATTCCGTAAACAGACATAGCCATACCAATTTGAGTGTGTGTTAAGTTAAGAAATTCTTGCATTGGAACATAAAATGCATCTTTTAAAGATGAAAGCTTAAAAATTGTTCCTCCTCCTAGGATTAATACAATCAGTTTTATCCATTTCATTCTTTCTTCTTTTTTACTCATGTAAAGCCCTCCTTAAATTTAATTGAAAACGTATAAATTTTATATTCATCATTATATATTACTTTTTGTGTAATTTCAAGTATTCTTTTTGAATGTTGTTTATTTTTGTTGTTTTATGTGTATTTCGTAAATTGAATAGAAACATATTCTTTCATTTACAACATAAAAATACCTCCTAAATATTTAGGAGGTATCTATATATAAAATTAATACTAGTTTTCATCCATTATATAACCATTTGAAGGGTCAAAAAACTCCTTCGTCAACTTAAATACTTTGGGGCTTAGAAATAACATTGCAATTAAATTAGGAATAATTAATATTCCCAAAATGCAATCTTGAATATACCATACTAAAGACAAGCTACTAATACACCCCAATACTGTGAAAAGAATAAATGGATATTTAAAATAAGAAGCTTTTTTACTTCCAAATAAATAGCTTACTCCCACAGTTCCAAAATAGCATTGAACTGGAATAGTAGAATAAGCAAATAAAACCATACTTATTCCAACTACATTTTGAAATACAGGATGGATTTGACCAAAAGCTATACTGGTAAGTACAGAAGCTGGTTGTCCCGATTCAATAACTCCTGTGCTCAAAATAGATAGTCCTGTAATAGTACAAACAAATATAGTATCTATCAATACTTCCGTAACGCCGTAAAGTCCTTGTCTTACTGGATGATCTGTAATTGCTGAAGCATGTAAAACAGGAGCAGAGCCTTCACCCGCTTCATTAGAATAAAGCCCTCTAGCTACCCCATACCTCATAGATTGCTTTATGGAATAACCTACTACTCCTGCAACACCTGCTTTTATATTAAAAGCACTTTTAAATATAGTAATAAAGACAAAGGGGATATTTTTTATGTTTAAAATGATTACAATAATACCAAATACTATATAAATTCCAGCCATTATAGGCACTAATTTTTCAGAAAAGACCGCTAGTCTTTTAACTCCTCCTATGATAACAAGTCCTACACAAAAAACGAGAACTACTGCTGTAATTTTAGGAGAAATCCCTGTAATATTTTCAACTACTCCTGCAACAGCATTGGATTGTATGAGATTTCCACCGCAGATTTGAAGTATCATAAAGGCTGCATATAGTTTTGCAAGCCAGTGCATATTTAATCCTTTAGATATGTAATACATTGGACCTCCAACATAAGTTCCATCTTCGGATTTTTCTCTATAAAGCATTCCTATAACTATTTCCCCATACTTTGTTGCCATTCCTAAAGTTGCAGCAACCCACATCCAAAATAAAGCTCCTGGTCCTCCAGCTACTAATGCCGAAGCAACTCCTACAATATTACCGTTTCCAACGCAGCTTGCTAATGCTGTACATAATGCTTGGAATGGTGTAACGGTTCCTTCTCCTTTTAATTCATTATTCTTCTTTAAAAACGACTTAATAATAGTTTCATTAAAAATAAATGGTATTTTTCTTATTTGTATAAACCTTGTCATAATAGTGTAATATAGTCCAATCCCCATCAATGTAATTATCAGCCAGTCTCCCCAAATTAAATTTGATAAATTCTTAAAAAACTCTTCTAATAGCTTCATGGAAATCCCCCTTCGTTTTTATTGATTTACGATTTCTATACCACTATTTAAATATTTTTCTAAAACATTTTTCTTAATTTTAGAATCAGTAATTATCATATTTACCTCGTCTAAATTGCACACTTTTAATAAAGAAACAGAATCAAATTTGCTACTATCCGCTAACACAATTACATTTTGGGAAATTTCAATAAATTTTTTCTGAATTTGCAAATGCTCAAATATAAAATCTGTAAGTCCCTCTTTTAGAGAAACACCGCTTACACTTATAAAAGCAGTATTTATATTAAAGTTTTCTATATATTTTAGTGTAATATCGCCAACTAAAGAGAATTCGTCATTCTTTAAAACACCACCAGTAAGTATTATGGTGTATTTATCCATATCAAGCAATTCATTTGCTATGGCAAGGGAATTAGTTAATATGGTTAATTTTTTAAATTTGGTCTTTAATACTTTTGCTATTTCTAAATTTGTAGTGCTTGCATCCATGGCTAAGGACTGTCCTTCAGCCACGTATCTAGCTGCAATATTAGCTACTTCTATTTTTTCATTAGTAAATTCCTTTTCTCTATTTTCAAATTTTAATTGATTATTTCCTACCTTATTTAAAACTGCTCCTCCATATACTCTTTCAAGATGTCCTTCTTTCTCTAGATATTCTAAGTCTCTTCTTATGGTTTCTATGGATACGTTAAAAAGCTTAGTAAGCTTTGAAACCTTAACAGAGCCTTCACTATTTAATATACTAAGAATTTGTTCATATCTCTCTTGTGCTAGCATAAGTAATACCCCTCCTAATTTTTCAATACTCTCTTTTAAGATTATATCCTATTCTTCAATAACTTTCAATATAAGTACATACAATTCCACAAATTTAAACAACTTTCAATATTCATTATATAAATTATAATGAAATTGTTTGAATTTTAAGATATAATATAATTGATCTTTATTGTATGAATGGACAATAACAATATATACTTACTAGGAGGATAGAGATGGAAAAGGAAAAGATATTTGATTTACTTGAAAACTCGGATCGTTTGCCGAAGCTTTCTAAGGATGTAAGCGAAATTCTCGAAATGCTCAAGAATCCTGTAGGCTTTGATATAGACGAATTAATAGAAAAAATTTATAAAGTAGATAATCTAAATGAATTAATGTTAAAAAATCTTAATTCCGGTTATTTTCAAACTAATAAAAAATTTGAAACCATTAAAGAGTCAATTGTGTACTTTGGTATGCAGGCTGTTCAAAACTTCATCATATTTTTTATAACTCTACAACTATTTTCTCATGACTCTAGTACTAACAAAAGTAATAGAACTTTTACTATGAGCCACTATTGGAATCATGTCCTTGGGACATCTGTGGCAAGCTGTATGTTATCAGCTAAAATAAAATATGGTGATAAATACAAACTTTTTTCCTATGGATTAATACACGATATAGGCATAGCAGTATTAGACACCTGCCTTCCTGAATTGATTGATGAAGTTACTGAAAAGCTAAAAAATGGTATGCACCAAATAGTTGCAGAGCGTTTGGTATTAGGCGGCTTAACCCACGCTGACATAGGAGGATGGGTTTGCAGAAAATGGAACATCCGCGATGATATTACAAATATAGTTGAACATCATCATACGCCTTTCTTGGCAAAATTAAATCCTGTTGAGATGAAGCTCCTTTACCTTGCAGACGCCATTAGCACAGAGTACTACGAAAAGTTATTAGGTGTAAACTTAAACCACGGAATTAGCACTAAAATTATGGACTCTTTAGGTATCACTCAATCTGACATGAATTCAGCTATTGAGGCTCTCCCAGGTGAAATACAAAAGCTTAGAAATTACTTAACAGTATAAAAAAACTAAGAGTTATTCTTATGTAGTAAAATTAAGGCTTTTCCAATTATCTTCTATCATATCCTTGCCAAGTCCAATGTATTTCTTCGGCAGACTTGGAAAAGCTTAAAAAACTTAAAACCTTTATTGTCTTATAAAGATATGCTATAATCCCTATATAAAAATTAAATTGAATTTGTAAAATATCATATTCAAAAATTCATTATACGAGGTATTATGTATATGAACAAAAAATTATTAACCACTGTTACACGTATTATCTGGATTTTATTTACCATAAGCACTATAATTACAATATTTATTCTTTTTAAAGGTACAATTAATTCCTTTATGGGTAAATTTTTAAATGGTTATATAATTTTTATTTTCTTCTTTCTTTTTTATAATGGTTTTGTCACCATTCTCAATATGAGCAAGCTAAAATGGGATGAAATAAGGAAAAGATTACTTAGGTTTTTTATTCTTTTTTCAATATTTTTAGCAGTGAATTTTGTATTAACATATTTAATCAAAGGTAAGGCTAATATACCAGGTTTATCTACCCCTTTTGGCTTTGCTTTTGGTATTACCTTTATGGATATTATATTTACAAAGGAAAGAAACAATAAAAAGAAACTTAATTCATAATACTTATGAACTAAGTTTCTTTTTATCTCTTATATATCGTACTCCCTTATATGCTAAATATCTATTTTATCTCCAGTACTTAAGTACTTAACTCCCTCTCCTAGCTTTTCTTTTAGTCGTAAGTATCCTCTTTCCCCTGTGCAGTGTCCTGTATAAACCACTTCTACTTCTTCTTTAATAATCACTCCGGATATTTTATCTATTTCCTCATTCTCCATACAAAGACCATCCCATCTACCTTCATTCATTAAGTGAAACCCACCAACTATTCCTTTAATTTTTTCTCCTGGGAACAAATCTTTTGCTGTTTTTATAATATTGATAATGCCATTATGAGCACACCCTGTAAAAATCACAATTCCCTCTTCTCCTCTTATGACTAATACAAGTTCATGGGTAAATTCATCTCTTCTAAACCCATTTTTATCTTCCATATAAAGATTGCTATTTCCCTGTGGAAGAGGGTAATCTTTCTCTATTTCCGAGATAATAAAAATATTCTTTTCTATTTCAGTAAATTCATTAATAAAATTAAGCCTTTTCCAATTATCTTCTATCATATCTTTGCCAAGACCAATGTATTTCTTATCCCCTTCTTTATAGGCATAGTAGTCCTTTATAGCTTCCTTTTTTAAATACACTTTTCCTATACTATTGCTACTAAAAAAAGCTTTTAGCCCTCCACCATGATCATTATGTCCATGGGATAAAACCACTGCATCTATCTCTTCAATATTAATTCCAAGCTTCTCTCCATTGCTTAAAAAACTTCCTGAAGCACCTGTATCTAGTAATATCTTTTTATTGCCAAATTCTATGTAGAGACTAAGTCCATGTTCGCAAGCTAAATCCTCATTAATTTTTGTGTTTTCCATTAGTGCTGTAATTTTCATTTATATTACCCCCGTAATTTTATTTTTTTATTATAATCTTATATTACTTTTATTATAATAATAACTAATGGTACAATTAAAGCATATTTTAAAATATATATCATATAGGAGATGTTAACATGAATTTAAATAGAAACGACTTATGTTGGTGCGGAAGTGGAGTAAAGTATAAAAAGTGTCATATTGGCTTTGATGAAAAGTTAAATAGTTTAATGGAACAAGGCTTTCACGTTCCACCAAGGGAAATAATTAAGACTAAAGAGCAAATTGAAGGTATAAGAAAAAGTGGTGAAATTAATACTGCTGTACTAGATTTAGTGGGGAAAAATATAAAAGAAGGCATGACTACTGAAGAAATTGATAAATTAGTTTATGATTACACCATATCTCAAGGAGCGGTTCCAGCAACTCTTAACTTTGAGGGCTATCCAAAAAGTTTATGTACCTCAATAAATAATGAAGTATGCCATGGTATTCCTAGCGAGGATGTAATTCTCAAGAATGGAGACATTGTAAATGTTGATGTATCCACCATATTAAATGGATATTATTCAGATGCTTCAAGGATGTTTATAATTGGTGAAGCTAGTGAAGATGCAAGAAAGTTAGTAGAGGTTTCAAAGGAATGCTTGTATAAAGGTATAGAAGCAGTAAAACCTTGGGGATTTTTAGACGATGTAGGAGCCGCAATTCAAGAACACGCAGAGAAGCATGGCTACTCTGTGGTAAGAGATTTCGGTGGTCATGGCATTGGACTTGAGTTTCACGAAGAACCTTTTGTAGCTCACCACGGTAAAAGAGGTGAAGGCATGATTTTGGTTCCTGGCATGGTATTTACAATAGAACCTATGATAAATGCAGGCTCTTATGAAATAGTAGTAGACTCTAATGATAATTGGACAGTATTAACAGAAGATGGCTCTCTTTCCTCCCAATGGGAACACACAATACTAGTAACAGAAGATGGAGTAGAACTAATTACTTGGTAAATATATTCCAATAGTCTTATATTTACCAACAGTCTAAGGACTTAAGTGATGCCACTTAAGTCCTGTTTATTTAATTCATGCTTAATCTTTATTTAGTAATCTTAGCTGCAATTAGGATTATATTTATCATAATAAAAAACAATATAATACCTATTCTAATTTCACATTTATGAATATATTTAATTATTTCTTTTTTATCTGAATCTAAATCATTTTCTTTTTTATAAAAGTTCTCAAAATCTTTGATGCTAAAATACAAGAGAATAGCAAATAATGAATTTGTAACTACCTTCATGAAAGTTATATTCAATATTACTTACCTCCTACTAACTTATTTCTTGAAATTCAATGGTAATTTATTACTTATATGATGCCATATATAACATTACTAATGGGAATTTTCCATATGTATTTTAGGGGAGATTTTTAGTTATTTTTGTGTTTATATATTCAGAACGTGAAATAATGTATGATGTAATTATTAAATTTAAAAGGGAGAATAATGTTCTTTGGACATTGAATAATATGGTATAATTTTCTTGTTAGATAAATCGAATTATATGAATTATGTGAGAAGATGATGCAAGATGAATTTAAGGAGGAAGATGTATATACGAATATAAATTTGTAGAAGTTCCAATTGAAAGAAAGTTTTCAGTAAAAACAGGTGACAGTTTCAAAGAGTGTCAGGATATAATCATAAAAGAAGCGGTTAATGGTTGGAGATTAGTTCAAGTTGTAATTCCACCAAACGAAAAAATGGGAGTTTTAGCTGCTTATGAATATCAAATAATTTTTGAAAGGGAGAATAAGTAGAGGAAACAGGTAAAATCTGCAGATATATTTTAGTTACATTACGTAGAAAAATGAGTATGAAAAAGATTATTTGTACTATGGGAGGTTAGTATGAAAAATACAAAAACATGTCCAAAATGCAATTCAAAATCTATTTCAAGAATTCTAGGTGAAGCAGGGCCACATGGTTCTGGCAATATCATCATGACTGGAATGACTGTTTTCAGCGCTGTAAAGGTAACAAGATATCTGTGTTGTGAATGCGGATATTCTGAAGAATGGATTGATGATAAAAAAGATATAGAAAAAATTATTTATATGTTAAAATGGTAAAATTATCAAGAGTCTACTTTCTAATTTAACGTTATAACTTAAAGCTAATAATTTACTAAAATACCGTATTATTCAAGTCTGAATTTTACGGTATTTTTTATGTCGTGATTCAAATACAGTACCAAAAGAGTATTAAAACACATACTATGTTTAGATTGAATTATTGCAAAACTAAGTTTTTTGCCAGCTCTATTTAATGAAGTTATATTTACAAATTAATCTCGTCCATCAAGGGAACTTATAGCTATTGCCACTTTCCTTTTTCGCACCATACATGGCATGGTCAGCATTACTCAAAAGAGTACTCATGTCTTTTGCATCATCTGGGTAAACACTTATACCAATGCTAATGCTAATGCTTACCTTTAGTTCACTACTTTCTACAAAAATTGGCTCATCAAGGGCTTTAAATACACGATTAATAAGAGCTAGTACATCTTCATCTTTTTCAATTAATGGTTGAATTATTATAAATTCATCTCCCCCGAGTCTACCAAGGGTATCTACTTTTCGAATTTTATCTTGCACCCTCTCGGCCACAGTTTTCAATACCTTGTCCCCTGCATCATGTCCATAGGTATCATTGATACTTTTAAACTTATCAATATCAAAGAAAATAACTGCTAGTTTATATGCTCCTCTCCTTGCACGCTCTATGGATATATCCAATTCATGCATTAGATATGCTCTGTTTGGAATTCCTGTAAGAGAATCGTAGTTAGCAAGATATGTGATTTTTTCTTCTGTCATTTTTCTTTCGGTAATATTCCTTATAATATGAATTCTTACTCTTCCATTTCGAATTATTGTACCTTTAGCACTTACCTCCACTGGAAAGATTGACCCATCTTTTCTTACATGAATACTTTCAAATATAATCCCCGATTCATCCGCCTGTTTTATTTGCTGTTCAAACTTATCTCTAGTAGATGGATGCCTAATATCATGAATGCTTAAATTTAGGAGTTCTTCATAGGTATATTGATAGAATCGAATTGCAGATTTATTTGCATCAATAATGATACCATTATCTTTCACATATAATATTGCATCCTGAGCACTTTCTACTAATAACTTGTGCTTTTCCAAAGTCTCTTCTATTATTTTATTTTCACTAATATCTGTGAATATTGTAGTAAATATCCCTTTTTTATGGGAGAATACGCTTACCCTAAAATATTTATCTAAAAGCTCATCGTAATTTTCAAAGTTTCTAGGTTTCCCTGTTAAAGCTACCTCTCCATAAGTGTCAATCCAAAAAGAATCAATCTCTGGACTAACCTCTTTTATAGTTTTACCTATTATATCTTTTCTTTTAAATCCAGTTATTTTCTCAAAAGCAAGATTTGCTTCTATGTATCTGTAGTCTATAGGAATGCCATTATTATCACATATAATCTCATGCACAGCATAGCCCTCATACATAGCATCAATAATATTTTGTAAACTTTCTTTACAGTTTGAACACATTACTCTTTCATACATACATTCTCCCCCACACTAAGCATTTCCTTAATATATTATACCAAATACTTACTGAATATAGTTAAGTTTTTATCACATCTAAGTCTCTCCCAGTGTAATGTTATTTCAAGGAGATTGTATTATTTTAGGGTGACTTTTAGATTATAATAAAAAAAGATATAAAATTTAAATACATCTTATATTAGGGTTCAAGGCGACAACCTTAAAAAACGCTTTCCCGATGTTTGTCAAACTGGATATAATTCATCTTTATTTGTACACTCTAAAGGATATATTTTAAATATACTAGGTTTAAAATAAAAAAGTAAAGATGAAATCAATCCACCAATAGTTCCGTTAATAATGTCATGCATTGTATCATTTAAGCTTCCACCTTGTGAATTTAAACCCAAAAGTGTATCGCCAGAAAACTCAAATATTTCCCATGCTCCAGCAGTAGCTATGGAAGTAATAATCATAAAAGCTGTTATTAAGCTGATAGAATGTATGTTTAATCTAAGTTTTTTATTAATAAATAATAATGTATAGAGTGCAAATATGGCAACTATTATACCAGAAGATATATGAAGATAGTCATCCCAATTAATAACTTTTGAATAATATCCGTGCAACTTTCCTAAATACATTGAAAGGAATATAAATCCTTGAATTAATACTCCTAACCAATCAGGAATACATAATTTAGGCATAATTACATCCCAAAAAGTTGCAATTAATATAAAAATGCAATATATGGATGCTGCAATATTTTTATTAAATAAATTGTATAGGAACTCTAAAACTAGGTAAATTCTAAATATAACACTAATCCATTTATAGAAAGAGTATGATTTTTTTTGCATAATTAATTCTCCTAAAGTTTTTTTATTATTCATATACAATGAATATATATAATTATATTCATTGTATAGAGACTTGTCCAAAGTAATTATATTGTATATGCTATTTTGCAGAATTACTTATTGAGAGAAGATAATTTAAACCTTGTATATCTTCTGAATCAATTGCCTTATATCTTATTTAATCTTTGCATGAATTAAGAAAAGCATTTTCGATAAGGAAAATGGTATAATATTGTTTATATGGGAATTCGTCAAAATAAATATATCAAAAGAACATGAAAATTTAAAATTACAGCTTAGTTTTTTGATGCTCTTTCAAGTATCTCTTTAATTTTTCTAACTTAAGTACATCTTATGTTAAGGTTCAAGATCTCTAAAAATAACGAGATCAGCTTTGGCTAATTAATTTAAATACATCTTATGTTAAGGTTCAACTCCTGTAGGTGTACAAGCTCTACTTTCTTCTTTAATATTTAAATACATCTTATGTTAAGGTTCAACAGACATAAAACAATAACATCCGCCCAAAAAGTATAATTTAAATACATCTTATGTTAAGGTTCAACTTTCTTCTTCTGTTTCTACATGTGGAATATCTTCTGATTTAAATACATCTTATGTTAAGGTTCAACTACTTTTACTAGGCAAAATAGCGCCGATGTTCCTGATTTAAATACATCTTATGTTAAGGTTCAACCAAACTCCGTTATAGCGGTACTTTTGTAGCCCATCTATAATTTAAATACATCTTATGTTAAGGTTCAACATACTTTTTAACTTCAAAACTTCCTACTTGTACCCATTTAAATACATCTTATGTTAAGGTTCAACTTCTTTAGGAATTCATATAAATCTGCAATTACTTCTATTTAAATACATCTTATGTTAAGGTTCAACTTAAAAAACCTCCTATTGAATAGCTTTAAACCATATTTAAATACATCTTATGTTAAGGTTCAACGGTTGTTTCTTTAATATTGATTTCGAAGAAATAAAATTTAAATACATCTTATGTTAAGGTTCAACCATAAAAGTTTTATCAGCACAATTTCCAAGTGGAACATTTAAATACATCTTATGTTAAGGTTCAACATGTATCACCATTGTAGACTGCGAATAAGAATAAGTATTTAAATACATCTTATGTTAAGGTTCAACTTACATTTTCTATTAATTATTTCATTGCCTTTCGAATTTAAATACATCTTATGTTAAGGTTCAACAGTACAGAGATAAAACCTTCGATTATCAAGTTAATCGATTTAAATACATCTTATGTTAAGGTTCAACTAGATTTTATTTCAGAGCTTAAAGGGATAGATTTCATATTTAAATACATCTTATGTTAAGGTTCAACAATAGGGCATGTAAATAAATAACAAAGGAGAAGTTAATTTAAATACATCTTATGTTAAGGTTCAACTTGCAAAATAATAATTTATGGTTATATTCAACAAAAATTTAAATACATCTTATGTTAAGGTTCAACGTTATTGCCAATGCAGAAAAACAGAGGTTGGAAGATTTAAATACATCTTATGTTAAGGTTCAACTAAAAACCAAAATGCGAAGTCCCTAGGGCTTTGCTTATTTAAATACATCTTATGTTAAGGTTCAACACCAGATAAATTTAAAGATAAATTAGATAAAATTAAATTTAAATACATCTTATGTTAAGGTTCAACTTCTTTAGTTGATTCTTCATACTCTTTTTCAATTCTATTTAAATACATCTTATGTTAAGGTTCAACACAAATACCGAGCCAAGATATCTTAAATAAGGTTAAATTTAAATACATCTTATGTTAAGGTTCAACTTAATTACTAATAATAGATACGAGAAAGAGGATAATTTAAATACATCTTATGTTAAGGTTCAACAGATGTGTCTATAGAAGATATATGTGGAGATATTAAATTTAAATACATCTTATGTTAAGGTTCAACTTTACCACTTCCCATTAAAACTTCCGAAGAAGTATTTAAATACATCTTATGTTAAGGTTCAACAAATATCGAAAAACTTTTATATAAATACAAAGATGGATTTAAATACATCTTATGTTAAGGTTCAACTCAATGTATTCCTGTGGCATAGGGAATATTTTAGCATTTAAATACATCTTATGTTAAGGTTCAACATTTCAGCACCTGGATTTAATCACATTCCAGAAGTATTTAAATACATCTTATGTTAAGGTTCAACCGAAAGTCCCTAGCTTAGAAATGCTTTATAGACTTGGATTTAAATACATCTTATGTTAAGGTTCAACAAATAATGAACAAATGAGGATAAATGCTTTAGTTGCATTTAAATACATCTTATGTTAAGGTTCAACTTTATTTTGCCTATTTTAAATAACAGGAGGGTGAAAAATTTAAATACATCTTATGTTAAGGTTCAACATAGTCATTTTCAATGGTATCTCCTTTAATAAGGTATTTAAATACATCTTATGTTAAGGTTCAACCACTGTAAAATCAACATTCTTTATTTATATGATATCATATAATGTATTGATTTTGCTAGGTTCTTTTAAAATTCTCCCAGATGATTTCATATTTCTTAAATATTCATAAAAAAACATGCTAAATTATTGATATATCTAACTTTCCAAGTTATAGCTTTTTCCACTCACTTGGGAAAACTTTTAATCTATTATCTATTAAATCTATTTGTGAACTGTAAAAGAACTAAGTATATAATGGTAGCAGCGCCTTTTTCGAAGCGACGTCATTATGTACTTAGCTCTCTATTTAAGAAACCAATTTAATTAGATCATTAGTTTTTTACATATTACAGAAATCTCCTAAAATAAAATATTAATCATAAATTTACTTAATGTAACTCCTTCTCCTTCTCTCCAAGGAATAAGCCATTCACAGCAAATCAAAAATTTGGGTTCTCTGCTTAAATACATCCTATGTTAAGGTTCAACCCGTAAGTATTGCATAAAGATTATTAAACACTTATTCAAGTAACTTATAAAAATAAGCGTAAAATAGTTACTATCCATTATCTGGATGGCAACTATTTTACGCCTTTAATTTAATAACCACTACATGGTAGGGAATTTTTTTAATCCTGTGAAAGATGGTTAACTTTATCCTTTGATATATTTGATAGGTTTATGTCTTGTCCATATTTTTCTTTAAGTAATACTTCTAAGGCTTTTCTTACATTCTCCTCTTTTAAATCTTCTTCATTAAGTATTTTAAAATCTAAATTCCAGTCATAATCACCACTATTATCAAAAAATTCGCTGGCAATCTCTACTATTTCATTTTTTCTTTCCTTATGGATAGGACTGCCTGATACTACTAAACCCTTGATAAAGTTACTCTTAATAAATTCGCTTTCATTACCAAGGCCCTTTAAGTATGGAAAGTCCTCTATGGTACTCTCTCTATTAAAATCTACAATTAGCATATAGCAAATTAAACTTCCTAAAACACCTTCCCTTAACTTAAATAATTCCACATTTTTCAATCTTAAATCTCTAAATAATCTAATAGGCTTCACTAAGGAACTATCCATGATTTTACCTATTCCATAATATGCAACCATAGGTAAGTACATTATTAATATAACTAAAGCTAATACAAATATGATATCATATAAATCATAAAAGGACTTAAATAACGTTTAAATAAAAGGAGGCTTATTAATGATGGATAAGAATTATTATGCACAAAAACTAAATTCACAAAAGCTGTTTAAGGTGTACGAAACCAAAATCCCCAGAGTAAAACAGTATTTAGATGCAGAAATCTCTTTTGTTAGAAATAATCTGACAGGCAGTGAAAGAGTTTTGGAATTAGGTGCAGGTTATGGGCGTATTGTAAAGGAATTGGCAGGTAATTGTAAATCAATTGTTGGTATTGACATTTCCCATGAAAGTGTTTCCTTAGGTAAGGAATATTTGAAGGACAATCCCAATGCAGAAATTGTAACCATGGACGTAAATAATATTACATTGGAAGAAAAGTTCGATGTAATACTTTGTCTGCAAAACGGTTTATCTTCAATGAAGGCCACATCGTCGGATTTCATTGAGAATATTTTGGGAATGGTTGTGACTGGTGGAAAGGTTTATTTCAGCACTTACAGTGAAAAATTTTGGGAGTATAGACTAATGTGGTTTAAAGAGCAGGCTGAGAAGGGTTTGCTAGGTGAGCTTGATTTAGATAAAACAAAGGATGGGGTTATAATTTGTAAGGACGGTTTTAAAGCAATTACGTATACTCCAAAGGATTTGAAAATGATTGGATCTTTATCAGGGTATGAATATCAAATTCAAGAGGTAGATGAATCAAGTGTTTTTCTCATTATTCATAAAAAATAGACTTAATATCAAGAACATAGATTTTGAAAGCAATTTAATATTTAAATTTAAATACACCTCATGTTAAGGTTCAACGGCAGGCTATGTATTAGTCCCAGCACTCTTTGGCGTAGACTTAAGGAGTCTGTAAATAATTTTGTGTAAAGCTAAATGAATTGATGCTTTGGATATACTATATGTATTTATATTTAGGGTTACAACAGGATAAGTTATAACCCTATTTTATACTTGTTTTCAAATTTTATACATCAATTAATAAAAAGCCTTTGGCTTGCCCGTAGGTGCGTAGGTAGACAAGCTCTAAATTGCAGTGCTATCAAATCTTTCTTCGAAATGTATTGATAGCTGCGCTAGCACCAATGCCCAGTTTCTTACGTTTTGGGTCCACTTCTTGGTTATATCTTGACTTGCAAGGTATAACATCTTTAATAAGGAATCATCCGTTGGAAAAATACTCTTAGATTTAGTTACCTTTCTAAGTTGCCTATTGTAACTTTCCATAGAATTTGTAGTATAAATTAGTTTACGTATCTCTTCTGGATATCTAAAATAGGTAGATAAATCTTCCCAATTATTAACCCATGAATTAATTGCTATAGAATATGAATCATTCCACTTAGATTTCAATTTATCAAGCTCTATCAACGCCATTTCTTCAATTGACGCTGAATATACTAGCTTAAAATCATTGCAAAATTCTTTTCTATCTTTCCAAGGTATGTATTTAGTAGAATTCCTAATTTGATGTATTACACACCTTTGAATTTCAGTATTAGGATATAGCTTTTATGGCATCCTTAAATCCAGTAAGACCATCTATCGATGCTATGAAGATATCTTTTACTCCTCTGTTTTTCAAGTCCGTTAGGACACTTAGCCAATATTTAGCACTTCCATTTTCACCTACCCATATGCCTAAAACTTCTTTATAACCTTGCATAGTAACACCAATTATTATATATGCTGCTTTATTTATAACCTTACCATCGGATCTTATTTATAATGTATAGCATCAAGAAAAATTATAGGGTATATGGAGTCCAATGGTCTGTTCTGCCATTCTTGTGCTATAGGAGTTATTTTATCTGTAATCCTTGATATTAACGTAGGGGAAACATCTACACCATATATTTCTTCTAGGTGTGCACTAATATCTCTAGTGGTCATTCCCTTTGCATACATTCCTAATACCTTATCTTCTATACCTGATATATCATTCTCATACTTTTTAACAGCCTTCGGTTCAAATTCTCCTTGCCTGTCTCTAGGAATTGCTATATCCACTTCTCCAAAGTCAGAAATTACTTTTTTAGGAGAACTTCCATTTCTACTGTTTTTAGTTGTTTTATTTTTGTAATCATACTTAGAATAACCCAAATAATCCTCTAACTCTGCCTCTAACATTTCTTGAAGTGTACCAGCAAATAAGTCTTTTAATGCTAATTGTAACTCTCGAGCTGTTGTTAAATTGTTTTCTCTAATAAATTCTCTTAATAAATCTTTTTTACACTCTCGACTTAAGCTATAAATATTAAATAAAATTCCCTGTCCCATAAATTATTATAGGGATAGGGAATTTTATTTAATCCTGCGAAAGATGGTTAAATTTATCCATTGAAATATTTGATATGTTTATGTCTTGTCCATATTCTTCTTTAAGTAATACTTCCAAGGATTTTCTTACATTTTCTTCCTTTAAATCTTCTTCATTAAGTATTTTAAAGTCTAAATTCCAGTCATAGTCACCGCTATTATCGAAAAATCCACTGGCAATCTCTATTATTTCATTTTTTCTTTCCTTATCCATAGGACTTCCTGATACTACTAAAACCTTGATAAAGTTACTCTTAATAAATTCGCTTTCATTACCAAGGCCCTTTAAATATGGAAAATCCTCTATGGTACTCTCTCTATTAAAATCCACAATTAGCATATAGCAAATTAAGCTTCCCAAAACACCTTCTCTTAACTTAAATAATTCCACATTTTTCAATCTTAAATCTCTAAATAATCTAATAGGCTTCACTTTATAATACCTCCTTTTATTTTTTCAAACTCAATTTTTTCATATTTTTTATCATCAACAATTATAAATATATTATCATCTACTCTCTTTATTTCTTTATAATTTTTATTCTCTGTAACTAACTCATAGGAACTATCCATGATTTTACCTATTCCATAATAAAGATTTTTACTTTCATTAATTTTAATTGTACCTTCGGTTAATGAATAAGGTGTTTCTGTATCCACATCGTTATTTGAGGTAAAGTAATCCAAGCTAATACTTGGTGTTGCTTCATATGTATATTTATTATTTTTTTTCGTTATTTCAATAATAAATATGGTATCAATTGATTGTTCACTTTTAACCTTTGACTTTGCTTTAAAAATAAGAATAGATTTATCTTCAATCTTCTTTTCTAGAATTTTAATAACTTCTTCCTCTTTTATACTGCCAGCCTTAGCCTTAAGAGCTGCTTCTAATGCCAAACTGTAACTTTCATATTTTGGTCTTCTATCTACCTTAGTCATTATATTAGGCAAGTACATTATTACTATAACTAAAGATAATGCAAGATTTCTATATATTCTTTTAGCTTTATTTTCTAATCCTATTTCTTCTTTTAAACATCTCAAAAATTGTTTAGCCCCTATTATTTCTAAACCATTTTCATTTATATTTATAGTTAAATATTCTCTCCAAAGGGTTCTAATTAGAGAAGATTTAAAAATTATATGTTTTTCATCTCTCCTTACTATAGACCAATGGATTTTTTTCATTGCATCTTCTACTTTAGACAGCATTTCTTCATTTTTTTCTTCACATGTAATTTCCATTCTGTTTTCTTTATGATAATGTATTGAAAACAGACTATAAGAGAAACTAAAAGCAAGCAAAGATATCATTTTGCCACTAAAATTTTCCCTTATAGATTGAAAAAATAAAGCTAGTGTGCCAATACCCAAAAATGTTATTACAAGCATAGAAATTAATATTTTAAAAAATATCACTATGCTATTATTTTTATCTATTTTATGCAAATCCCATTCCCCTATCATTAAAGTAATATTTTATTAAATTTCACTCTCTAGTATATAATCCAAAAGAATTAGTATATGTATGAGTTTCTCCATTATTATAATTTACTTCTAGTTTTTGTCCACAAGAATAACTTTTTATATTATGAATTTTGTCCCATTCTAAATCTTCACCAAACATTACTTCTAAAATACTTGAGTCCATCTTTTGTGTTATATCACCATCTATCCAGTCTATTGGTATTACTTCCTTGCTCATCCTTTCATTTCCTCCCTTGTTTTTTTCTCTCTAATTATATTATACCATGCATAGTATATATTTTTTATGATTTTAACTTTACAAACCATTCCCAGTCTTTGCAATAATATACATAGTTTGTTAATATATAAGTATGAATCAAATAAAATGAGCATAGTCTGTATTTGTAGTTAAGATAGACGGCTTATAAATTCAGCCAAAACAAATAGATATTACGAATTAATATCAAAATATTGGAGGGAAATCCCGTGAGTCGTGATGAAAAATTCATTAAAAGCTGGGAAAAAGAAAGAGGCAAAGGGAAATTTAAATATATGCTAGCTAGTTTTATAAAATTTATATTAGCATATTGGGCAACTATCATAATTATAATTGTTGTCCAAGGAGATGATTTTCAAAGATTAATAAAATACTTACCTATATTCTTTGGGTGTTTAATAGGATTTACAGTTATGTTACCTTTAAATTGGAATAGGAATGAAGAAAAATATAAACAACTTTTAAGTGATGAATAACATGCTTCGATTTTGATAGTACACATTTTTCTTAAATTTAGTTAGAACAGTAGAGTAATGTGACATAACTATTTTAATTGATACAGTTAAAAGGAGGAATCGATATGTCATTGAAAATGAACAATAAATTTAAGTTAACTATACTAGTCTTTTTACCCTTTATAATAGGTTTTTCTATTGAGAGATTATTAACAGTGGGTATTACAGGAGACAATCAGTTATATTTAAATTTAAGCAGTATTTTATTGTCTCTGTGGATATATGGTGGTGGAATAGTATTCTGGTTTTGTGTGGGAAGAATGTTCGGAAATTTAAATATGTCTACGGTAAAAAGCTTTATTTTAGGTAATATTGCGTGGGGCATTTCATTTATCTTATACACTTGGCAATTTAAGTTGGTGGATGATAGCAGTAGGAATCTTTTTATATCAGCCATATCTCAACATTACCCGCTAGGTTTCGTAAGTTTAGGGTCTAGCATAATAGGAATGTTTACAAGGCATTTAAAAGGAACTACAGTGATCTTAATTGCTTATTTCTTAATGCTTATGGTATTTAGCCTAGGTTTTATATCTACAGTTCGCTCAAAAATAATAAAGCCTAATTAGTTTAAGTTAAAATAAAAGTAACATTTGATAATGCTCTATTCTTCTTAGAAGACGGAAAAGGAATTCAAAAGCGTGTCTATTTTACTTCATTCAGCTGGGAAAAGTGTTGATCTTTTGTGTAAAAATCTCTTGTCTATTAATCTATCAAATCTATTTGTGAAACTTAAAAGAGCTAAGTATATAATGGTAGGAGCGCCTTTTTCGAAGCGACGTCATTATATACTTAGCTCTCTATTTGAGAAACCAATTTAGTTAGATGATCAGTTTTTTAAATATTACAGAAATCTCCTAAAATGAAATACTAAACATATATTTATTCACTGTAACTCCTTTTCCTTTTCTCGAAGGAGGAAGCGATTCACACCAAATCAAAAATTTTGGTTCTCTGATTAAATACATCCTATGTTAAGGTTCAAGCATATGGGTTTCCTTGCCAAGATATTTCTGTAGCTATTTAAATACATCCTATGTTAAGGTTCAAGTAAATCCAACATCGCTTTGCACACAGGCAAGAATGCATTTAAATACATCCTATGTTAAGGTTCAAGCATCTCCTTTTCTCACCATGCTACCTTCACATATAATTTAAATACATCCTATGTTAAGGTTCAAGAGAATAAATAAGTACTAATAGGGTAAGGTCTATAAATTTAAATACATCCTATGTTAAGGTTCAAGGGGAAGAGGAAACGTGGGAACCAGATTATTTAGAATTTAAATACATCCTATGTTAAGGTTCAAGCACTTGCAGTTAGAACAGATGCTTTAACCGAGGGTGATTTAAATACATCCTATGTTAAGGTTCAAGTTCAGATACGCTGCTGTTTATCAAGTTAGACTTTATTTAAATACATCCTATGTTAAGGTTCAAGTTCCAGAACCATATTGATATACATAACCAACTACTATATTTAAATACATCCTATGTTAAGGTTCAAGTTTTTACCTTTTATCTTCTTTTCAAATTCTTCTCTATTTAAATACATCCTATGTTAAGGTTCAAGTAATGCTTTAAAGAATTTAATAGTAAACAATAGATTATTTAAATACATCCTATGTTAAGGTTCAAGTTAATAACGGTTTTCTTATATCTTCCGCTATGCATATTTAAATACATCCTATGTTAAGGTTCAAGGGTTAATTCTATTTTATCAGCCTTGTTGGTAGTATTATTTAAATACATCCTATGTTAAGGTTCAAGCACTGTAAAATAGGCCTTCTTTATTTCTATAACATCATATAACTCTATGTATTTACTACATTTCGCGAGATTTTTCCCAGGCATTTTCATATAATATAACTTTCAGAGAGAAACTCAATATAAAACATTGATATATATAGCTTTATGTAAGTTTTATTTATAAATTCACTTGGGAAAATTTTTATAATATAAGATCTTCTCCTGTATTGTTTTGTCTGTTTCCTAGTACCTCTTCACCATAAACATTATTATTCATTAACTTTATAATGCATATAAAGTCTTCATTTTCATCTATTATTTTATTTAAGTCCTTCTTTAATAATATAAGTTTAGATGGCGTTAGCTCTCCTCTAAACACAGATTTTTGAAAGTGAGATAAATATTTTTTACATACTTTAAACACTTTGTTGACTCTTTTTTCTTTAACATCATAAAAAAGAAAAGCATAATTATAATTTAAATTTTTACTCATTTACATTTTCTCCTTTAAGCTGAAAGGTTTAAATTCTTTATCTTCTAATACAAATTTTATAAGCTTATAGCAATCTAGTTTTATGGCAGCCCTATAGCTTATCTTTCTTTTAAGTTTTTCATGAAGAAATATATTATCTAGCCTTTCTTCAAAGGCAGTAATAAATATCTTTCTACCTTCTTCATTTAATAAACAATAGTTAAGATTCTTATCAAAGTGCTTTCCTACCTGTAGCCTTTTATTGTTAACTAATTCAAATATGGTTTTATAAACTAATATTGGCTTAAAAGCTTCACTTATGTCTAAACTTAGAGAAAATCTACCTTCTGATGGTTCATGAAGAAAGCTAATCCTTTGATCTAAATGAGTATAATATATAGCAGTTATTGTTTTTCCATACAACAAGGTGTTTCCAAAGGAAATAAGCGCATTTATAGGATTATCTGGTGGACGTTTTACCCTCTTATTCATAACAAAATCCTCTGGAAGTATATTCTTAAACTCTCCATAAAATCTTTGCCAAGCTTCACCCTCCACTTGCATTATCTGTTTAATATCATTGGCCTTATTTAAATTTATTTTCATATTGTTTTTTATCCAATCAATAGTTTCTTTTACTTCCTTTTTGCCGTGTTTATAATAATGATATAAAACCTCATATATATTTTCCCCTATGGCTTCTACTATAGCTTTTGCCACTACTAACCTCTTAGTGTTGTAAACATCCACCTGTTTAACAAGTAATTTACCACTGTTATACTGATTTTTAGGATAAAAAGTGCCGCTATATCCCCCATAGTAATTAAAAAAATGCATTATTATATTATTTTGAGATAAAAAATCCAAAAGCTTAGTATTTATACTTATCTCTGACATACAGTAAATTTCTTTTGTATTTTCTATTGGTATATAAACATTTTTATTGTCTTTTCTAAAACATAAAGAATTATCTTTTCTTGTAAGCTCCCCCATAGAGGTTATATATCTAGTACTCCCCATGGCCATCCTCCTAAATATAGCAATATTCAAAATATGCACACTTTTTACACTTAGGTTCGTTGATAACCTCTGGTGCATATTCTTGCAATAATAAATTTTCTATAGCCTTTGTTATTTCTTCTACTTTTAATAATTTTTCATCATCTAATTCTATAATAATTGTGCTTTTGCTTTTATTTTTTTCTACAAACTCAAGTTTACCTTTTCTCTCTATTCCTTTGTCCCTTAATACTTTTAAATATAATAATAATTGCCACTTAGCCGACTCTATATCTGCATCTGATTTTTTTACTTCCGTTAAATATTCTTTTGTAAGCTTGTCTATTTTTATGTTATCTATACTTATTTCTGTTTCCTTATTTTTTTCACTCTTAACCTCATGAATAGCTTTTCCTATTTTTACATCTTCACTATTATCTTCTAAATTAATTCTATTACCATGAAGCCAACATTGCCTTTTGCAATGGAAGTAATAGTTCATTAGTGTACCATTAACTTTCATGTTACCTCCTATATAAAATCTCCAATACCTTTATTAAAATTTTCCCTATTAAATTTACCATTCAAAAAATAATTTTCTCCATTAGGTATATAATATATATCCCCAATCCTATCCTCATAAGTAAAGTCATTTTTATTTATTTTATACAAAAAATAATTTAATTTTGATGAAATTTCAGATAGTTTAACCTTCTTTTCTGCATAGCTTAATTTATTATTTTTTAATAAATCAATGTAGTCACTCCAAACTTTTTCTCCTTCTAAAATTTCACCATTTTCTAAATCTATTCTTCTATTTAAAAATACATTGTACTCATAACGTTCATCTATAAGCTTCATCCTCTCTTCCACTTCTCTGAAATTTAATTTGTTTATGCTATTGTTTATAAACTCCTTAAAATTCTTATCATCATATTTATTTGCCTTCTTATTCAGTTCTTCTAGTACATAGCTATAAAATTCTTCAAAATTTTTATTAATAAGTATTTCTCTTATATGCGTAGATCTTAGATTTATATTTTTTTCTTTTCTAACGTCATTTTTATAGATATTAGCTGCAGAGTCTAAATCAAAGAAATATACTTTGCACCCTGTTTTTTTACAAGAACGATTGATTCTTCCTAAAAATTGTTCCTCGGAGTCTAGCATAGATATATCCTTATATCCTATATCCATATCAATATCTACACCTGCTTCTATTACTTGAGTAGCTACTAGTATAATGTTTTTATTGCTATGGATTTTATTAATAATAGCATTTCTATCTATGCTATTATCATCTCCTGTCATAAGCTCTATATCCTTCTTTTCACTATCCTCTAATAATTCATTATGCTCTTTTAGCTTATTGAAAAAATCCATAGCGCTTTTCTTTTTTATAAATTCTATTAATATGTTACCTTCTGTTTTCCTGGAACTTTCAATAACATGATCAAATAACTTATCTTGAATATCTGATTCAATTTCTAGTAATGAAAAATCTAATTCTACCCTATTTTTAAATATAGGATTGGTAAAATATTTTTCCCTGTGGTTTATTAAATTTACTGTTTCGATTTCACTGTCTATAAGCTTATTTAAATTTGGTAATGTAGCTGACATTATTATAAACTTGATATTTAAAATCTCAGAATAATATTTTAAAAAAGTTATTATCTCTTTCCATATGCTATTTTTATAGCTTTGTATTTCATCCAATATTACAATGCTATTTGCCATTTGAACCAGTGGAAATAAGTTATCCTTGGAAGTTCCAAATAAATAATTAAATATACTTACATGGGTAGTTAAAACCATGGGGTAGTGCAAGAATTGTCTATGAAGAAGAGCTTCTTCATAATTTACATTTATAACATCACTATCTTCATTTTTATCTATTTCTTCTATTTTCATTTCATTTTTTATTTTTGTTTTAATTGGTACAACGGAATTTATTATAGCTATATCTTCCATAACACTACTATTTTTAAAAATCTTTTCTAAAGTTTTAATATTTTGTTCCACCAAAGTATTAAATGGGTATACATAAAATATCTTATTTGCCTCTTTTGAATTTTCTATGGTTTTAAAGCTCAAGTTTAAACTTACATTACTTTTACCACTTCCTGTTGGTGCCTCTAAATAAAATATATTTTTGTCTATGTTTTTAATAAAATTTTTCTCTGCATCAAGAAACATCTCATTTCTTAATATATTGATATTATCTACATCTTTAAAGTCTTGAATTTTACCATAACTTTCTTCTTCATACTTTCTTATACCCTTATAAATTTCTGTATCTTTAAATACTTTATAGAATATTCCAATATCCTCTATTTCTCCAAAATCATCTATTTCTTTTTCATTTTTAAATTCGGAGGTGGAGTAGTAATCACAAGCTAATAAAATAGAGGTTAAAAATCTTTCATAAATATAAAAACATATAGATATTTCATTGTTTTCTTTTTCGTATTCATCTAATGTCTTTTCAATTGAATTAAAGACTCTATCTAAAAGTTGATTTTTTTCATTAAATATTATTTTTTCATTATATGTTTTATTGAAAATTATCAGTTGTTCCGTATATAGTTTTTTTCCTTCTCCATCACAATTTAAAAACTTTTCCCTAAACTCATTTAAACTATCTAACGCTCCATGATGTTTAGATATTATATAAGAGTTTATCACCATAAATAATCTTAAAATATTTTGTTCGTTTTTAATTTCATGTTCTTTTATTTTATTAAAATATTGATTCATGTATATCAATGAAGAAAGCATGGAATGTTTTGAGTTATTTACTTCTAATCCTTCATCCCCTTTAAATTCCTTATTATTCATTTTTACATATTGAAAATTACAATTAATCTTTCCTATATCATGCATATACACAGTATTAAGCATCATTTCTTTATATAATTTTTTCCCTTTATCAGAAAGTTTACTTACTAATACATTTTCAAAATTTAAAAATACATTGTCTAATTTCTTTTTTTCAATGATTTTATAGAAATATTTTAATGATAAATCAATATGCTCTTTCAATGTTTCTTTTTTATTTCCATCAATATGAGCATATATTTTTTCGCTATTTATTATAAATTTTTCTAAATCAAATTTCTCTACTCCATGAAAATACATAACTACCTCCTATTTATTTAATAAAAAGGAGGGTTGACCCTCCTACATTTAAAAGAAAAATATTGTTTTTTCATTACATTTATACACTAATGAATCTTTTACACAATTCACCTTTGAATTAGTGTATATAAAGGTTCCTAAATTGTATTTGTTAGTTTCTTTATCTAAGGTTATTGGTAACATTTCTTCATATTTATATATGGGAACATATTCTTCATCCATATCATCAAAATCATCTTCATGTTCAATAAATTTAAAATTTTCCTTTATAAATAAACTGTCTATATTATATACATTTGTTGATTTTTCTACATTCTTAATAATATCTATATTTGTAATATTAGCTATGTGATCATTCTTTCCTAAATAAGGTATATACTTAAACTTCAACTTTTTCATTCTCTCTGCTAATTCCTTCTCAATTTCTCCCTGAATAAGTATATATATATCCCATTTAGGTTCTTCTAGCCATTGTTCCTTTACTATAAGGTTTCCCCCTTGCTCTTTTGAAGCGTAACCTACAGAGTTATTAAAAACTTGAATCTTTTTAGGTATATACCCTTTATCATTTCTAGGCACTATACCTAGCTTAATATCTTTAAGATTCTCATAAAATTCAGGATATACTTGATTTTTATTCTGCTGCTGATCATTGTAACCTTTATACCCATTTATAGCTCCTAATATCCCAAGTAAAGCTACTTTATGAATATTACCATAAGTGAAATAATAATAGGTATTCACATCAGGCTTCTTAAAAAAAGCTGTCCTCCCACTTAAAGTAAATTTTAAAGCATCCATTCTTACACCTCTTCTTTAGTAAAAATGTTAAACTTCTTAGCTTTCTCTATATTCGCTAAAACTTCTATGGTATATGGATTATAGTATATTTCTACATTATAAATTCTATCTTTTAGTGTATTTAGTAATTCATCACATTTTAAGGTTATGGTACTCTTATTATCATCCTTCTCAAAATCTATATATTGAGATAAATCAGGTAAATATAAATCAGATTCTGTTTCTACAAATAAAGCAAATTCATTTTCGCATCCAATTTTTGAATTGGTACTATATGATGTAGCTGCTACCATTGAAGCTTCTTTAAATTTTTTATAATCTTCTTCTGTATAACCTTCTGTTACTCCTAGTTCCTTAAATTGATCATATGTAGATGGGTTTATAGCAAAAGGATAAAAGTAATGCGCCTCGTTACTAACTATTTTAGTTCCTAAAGTAGATGATTTAGCATCTTCCTCTTCATTTTTCCCTTCCTTTTTTGCTGCATCTCTAAAAGGTGAAAGAATTTGTTGTTCTTCTGCGTTAGTTTCATCATATCTATTAAATCCCTGTCCAATTTGAACTGCTCCAGTTATGGAAATGTTATTTCCTTCCTCAGCAAAAGTAGCACCAAAGTTTTTAACGTCTATAGCACTAAATAAATTTAATAAAATTTTTTTACTATCTTTATTTTTCTTTAAATCTTCTTCATTAAAAATATATTCATATCTTTCTTTCAAGGATCTTGGTAAAAGTTCAATTTCCCCCTTTTTATTTTCTTGTAGTCTTACAGATTTTATATATAAAACCTTTTCTCCTTGCTGCTCCCACATCTTCTTCATAGGATATTTAAATGCTTTGTCGCTTCCAAACACGTCTCCCGCTGATGTTGTTTTAGGATATCCAGTAAAATCTGCATTCCAATTGCTCATCCTTGAAGCTATCCCCAACACTCCATATACTCTCTTATTCATTTTATTTTTCCTCCTTCTCTGACTTCTCATATATTAAACTGCTATGTAAGTATCCCGCTATGATTAAATCTTCTTCAATTTTTGTTTCTGGTTCATAAGCTGAAACCATGGCAAACAAATTTCTAAACCTTCTATTTGAAGTATTTATTGTGTAATTGTATTTCTTATACATTCTTCTTAATTCATCTTTTATTCTTTCATCTGATTTTGCATTAATAATTGGATTAGCAAGAGAATGTACTTTGTTTTTTCCCTTACTTAATGAAATAAAATAATTAACCAATTGCCCTACGGCAAAGTAGTATTCTTTATCATTTTCTATAAATTCCGTGTCATTTTTATTTATTTTTTCTCTTAATGAATTTTTCACATCCATTAAAACATCTGCCATATTATCTCCTCCTTGAAAATAGTTTGACAATGAGCATCTTAAGTTAAACTGTTCACTAGCTTTTAACAAATATCCATTGTTTATTGAACCCTTTATTAAATCTAAACTACTGAAGTTTAAAATTTTCCATACATTGTTTTTATTACCTTTATAGAACCAACTAAAAAGAGTTGTTCTTGATATTAACAAATTTCTTTTTAAACAATTATCTTTTATACTTAAATCTTTCGCTTCTGTAAAATAATTTGCCATTAAAAATTTACTAAAAAACACTTCGTTTATTATATTTTTCATACCTTTTATGCTATTTATTGATGTATATTCCAGTCTAGATTTTTCAAGCTCCAGTACATTCCTCAACTTCATAGGCTTAATTTTAGGGGCATAGAGCCCTATAGTATCAAAGTCATGAATCTCTACTTCTTTGCCCTTTTTAATCCTTAAATAATAACCTGAAAAATCTTCATCTAGTGTTTCATCATTTGGTAATGCCTTTATTTTATCTTCATTTAGGTAGATATTTATATTTCCAATCGATACTTGGGTCATTAAATAATCAAAAAGCCTTTTTTGCATTAAAACTTCTTCTTGAGATAATAAATAAGGTACCTGCGTTTTTCTGCTCTTATTTTCTAGATATGGTTTTTTTGCGTTTAAACCCATGTTATCATTTGGAAGGCCAAAAATTTGTCCATCTATAATCACATTAAAATCGTTGCTATTATAGATATTTGTAAGTATATATTTTTCACTTTCTTTTTTATATTCTTCTAAATCATATTTAAAAAATATTTTTAAATATGATTTGTCCTTACTATCTTTCTCTACCAAATTATATATATTGTTTTTAATCCAACTTTCAATTCTGTCTATTTTTCTCTCATCAGACTTACCATTCTTTTTTTCTATTTCTTGAAAAAGTTTTTTAGCATTTGCTTTACTATACTTAGTTAATGGATTTTTCAATATTTTATAATAATTTTCTATGATTATATTGGTTATTTTTCCATTATGGATATTTTCTTTTTTTACAAAGAACGTTAAGTAATTATTACTATGTATATTTTTATCAGCTATAGCCTTATTAGAGTCTATATATTTACTCATATAATCTGCTTTACATATAAAATCAAAATATTGGTTAGTTTTATCAATTTCCCTGGTCTTTTTATCTTGCTTAATAATAACCTTTTCTAATATTCTAAAATCATCTTCTAAAGGTTCAACAATTACATACTCTCCATCTGATGGAATATAAGAATCTATTATGTAATTTTCGCCCTTATTCCTGTACTCTTTTTCAAAAGTCTTTATAACATCAGCTAACACTTACTCACCTCCCTAAAGCCACTTATAATTGACAAATCCATATCCCCTTGAATTCATTTCAAGTATTCCTGCTCCTAATGCAAAATGCGCTAATTCCTGGGCCATACTATTTTCAGCAATGTTTACGGTAAGTTTATCTCCCAACATGCGTATGTTTTTATAATTCATTGAAATCGGTTTCATATTTTCAAAATTTAAAAATGTTATAAATTCAAATTCTTCATTAATTGTTTCGTTAAAGAATTTATTATATTTCTTAATTAAGTTTTCCTTTAGTCTTTTTTCATAACTTTCTAAAGTCTCATTTTTTCTCCAGTATCCATTTGGAAACTTAGCCACTGCTGGAGTAATACTATATATTTTTTCTATATATCTTTGAGGAATTATTTTTTTATCAATTGTTAATACTTTAATTTCATCACTATATTCATTCACTAAATTCCTCTGAAAATAATTAGCTAAGTTTTCATCAACTGTCCTTAACTGAATTGTATATATTTTACCAGCTCTATATATTTTAGTTTTTTCTAAAGGATATAAAGATGTATAAACATAATTTTTATATGTATTTTTTTCATGAAAATTTGCATATGCCTCTTCTCTCAAAAGACTTTTATCTACTATCTTTGCTATTGAACTGAGCGAATCTTGATAGCTTATGTCTTTAATTAAATAAACCTTTAAAATTAATTCAGTAACCTTCAATGTCTCACCCCCTTTAATCATAATTTCTATTTAGTTCTATTTTTTCCTCCTTTTTGTCGAAGGAATGACTTTAATTTTATATAAATTTTAGAGGTGACAATTCTAATCATAAAAATGTCACCAAACATAGTTTTTTTCTTCTATGAAATTAATAAAAAAAGGGTTGCATCACAACCACATTTTTCAGACTGATTTAAATAGATCTTATGTTAAGGTTCAACAGATACTCCAAGTATCTTAGATGTTTGATTTAACAGATTTAAATACATCTTATGTTAAGGTTCAACTTTATCTGTATTCTTAGTAAATGGAATGAATGTCCTATTTAAATACATCCTATGTTAAGGTTCAACTAAAACTAAATAAGCTAATCCGAGTGTGAGTGAGCGAATTTAAATACATCCTATGTTAAGGTTCAACTTTTACTCTCTGCTACAACTCTCATTTTTACCTTTATTTAAATACATCCTATGTTAAGGTTCAACATTTTTGTCTTTGCTAACTATTAAATTTACTATCTGATTTAAATACATCCTATGTTAAGGTTCAACTTATATCAGAAATTTTACTTCACTTAAAGTTTTGATTTAAATACATCCTATGTTAAGGTTCAACGTACAAGGTTTATTGCAACTTTATATCCATAATAGATTTAAATACATCCTATGTTAAGGTTCAACCGCTCTGTATTTAATGTTTTCCAGCACCATGTTTATTTAAATACATCCTATGTTAAGGTTCAACCCAATTACAGCAATTGTACGGTGCAAAAAATGCCTATTTAAATACATCCTATGTTAAGGTTCAACATTTACTGAAAACTTTTTACGTATATGAATTATGTCATTTAAATACATCCTATGTTAAGGTTCAACTTTTAAGCTGTTTCCTTTAATATATTTTTATTTAAATTTAAATACATCCTATGTTAAGGTTCAACCTTAACTGCTGATCCTAATTGTATCGACAAGTTAAAATTTAAATACATCCTATGTTAAGGTTCAACTCAATTCCCTGTTTTAGCAAAGCAAATGCCTTTTTAATTTAAATACATCCTATGTTAAGGTTCAACGTTATCAATTCAGTTTTTAGCAGTTCTCCTTTAATATTTAAATACATCCTATGTTAAGGTTCAACGTTTGGGTTAATGGTATTGGGGATATGACGGAAAAATTTAAATACATCCTATGTTAAGGTTCAACGATGGTAGCATGTGGTATAAGTTACTATAAGGAGAGATTTAAATACATCCTATGTTAAGGTTCAACAGCTGTAAAATGGGCATTTGTTATTCTAATGATACCACATAAACCCTTGTAAATGCTACATCCCTCTATTTTTTTACCAGCTGATTTTAAAAAACTTTTTATTATTTATAAAATTCCTTAAACCAATTGATCTTTATAGATTTCAGGTGCTTCTCTTGTAAATAGAGGTTGGTAAAAATATTGTAAGGAACCCTTCAATTTAAACTAAGCATTGTCTTTCACATATTGTTTTGGAGTTAAGCCCATTGTCCTTTTAAATACAGTACAAAAATAACTAACGCTACAAAACCCTAATTGAAAAGCTATATCTTCTACGGATAATTGACTTTGTGTTAAAAGTTCCTTTGACTTTTCAATGCGGTAATTAGTTAAATGTTGATTAAAGGATACGCCAAACAAATCTTTAAATAACCTCCCAAAATAATAAGGGCTATAATTACATAACTTAGCTGCTTTTGCTAAATTAAAATCACAATCATTATAATACTTTTTTATACATTCATCTGCAAATAATCGCATTTTCTCATGGATGTTTTGATGTATTATCATGGTACTTTTCATAATTTCTCCACAAAATGCAATTATAATCTGTTCTATTGAGCTAATAAAATTGCTATTGAGAATATCCTTCATTGCTACTATACTTATGTGGTCAATTTTTTCTTTTTCTATTCCTTGGTCAATATAGTAATTTGATACATGATCAATTAGCTTAACCATATGCATACGAGCGTCAACAGAAGAAGTGTTTGTATCACAAATATGATTAATCATTTCATGTATTACTCCAATATATCCTTTAGAATTCAGATTATCAATATGAAAAATAATTTTTGTGGCAAAACTATCCATGTCTTCTTTACGCAACAAAATATGTACTTCTTCCACCTCATCATAAAAGGTATATGTCCCTCTCCCTTTACTAAAATTATTCTCAAAAGCTTTCTGACATTGAGAATAGGCCCTAGGAAATTGATTGATATTTTCACAAAAGTCACTAATGCCAATTGATATACTTTGATTGGCGAATTTTTTAACATCATCAATTAAAGATTGAGATAAATCTTTTAATTGTTTCCGATGTCGATTTGTATCCCTTTCCTCTTGAAAACATAGGAATGCTCCAATAGTGTCTCTCCCAAGAAAAGAAGCCACCACTCCTTGTATATCCTGATCTTTCAAAGATTTTTCCAATTGATTAATGACGCTTATCTTTTGGGGGTAAATTGAAAACCTAGGAAAACAATTATAAATATCATGGCAATCATCAAGCCTAACCAGAAACAGTATTTGTGGAAGTTTGTCTAGATTAAGCAACTCCAAAATGTAGCTTAATCTACCTAGATTTAAATTTCCATATATAGCACTATACGCAAACTCCTGACAGTAAAATTCATAATTACCTTTCTTTAGGTAGCCATTATAACGTCTAAAAGTGTTTGGAATATCAAATTCTCTGTTTATTTCTGTAATAGACTTGTCCATTATAATCACCCCACTACTGTTTTTTAGAACTTTATTTTGTATTATATTACCATTATATTACTATTATTATATCATAGACTATCTAAACCTTATTAGTGTAAACTTTAAAAAACCGAGTATAATTGAAGATTACACTCGGTTAAAAAGAGAATTAAATTGTCATGCCAATATCGTAGCCACTTCTTACAGCTTCCAGTACCTTTCTAGGTTTAAGGCTATCTCCAATATTATAAAATTCTAGATTATATTTTCTTAGAGCATCCACTTGAGATGCTTTTGATTTTAAACCAGTGGCTATTATAATGGTATCTCCTTCATATTGAATTTCATTACCATCTTTATCTAAAGCAATTACACCTCTATCATTTATAGCTTTGCATTGAGTGTTAGTTATAAGTTCTATAGGCCATTTTTTCATTTCTATCATCAATGCTTCCCTATATAAATATGCTCCGTCTATAATCACATCTGGTCTCATTTCTACCACTGTAATCTTTTTACCCTTTTGTGCTAGGTTTAAAGCTTCTTCACAACCCATTAATCCGCCGCCAATAATAACCACGTTTTCCCCTATATCATGGATTTTTTCCGTAACTTCTATAGCTGTTATTACATTTTTACAATCCATTCCTGGTATCTTTGGTATAATTGGCTCCGCTCCAATGGCTGCCACTACAATATCTGGTGCTAAATGTTCTATAACTTCTTCTGTTACTTCAGTATTTAGTATAACCCTAATTGCTCTTTCATTAACTCTTTTAATAAGTACATCCTTAAATTTTTTAAGATCTTCTTTAAAATCTATATTTTCTATAAGGTTTATTGTTCCTCCTAAAGAATCATTTTTCTCACAAAGTATAACCTCATGTCCCCTATCTGAAGCAGTAATTGCTGCTTGCATACCTGCAGGTCCCCCACCAATTATCAGTACTTTCTTTTTATCCACTGGTGGCTTTGCAACCATAGCTTCCTGCTCTCTTCCTATAATTGGGTTAACAGAGCATTTTAAGCTTCTAATTGGATATTTTATATATGGAACAAAATCTCCACTTAAACAAACTAAACAACGTACACATGGGCTTACATCTTCTTCTTTTTTCGCTATAAGTTTCTTAGGTAAGTAAGGGTCAGCAAGTAGTGGTCTTCCTAGTGCAACTATATCTGCCTTTCCACTAGAAATTATTTCTTCCATAAGTTCAGGATCGTTTATTCCCCCAACTACAGCCACTGGTGTTTTAACTACCTTTTTTATTTCTGCTGCTAAAGGTACGTTAATTCCACGCTCATGGAAAGGTGATGGGAACATATGAGTATTAGTTGCAGGATTATGGAAAGTACAGCTGGAAACATGAATTATATCCACCTTGCCATCAATTAATTTTGCAAACTCTACCATGTCATTAATCGTTAAGCCACCCTCTACGTGTTCAGAACCACTTAAACGGAACTCAATTGGAAAATCTGGACCACACTTCTTTCTAATATTATCTATAACCATTAATGAAATTCTAGCACGATTTTCTAAGCTCCCCCCAAATCTATCAGTACGGTGGTTGTTAAGTGGGGATAGGAATTGATGTAAAAGCCATCCGTGGGCACCATGAATCATTACCATGTCGCATCCGCCTAGCTTTGCCATTTCTGCAGCATCTCCAAAGGCTTCAACCACTTCCTGTATAACCTCTTCGCTCATTTCCACAATAGGCCCTCCAAATAAAGGCTCTCCTGCACTTGGACCATATACTGCACCATTATAATAGTCTTTATTAGCTCTTCTTCCCGGATGAAGCAATTGTATAGAGGCAAAGGCTCCGTGCCTATGAATTGCATCCGTAGTTCTTATAAGTGATGGTAAAATATCAGGATTATCAAGACAAGGCATTCTTCCGTGAGCTACACCAGTTTTAGTATGCACATTGCTTTCACCTATAGTTACAATAGCAGCCCCACCCTTAGCTTTTAGTTCAAAATATCCAATACTTTCTGGTGTTAAAAAACCCTCGAATGTTCCATTTCCTGTATTACTAGGAGCAGCCTCAATTCTGTTTCTTAAAGTTAGTGCTCCTACTTTTATAGGACTAAGTAAATTTTTATAATCTTTCATAACTTTTTCTCCCTTCATCATTACATCTTTTAACTATGCTTCTTCGTAACTTACTTCCATATTTACCTTTCCAGATTTTAACCTTAGTACTGAATAGCCCATAGCAAAGATAGCAACAGCTCCATTTCCTATAAATTCTGCTGGCGTAAGAACTCCAACCAATAGCCATATCTGTGCAATAGTAGATATGGCACCTAAAATACTAAAGAAGGCAAGTACCTTGTAAGAAACATGATATTTTGATTTTGCCCACAAATCTGGAAGTACCTTAGGAAGATTTATTGCTGAATAACATACTATAGCAAAGAATAAATTGTTTAAAATAACGGCCATGTTTCCAATGGTTGATACATTAAATCTAAAAAATATTGGAATCAAACTTTCTATATATAAAAGAGTTAATATGATGTATGGAGTTTTATATTTATTTAATGCTCCAAGACCTTTTGGTAACCATCCATCTACACTAGCTTGTAATATAGGTTTAGTAACCCATCCAAAACAAGCATTTAAGGTAGTAATTAACGCAAACATAGCTCCACCAACTACAAACAACACATATAATGGTTTTGATAAAACTTTTTCAGCCACAAGAGTCAATGGTTGTCCAGCTACCTCTGAAACTGGTAATACCCCTGACGCAACAGTTGACATAAATGCATAGAAAATAGCAACAATTAATGTACCTGCAATAACTGCAAATGGGATGTCTCTAGTTGGGTTTTTAGCTTCAGCTCCAAGATGTATTACAACATTAGCTCCCCCAATAGCCCAAGTAAGCAGTGCCCCAGCTGCAAATAAACCTGAAACTCCGTTAGTCATAAAATCCGGTGGACTAAAGAAACCTGGTTGGATCTTACCTATTCCAAAGGCTGAGAAAACCACAATTGCAATGGTCATAATTACTGTCATTAAAGTTTGAAGCTTAGAAGCTCCTTCCATTCCAAATAGGTTTACTAAATATATAACTGTTAATACCACAAATGCCACTAAGGTCTTATTAATTCCTGGTATTAAAGCAAAGGTATAATCTGCAAAACTAATTGCATACATAGATAGTGCGGACCAAGCTAAGATGTGAATAATTATAAAAAATCCTGAAAATGCCTTATGAGATAAAAGTGCCAGTTGAGTGTAAAATCCCCCTCTCATTCTTATGGTTCCACTTACAAATATCATAGGTACAGTCATGGCTAATGTAAATATTGCCGCTATAAGCATTGCCAAACTAGTAGATCTCCCCGTCATCCCTATAGCAACCCCCGTAAGTGCAAAAACCCCTGAACCGATTGTTTGTCCAATTGCTATGGACAATAGTTCCTTTCTACCAAGTACTCTTTTCAAGTCTTTGGTAGAGGCTAAATTTGTTGATACGTTGGTATTGGTATTAGTAGATGTATTTGACATATAACTCCCTCCTTTAATAAAATTATAGCACCAGCACTATTTGGGGTCATTTAACAAAATTGCTCCAAAATTTAATTTTTTAGCCTTTGTTCAAATATTTAGTATACAAAAACAGAAAAGATTTGGATTTAACCAAACCTTTTCTGTTTCCTTGCTATAAAATTCTTATTATAATCTTACTTTCCCAATTAATAGCGTAATGAAGTTGCACAGTTTGTAAGTACTTTAAAGTATTCTAAAATTTAAGGTATTTTTCAAACTCAATTTCTTCATATTTTTTATTATCCAAAATTATAAATATATTATCTTCTGCTCTGTTTATTTCCTTATAATTTTTATTCTCTGTAACTAACTGGTAGGAACTATCCATGATTTTACCTATTCCATAATAAATCTTTGTATCTTTATCCATTTCAATTACTCCCTCAACCAATGCGTAAGGTGCATTTAATTCCCCTTCATAATCTAACACAAAAAAAGGTGTTGCTAAATACTTATACTTGCCACTTTTTTCTGTTATTTTTACAATACACACTCCGTCAGTTATCTTTCCTTCTTTAAAAAAGGGAAGTTTTGATTTTAAAACTACAATGGATTTATCTCCAGCATTTTTTTCTAAAAGCTTAACAACTTTCCCATAATTTTCGTCACCAACTCTGGATTTAATTGCTGTCTCTAAAGCTACATCGTAACTTTTATATTTCTTGTTTCTATTTATGCTGGTAATTATATTAGGTAGGAATAGCATTAATATAAGTGAAGCTATCGCAATAATCTTGTATATTTTTTTTGGTTTCTTTTTTAATCCTATTTCCACTTTTAAATGCTCTAAAAACTGTTTATACCCTATTATCTCCAAATTTTTTTCATTTATATTAATAGTTAAATATTCTCTCCAAATTGTTTTAAATAGAGAGGATTTAAACACTATTTGCTTTTCATCTCTTTTTATAATAGACCAATGACTATCTTTCATAACCTTTTCTATTTTAAAAATCATTTCTTCATTATTTTCTCCACATGGAATTTCTAGCCTATGCTTTTTATAATGACCCGTTGCAAATAGGCTATAGAATAAACTAAATGTAATGACAAATGATATTTTTCCACTAGTATTTTGCCTTATAGGTCCGAAAAATAATGATAGCACACTACTACATAAAAATGTGGTTATGGACATAAATAATAACAACTTTAAAAATATCACTATACTATTATTTTTATCTATTTTATTCAATCTCTCATCCCTTCCCTTATTTTTTCTTTATCTCTAATTTATATTATACCATGCATAGCATATATTTTTTGTGTTATAAAGTTAAGTCAATTTTATTTGGTATTATAGGTAAAATCAAATATATAATCATGACCACCCGTAAAACGGGTGGTTTGCTCTAGCCCTATAAGGGCATGTTACTGGCTG